>WGSL01000054.1 GCA_014871665.1 Collinsella sp. | reverse complement strand
CGCCGGGCCGACTCGCTTCGGATGGGGCTCTACACCAACTTTCTCGACACTACCGCTTAGGGGCGTTTTCGCTGACGTGAGCTCAACCTGCGGCGCAATGTCAGCAACCAAGCCGAAAACAAAAAAGGCCGAAGTCCCAAAAGGCTTCGGCCTTTGTTTTTTGCAACGTCCAAGAGCAGTTTATCGATTCTCAATACTTCCGATGTTCTTGAGCTCGATGGAGATGAGGCCGTTGGGCTCGTTGACAAACTCGATGTACTCAGAGTTCGAACCCATCTCGGCCGGGAAGCTGATCTCGATACCCGTGTCGGTACGGATCTTATGATTGCGCACCGCCGCGCGTTCGACCTGCTTGCGCTCCACGGGCACACGCTCAGGCACCTTCTCCTCGGTCAGTGCCGCGCGCACGCTCTCCTTGATGACCGGCTCGTCCTCAAAGACCTCGTCGACGATATCCCAAGGCGGCAGCTCCTCGTCATCCTCGACCTTCTCGGCAACAGCAGCCTTAACCTTGGCGAGCGCTACGGCCGTATTGGCACCGTGCTCCTCGGCGACTTCCTCGACCACACGCGTCACGGTGTCGATGACCTCCTTGCCCGATACGCCCGTGTCGCACTGCAGCAGGCCATCGGGGATAAGCATACGGTCCTCGCCGGCAATCTTGCGCTTCTTGTCCACGTAGCCGATCTCCATGGTGCTCGCACGCACGATGGCATAGCTTGGAACCTTTTGCGAGGGGTTTGGCAGAATAGCGTAGTGGCGCGCGATGTCGTTGCGCACCTCCCCCTCCTCGCGGCCCACCTCGTGCATAAAAGCCTGCTTGGAGCCCAGCAGCATCACGGCAAACCAGCGGGCATCCTCATCGTCGTCAAAATCAGCCACGAGCACATCGGTAGACTCGGCTTTCTCGGCTTTGGTGAGCTCGGAGGAGATAAACTCCGCAATCTGCTGCGACAGGTCCACGAACTCGCGCTCGCCAAAGAAATAGCCCTTGAGCTCGCCGCCGAATGCGGAGTTCTCGGCAAACGTGGCGCGTTTATTGTCGGCCGAGGTGCGTGCGCGGCGCAGATGCGTGGTTACAAAATTGCGCACGGTACGGCTTTCGATATCGAGCTCGCGCTGGCTCATAACGTTGACGGCCGAGTCAAAGTCCAGGATATGCAAGATTGCGTGATTGATTTTCATATACGGCATTCCGTTCTAGATCGAATTGAGCACGAACCAGTATAGCGGTCGAGCCTGCCCCAAGCGTATCGAAGATTGGTGCATCGGGGACAGGTTGCTTTGCACCAATGGCTAGCGCAGGAGCTCGGACTGCCAAGCCTCGAGCTGTTCTGCCAAGCTCTTGCCGGCAGCGGGCATGTCGATCTGGGGACGTTTGGGCAGAAGCGCACATTTTAGGATTGCCGCGATGGTCTGCGAGACAAAGCGTCGCGTATCCTTGTCAAAGCCTTGCGCAGCCTGGAGCATCACGGGCAGGCTCTCGCGCAGATTCCCAGCGATATCCGCAAACCGCTCAGCACCCGTTGCCTCAAACACGGAGAACAACGCATCTACAAAACGCTCGCGCTCGCCAGGCGACACTGCAAGCAGCATCTCGCGAATGGAGCCATCAACATATCGAGCACCGGCGGACAGGCGCTCACAGTACACGAAGTCGCGACCATCAACCACCCAGCTAAAGGGATTGTGCTGCAGCAGGCTGAACTCGGTGCTCTCAACGATGGCATAGTCCTCTTGTGTCTCGAACATCATGCCAAAGATCGACGACCGAGGTAGCGTCTTGTCGATTCGACCGGAAAGATCGGCAAAAGCGTCGCCGTTCAGAAACTCCTCGACGAAGCCCGGACCATCATGGGAATATGCCCGTTCAATTCGCTCACGAGCGACATCGGAGCACATCGCCGCACCGTACACCGCAAGGTTTCCACCCTTGGAATGACCTCCGCACAAAAGCGGCCCGTCGATCGCATCCGCCGCCTCGTCCACATAACGCGCCGCGGATTCCTGGGCCGGCACAGGACACCGGAACGCCATGTTAAAGTCCTCTTTCCAGCCCACAATCGTGCTGTCGGTCCCCCGGAAGGAAAGATAACTAAACCCCGCCGGAAACCGGAACGCCATGGCTGCAAACTGCTCCGTCGCCACCACATCGCTCACAGCACGATAGCCGCAAACGTGCACGCCACGGTAGCGAGGACTTGCTGCCACGGCCTCCAACAAGGCCCTGCTCCCCTCCGGGTCCCACAAGTCGTCAATCATGTCCCGATAGCACTCGGCACGCAGCAGCTCGCGTACGTCTAGGCCCTGCCAGTTCGTCAGCTCCGCCATATCACCCGGCAAACGCAAATAGGACAACCACGCAAAGACCAGGCTATCCACCGCGCAGAACGGCCGCTCCTCAAACGGATCAAACGCCGTCTGGGCATAGGTCAAAAAATTAGGCGAATCCGACATGGCCCTCCCATCGACTATAGTGCATTGGGGTCAGGTTACTTTGCACCAAAATAGCGCCCGGGCCGCGTGGACTCGGACGCCTTCATTGTAGCTTTTCGCTCTAGCGAGCTTGATTTAGCAGGAGAAGTCGACGCTGTCGATGATGTCCTTGAGGGCCTTGGCGGAGACGGTGAGCTCATGCTGCTCGTCATCGTTCAGCGGCACGGGGACGCGGCAGACAACGCCGTCGCGGCCAACGACGGTCGGCATGGAGATGGCAAGATCGGACAGGCCATACTCGCCCACCATGAGCGAAGAGACAGGCAGAACGGTCTGCTCATCGCGCATGACGGCGGTGCAGATGCGCTTGACGGCCATGGCGACGCCATAGTAGGTGGCGTGCTTCTTCTCGATGATGGTGTAGGCGGAGTTCTTGACGTCCTCGGCGATGCGCTTCTCGGCAGCCTCATGCTCCAGGTGGCCGTGAAGCTCGCAGAAGGTGTTCAGCGGAACGCCAGCAACCTGAGCGCTGGACCAAGCGACAAACTCGGAGTCGCCGTGCTCACCCATGACGTAGGCCTGGACATCGCGCGGGTCAACCTCGACGTGAGCGCCAAGCATCTGTTGCAGACGGCCGGTGTCGAGCACGGTGCCGGAGCCGATGACGTGGCCCTCAGGCAGGCCGGACATCTTGATGGCGGCGTAGGTCAGAACATCGACCGGGTTGGAGACGATGAGCAGAATGCCGTCGAAGCCGGACTTCTTAATCTCGGGGATAATGGACTTAAAGATGCTGACGTTCTTGTTGACCAAGTCCAGGCGGGTCTCACCGGGCTTCTGGGCAGCGCCAGCGGTGACGACGATCATGGCGGCGTCGGCGACATCGGAATAATCGCCGGCGTAGATCTTCATCGGCTCGGCAAACGTCATGCCGTGCGCGATATCCAGGGCCTCACCCTCGGCGCGGTTCTTGTCCACGTCGATGAGGACCATCTCGGAGAACAGACCGCTCTGCATCAGAGCGAACGCCGAAGACGAACCGACGAAACCGCAGCCGACAATAGCGACCTTCTTCTCGTTAACCATTAGAAACTCCCATCTCTCTCCACAAACAAGCCGCCCGGGAACGACCCGAGCGGCTTGCCGTAATCCCAATACATCCAATCGGGACTTTGATTATGCTCCTATTCGCAGCCAAAAATCGACCGTTAACCGAAATTGTTTGCAGAATTCGTAAAATAACTGCACGAAATCGGTTTCGAGCTATTGACGAGTCGAAATAGGTTTCTAATACAGGCCCGCCTCGCGAATGGCCTCGACAGCCAAAGCGATCTGATCGGGCGGCAGGACCAGTGCCATACGCACGTGCCCCTCGCCCGAAGGGCCAAAGCTCGCGCCCGGCGTCACCACAACGCCGGCCTTCTCCATAAGCTCCTCGCAAAACGCCATGGAATCGGTGCGACCACCGGGAAGCTTGGCCCACACAAACATAGAGCCATGCGCGTTGGGACGCTCCCAGCCCAGGCCCTCAAGACCGTCGCACAGGGCATCGCGACGTTCCTGGTACTTCAGGCGCTGCGCCTCGACCTCATCGCGCGGACCGTTCAGGCAGGCGATAGCAGCCTTCTGGATCGGGAAAAACATACCGAAGTCGATCTGGCCGCGCAGCTTGGCAAAGGCCGAGACCACGTCCTCGCGACCGACCAAAAAGCCGATGCGGGCACCGGTGACGTTAAACGACTTGGAAAGCGAGAAGAACTCCACGCCCACCTCAAGCGCACCGGGATACTGCAAGAAGCTGCCGCCGGGCTCGCCGTCAAACACGATGTCGGAGTACGCGTTGTCGTGAACGATGAGCAGATCATGCTCGCGGGCGAAAGCGATAATCTCCTCGTAGACCTCGGGTGTGCCCACCGAGCCCACCGGGTTCGCAGGCAGCGACACGATCATATACTTGGCACGATCGGCCACCTCGGGATCGATACCCGCCACATAGGGCAGGTAATTATGCTCGGCAACCAGCGGATAGTATTCGAGCTTGGCATCGGCGATCTTGGCACCCGCCTCAAAGACCGGGTAGCACGGATCGGGAACCAGAATGGTGTCACCCGGATCGAGCAGGGCCAGGCCCAAATGGCCCACGCCCTCCTGCGTGCCGTTGCACGACTGCACCATAGACGGCGTAATGCCCGAAACGCCAAAGCGACGCTCATAGTAATCGCACACGGCCTGCTTGAGTTCGGGCAGGTCGCGCAGGGCATACTTCCACATCTCGGGATCTTGGGCTGCCTGCGTGAGCGCCTCGACCACATGGTCGTACGGCTTAAAATCGGGCGTGCCCACGCTCATGTTGTAAATGGTCTTGCCCTGAGCCTTCAGCGCGAGAAGCTTGTTGTTGAGCGAGGCGAAGACCTCCGCGCCAAAGCGGTCGAGACGCTGCGATGCCTGCATGGTGCCACCTTTCGATATGAAAAACGCGGCGCTCCGACAAGAGCGCCGCGCGATACGGGCCATCAGATTGCAAAAGTGTAACGCTTGTAACCCCCGTATTGGTTCAATTTAGCCAACCTTAGTCAACCGGATTGAGCGCATCGATCTGCGCAAGCCACAGACGCGAGCTGGCGTCACTCGGCATACGCCAATCGCCGCGCGGGCTGAGCGTCACCGAGCCCACCTTGGGACCATCGGGCAGGCAGCTGCGCTTAAACTGCTGGGCAAAGAAGCGACGGTAGAACGTACGTAGCCACGTGTGGACGGTCTTGGCGTCGTAGACGCCCTCGAAGCTCTTGAGCGCCATGCGGTAGATCTTGCCCGGCTCAAAGCCAAAACGTAGCAGGTAGTAGAGGAAGTAGTCGTGCAGCTCGTACGGGCCCACCAAATCCTCGGTCCTCTGCGCAATCTCGCCGTCGCCCGTGGGCGGCAGAAGCTCGGGGGACACCGGCGTATCGAGGATATCGAGCAAGACCTCGGCAATACGCCCGCCAAAGACATCGGCGGCATAGCGCACCAGATGGCGCACAAGCGTCTTGGGCACGCTCGCGTTGACGGCGTACATGCTCATGTGGTCGCCGTTATAGGTAGCCCAGCCGAGCGCCAGCTCCGACAGGTCGCCGGTACCGATGACAAAGCCGCCAGCCTGGTTGGCCAGGTCCATCAGAATCTGCGTACGCTCGCGGGCCTGGCTGTTCTCGTAGGTCACGTCCTGCACGGCCGAATCGTGCTCAATGTCCTTGAAGTGCTGCTCCACAGCCGCGTGGATCGAAACCTCGCGGAAGCTCACACCCAGGTCGCGAGCGAGCGACTCGGCATTGGACTTGGTGCGATGCGTCGTGCCAAAACCTGGCATGGAGACCGCCGTGATACCCGTGCGCGGCAGCCCCAGCGCATCGAAGGCACGCACGGTCACAAGCAGTGCCAGCGTGGAGTCCAAGCCACCCGAAAGGCCGATAACCGCAGCCTTGGTACCTGTGTGGGCAAGGCGGGTCTTGAGGCCAGCAGTCTGCAGATTGAGAATAGTCTCGCAGCGCTCGGCCAGATCACCGTGGTCGGCCGGCACAAAGGGCGCACGAGGGAAAACGCGGTCGATATTGCAGGCATCGCGCAGGACAGGCTCTTCGGCCAACACGCCCTCAAACGAAAACTCAACGGTCGTGGCCCCCGGCGCATCGTCCGTGCGCGCCCACGTCGTCGAGCGACGGCGCTCGGCAACCAGGCGGTCAAGGTCAACGTCGGCGACGGCCATATCGCAAGTGAGGAGCTTCGTCGCGGCGAGCTTGGAGCCGTTTTCGTAGACGAGGTTCTCGCCCGCAAAGACCATGTCGGTCGTGGACTCGCCCTCACTCGCGTCCGCATAGGCATAGGCGCAGTACAGGCGCGCGCTTTGGTTAGAGATAAGGCTGCGGCGGTAATCTGCCTTACCAATAATCTCGTCCGAGGCCGACGGGTTGAGAATCACCGTCGCACCGGCAAGCGCCATCTCGGTCGAGGGCGGCGCAGGTACCCACAGGTCCTCACAGACCTCGACGCCCAGCACCAGGTCCTCAGCACCCTCATCACAGCAGCGGTAGACAAGCCCCGAACCCAGCGGAACCGGACCCTGACCGGCAAACTCGACCCACACAGGATCTGCGGGCGCCGGAGCAAACCAGCGGCGCTCGTAGAACTCGCCATAGTTGGGCAGATACTTCTTGGCCGTAAGGCCCAAAAGCTCGCCCGCGCAGCACACGGCGGCGCAGTTGTTGATGTTTTCTGCCACCGCAACGGGCAAGCCAACGGTAAAGACAATCGGCAGCTCACGAGTCTCATCGAGGATATGCACCAGAGCAGCCTCGCAGGCATGCAGCAGCGTGCGGTTATGGAACAGATCGGCCGCGGTATAGCCGCACAAGTTGAGCTCGGGCAGCACCAGAGCACGGACGCCGCGCTCGACAGCCGCGCGAACAGCCGCTAACGCAACCTCGGCATTGCCCTCGACATCGGCCACGCGAATCTGCGGCGACGCCGCCGCCACACGCAAAAAGCCATCGTTCTTATTAGCCGAAACGCAGCATTGCCTTGTTGATCTGGACACTGGAGGCCCCTTCTACCCTGAGATTCAGTCTAACGGACGTTCACATATCTCTAACTAGCCAAAGCAACCTCCCAGTTTACTGAGAGGCCAACCTGTGCTAAGAGCATGTAGTTCAAAAATATCTTTAATTAAAAAAGGAGAAATCGATAATCGACTTCTCCTTTAAGCGAGGCGAGTAAATTCCGAAACTAATGGCAGAATTTATCCATGTAGTCCTCAAAGTCGAACACTTCTACCACGACGCCCTCTTCCTGAAACACTTTCAGCTGCTCCAAGAGATCTTTGTTAATAACGTCCATGCAGAAACCTCCTCTATCTAATCAATTGTAGTATATCTGCTTTCATGCAATTATCAACCAACTTGTTTAATTGCTCCTCGCTTGCCGATAGTCCCTCTTTTTTCAAAATGTCGCGCACCTCGTTCTTAGTAATCGGCTTTTCAAACAACGAAAGCAAAGCGAACGAAAAATCATTAACCGCACACATTCTATGGGTGGCACAACTCAGCAGTACTCTTAACCCCTCTTTTGAGCGTCCGACTTCTTTCACAAACGAACTTTTAACCAATTGAAAACCATTATCGTGCATTACATAATCGGCATCGATATTTGTATTCAGCAATCCATAATGCAACAGTTCTTCTATCGCCCTTGTCAGCTCGAGATCGCCCTGATCAAGGATAAGAGAAATGCTACAATCGGCCTCCAATAAACGGGCCAACTTAAGGTATACCAACTGGGAAACAGCATAGACATGATGGTATTCAGAATTATAGAAGTAGGCAAATGGCTCAACGAGCACGACAGAGGTCTTGGAATCCAGCCAGATTCGATCAGCTGGATTTAGACTAGTCAGCCGTCGCTTTACTTTGGTCAAATGTCCCTTATACCTGACAGCGTGAATAGAATCTAGGATCCAGGTCACCTCTGAAATATGAAGCCGCTGGGGCAAGTCAATTGTGTCGCTACCGTTTATGACTTCTTGCATATAAAAATCAATATGATGCTCATCAGATAAGGATTTTGCTTCATTTAAAGTTAAACCAGTGCCTGAAACATAATCCACTTCGAGGCGCAAATCCTCATATTGGGACTTCGGCATTACAGAGACACCATACTTATCGGGATGATTCCAAACATCCGACCCCATAACGAGACCAAAATTCGTAAATCCTCTCGTGGAATATGGAACACCACATACCTGTTTTGAATAATTCAAAACATTCTCTGTATAAGCTAAGGTGTTCAGAGCCTCTTCTTTAGTTTCGGTCGGAAAGCCAATCATAAAGAATAGATGAACAGGAATACCCGCATTGAGACAATCATGGATATTGCGATCAATCCAATCAACTCTCGTGTTCTTCTTCATTAGATCAAGAACTCTTTGGTTGTATGACTCGAGGCCAAACTGAATCTGCCTACATCCACTTTGGTATATCTTGTTGAAAACGTCTGTACTTAGGGTTGGAGAGAACCTCGTTTCTCCATGCCAGAAAAACGTTTTTCCCGATGCGTTTATTTCATCCGCGAGTTGCTCCATTCTTTTGCCTTCGAATGTTTCATCCACAAAAGAGAAAACTCTCGTGCCGTATTTTTCATTTAACCGACACATTATTTCAAATACTCTCGATATAGGCATCTTTCGGTAACAACCACCGGTAGCACCGGGAATGGTGCAGAAGGCGCAATGATTAAAACACTGCCTAGAGGAATAAACCGGCAATATTAACTCAGGCATGAAGTATTTAGAAAGGGCGAAGCCATCGAAATCGGGAACTGTATCGTTGATAAATGTTTGCTCAATCCGATGGTTTTTATATATCTTTCCACCTTTAGCATGGCAAAGGTTTGGAACACAGTCGAGATTGTCATCACCAGAGTCAAGAGGCTCAAGAAGACGTGCAAGCGGCTCTTCGCCGTCATACATCATTATCGAATCAATGTATTCAAAAAAGGGATGCCATTCTTTCATGCAGTCATCTGCTAAACGAGTAATGTAATTGCCGCCCAATGAGACGTGTTTAACAGATGGACATTCTTCTTTAATCAGTTTCGCTAACGTAACTGCAGAAATCAATTGGAAACAGCCGCTCACCGAAATCCCAATAAACTCGATTTTTTCCCTCTGAATACGCTTAGGAAAGGCAATTTCATAGAAGGAAATAAACGGATTATGCAAGGTATCCGCAAGCGATTTCATTATTTCTGGTGTCGAATAATAATCATAGGGCAGATCTATGGAGTTGAACGTGTATTTAACTCCATATGAGACGTGATTTATGATATAGAGTGCATTTCTAAAAATGTTTTCAGCATATTGTCTTTCTTTTAGATTAAAGTATCTCTTCGATCTGAAAATATCTTTTGCCTCGTCAACATTAAGTGCTGACTTTTGTATCAACTCGATTGTTAATTGAACATTCGAACTAAACGAATCCTTTGATTCCCGATACCTTTTACAGCACTCTTCGACATGTCTATAAGATAGGAGGTCATCGTAATATTCCACGTTTAAGTCAACGATGTCAACTTTATATTGTTCAACCTCTTGAAGATATGACTTCAAAACAGGCAAGGCAAGATACGGCCCCACTGGACTCCATCCTGGGGGAAATACTAAAAGCGTTTTAGGCATATCAACGTCACATCTTTCGCAAATAATTCAATTGAAACACAACTACCATCATAATTGAAAATACACCAAGTCCTGTAACGAGAATTGAGAACATCGCGATGCTCGTGAACAGCGAAACAAGGAGTGTTGAAATAACAACAGCAACCGATTGCAAAGACTCCCTAATTGAAAACAGGCTTATCGATTCAGATTCGTCTCTCGCCAAATCCTGCAGCGATGTTATGAGAAGCACATCTTGAATGGCGTTTCCGGCACCGACGATAAAAAGGAAAATAAATGATATCCCAGACGCATAGCGATAGCCAAACGCCAGATACGCACCGAGCGCAAGATACGTCACAAAACAATATGATTTAACGCAATCGGAACCACTAATTAAACGACCATATATTGTATTTCCGAACAACAGTCCGATTGTAAGACTACTCTGAAGGAATCCGTATTGTATCGATGACGAGTCAAATTGCAATTGCGCAATAGCTGGCAAAAGAGAATTCAGAGAGCCGAATGCCACACCACTAGAAATATCGATTAATAGGAAACCAATTGCCAAGTGCTTCGCGCTAAGATCACTAAATGCAGTCCTGTTTTTTTCATTTTTGCTTATCCCCTCTTTATCATTAACCTCGATAACCGACGGAACATCTCGCAGCAACCAGAACGACGCGGCAAAAGAAAGCGCGTCTAATGCAAGAACAGCCTCCGCCCCAAATTGAGCGACAACAAAACCGCCGGCAACTGGCCCCAGAACCATCATCAAATTCTGCAGAAACCCAAACGAATTATTAATTACGTCGCGATTGATACTATTCGTATTGGCTCTTAACAACGAGTAAAAGCAGGGCATTTCAACCGTTCGGCAAAGCGATACCGCGCACGTAATAGCAAACATACTCCATTTACTATCAACAAAAATATAGCAAACGAATAATCCCGCGCGAATTAAGTCTGCCAATCTCATGGCCTGCAGTGTCCCGATACCCATCTTCTGAGGCAGCTGCGCGAGCGCAACTGAAAACAGAGAGGGGGCAAATCTGCAGCAGACCATCAAAGCAGTTGCAGAAACATCGTGAGTTACCTCGTAAATCAGCATTGGCAAAGCAATATTCGCACACCAATTGCCTATTTCGCTTATCCCTCTAGCAATATATAGGACCCGAACCGGACGGCTAGCTCTCAATACCGTGAACATCAGGATTAACCTCGTATTTCAGGCCTCGCTCATCCCTTAATAGGAATCCATAATCAACCAAGTACCGCCTCAACACGGCATAATCAGGATAGAGCTGTGACAGCACACGATTAACCTGAAGCTCCGTATAACTTGTATTTAATTCAAAGAAAGAGACGGCCCATAGCAGCATGATTCTTTTATAGCTTTCCTTTTTTGGAATTGAAACCAGCTCGCCATTCTTGAGAAATCGTTTTTTAAAGTCTATTAGCTCATCCATTCACATCCTCCATTTCATACGCATCTAATACTAAAAATGCATACGCTTTAGGTCATCGTATTCGGCTTCTTTATTCGAACTAAACTCGAACTAATCTAAATTATTTGCTCAAACACTCTTCGAAAGCTCGTTTTTCACTCTGAGTAAAATGCCCTTCCCAGTCAGTCCACGAACAGGAAGGCAACTCACAGCGAGCGGAGTCGAAGCCCTCTACCGTCGGTCGTTCAAAATGCACGATAACCTTTTCGATATCCCCATCTGTTATCAGGTCAGAATGAACGACCTCGGTACCGTCTTCGAATGTCATATACGGGTACATCACGTAAACCACCTCGCAATCGTTAATCCAGTTTAGCATCAAGCTATTGCACCAAAGACAGCAAGCCCCCTTGATGAGTTGATGGTATCTGTTAAATGTCACGTACGATTCACATCTGGTGGGTACCCTGATGGCTACACGAAACGAAGCAGATTTACACCGGGAGGACCCCGTATGACAACCAAGTACACCGACGCGCCGCGCACACGTGTCATGACGCCGGCATCGCTCAACAACGGCGTTCACGAAAACCATTCCATCGGCCAGACCATGGCCATCGCGCCCAAAAAGGGCCTGTTTGACGACATTTCCATTCCCCAGATCATCGCCGGCGCCGCAGCTGCCGCTACGAGCGTCGCGCTTGCCTCCAAGATCGGTATCGCCGGATCGGTGATCGGTGCCGCTGTGAGCTCGGTCATCACCGTTGTGTCCTCGCAGGTCTACCGCCACTTTATCTCTGCCAGTGCCGAAGCCCTCAAAGGTACGCACGCCACCGTCGACTACCCCGCCGGCGCCTATGAACCCGTTGAATTAAATGCCGAGGAGCACTTAGGCGGCGCCGCGACTACCCAGGAGATGCGCCAGATTGCAGGGCGCGCGACCACGGCGCGCGTCGCCCCCGACAGCCTGCGCGCCAAGGCGGCGGCAGAGCGCAGCCAGACGCAAAAGAAGGTCATCATCTTCTCGATCGCCATCGCCATCGTCGCGGTTATCGCCTGCACCGCTGCCATCCTTATCACCACCGCCGGTGAGGGTCTGGGCGAGCGTCCCGAGCCGATTCTGTCGTCACGCACGACCGAGCACGACGCGGACAGCACTGGTCAATCGCAAAGCCAGCAGGACGACTCGCAGGGCACCTCCGCATCCACCGACTCGTCCTCGAACACCCCCGATCAGTCGCAGGGCGCCGATTCTTCTGTGAACAACAACGGTACGCAATCCGGCACAACCGACTCAAGCCAAACGACTGACGGCTCTCAACCGAGCACGGGCGACCAGACGAGCGACACCACGTCGGGAACGGGCTCAGCAGACAGCAGCAACACCAGCAACTCGAACAGCTCGAGTGGAACCGCGTCCGGCACGGCATCTGACAGCTCGAGCCAAGGCACGGCATCGGGCAACTAAGCACGTTTGCCCCTCATAGATAATCGACCTGTATAACGGGCGCGAACCGGCAACGGTCGCGCCCGTTTGCCTTGGGTGCCGAGGTAGCAAGCCCCGCGCGATGGTAAGATGCTTTGGTATGTAAAGAGGAGATTTGCCATGAGCAAGACAATAGTTAAGCCCACGCTATCGCTGGGCAACCACATCTATCTGTATCGTCTGCTGCGTGATGCGATTGGGTGCGGCAAGCAAACGTTTATGACGCAGGTCGAGGAGGCGCTCGCTGCTGGTGACATGGCCGCTTATGACCTGGGCTTCGAGTCCACGCGCGAGCTGCTCGAGGAGCTCGACGACTGCATAAGGCTGACCGTCTTTAAGGGCGGTCGCCTGTATGCCACCGTCATCGCCAACGAGGCCTGGGATACCGCCCTTGCCAAAGGCGAGGACAAGCCCAAGGCAGCCAAGGGCGCCAAGCAGTCCTACAAAAAGAAAAAACGCGGCGAGAAGGACCTCAAGGCCGTGCGTCCCAAGCACGTTAAGCATCCCGAGCCCGTGGCCGAAGTCGTGCCGGAGCCCGAGCCCGAGACAGAAATCGAAGTCGCTATTGAGGTAACGGCAGAAGCCGAAACCGAAATCGCTGCCACGACCGATCCCGAAGTCATATCCGAGCAGGAAGCCACTGCGGAGCTCAACGAGGCTCCCAAGTCGACAACAGAAGAAGCCGCTAGCCAACCTGAGGCGTCTGCGCTCCAAAACAGCGATGTCTTTGGCGACGAGGCCGAGGACGATCAGTCCGACGAGCCCGCCGATCAAGACGCTACTGAGTCGACGCCGGAGCCCGAGACGCCGCAGCCCGCCATCTCGCTCACGGTCGTCTATGACCCCGAGAACGCCAACGCCGGCATAACCACCATGGCATCCACGCCCATCGACGCAAAGTCGAGCGTCGAGAACGAGAACGCGACGCAGGTTGAGGTTGAAACTGCAGCTGCAGACGCGCCCGTCACCGTGAAGCCCGCAGATTCCACGATCAAGCCGAAAACGACGCCGGAGCCCGCACCCGTCATCGAATCCGTGCCCGCCTCTGCTTGCGACCAAATTCCCGCACCGGCACCGGCTTCGGTACCCGTAGCGGCCCCAACCCCCGCACCCGCGGCACCGACCATC
>WGSL01000053.1 GCA_014871665.1 Collinsella sp. | reverse complement strand
CTTCCGAGCAGCTCGAGGCCGAGGTCGACGAGACGCTCGACGCCCTTAAGCAGCGCGACAAACTCGACAGCAGCCGCGAGGTCGCCCCGCTCGTGCCCGCCGAGGACGCCGTGCACGTCGACTCCACCGCCCACACCATCGACGAGGTCGTTCGTATCATCGAGGACCTCATCAACCAAAGGAGGTAGCTCATGCGCCTGTTTAAGCAGACGCCAGAGGACTATTACAACGCCCCCTACGCCGAGTTCCCGGCGCTCATCCGCGGCACCGTCGTCGTGGTTATGGCCATCCTTTGGGCCTTCTCCAAGCTCATGTGGCGTTGGAAGGTCGAGGATGCCAATCTGCTGTTTGAGCGCCAGGACGGCCGCGGCAGCGTGGTCATCTGCAACCACACCTCGATGGCCGAGCTCTTGGCCGTGGAGACGGCGCTGTTCTTTGGGGGGCGCCGGATTCGTCCCATCTTTAAGTCCGAGTTCGCCAAGAGCAAGATTGTGCGCTGGGCCTTTAGCCGCGTTGGCGGCATCCCCGTGGAGCGTGGTACTGCCGATATGAAGTGCCTGCGCGCCGCCCAGCATGCGCTGCAGCGCGGCGAGGACGTTCTGATCTTCCCCGAGGGCACGCGCATCCGCTCGCGCGAGATCAAACCCGAGGTCCACGGCGGTTTTGCGCTCATCGCCCAGATGGGCAAGGCGCCCGTCAACCCGCTCGCCATCTGCGGCTGGTCCGACATCACGCCCGCGGGCAAAAAGATCATGCGTCCCAAGAAGTGCTGGATCCGCGCCGGCAAGGCCGTCTCGCTTTCCGACGCACCGGCTGGGCTTAAGCGCACGGAGCGCCTGGAATGGTTTGAGTCCGAGGCCATGAGCCGCGTCTACGCCATGCGAGACGACCTGTGCGTCGAGCATCCGGGCAGGTTCTAGCCATGAGCGAGAACGTGACGAACACCGCCGCGGCTGCGTCTGACCAGGCAAACGCGCCCACCATCGAGATCGCCGCCCACGCCGGCACTTGCTACGGCGTACAGCGTGCGCTCGATATGGCGCTGGCCGCCGCGCCGCAGGCAGGGGAGTGCACTCAGGTCCATACCTTGGGTCCGCTCATCCATAACCCCATCGTGGTGCGCGAGCTCGCCGAGGCAGGCGTAGGTCTGGCCGACACCTTGGACGACGCCACATCCGGCACCGTGATCATCCGCGCCCACGGCGTGGTGCCGCAGGTCATCGATTCCGCTCGCGAGCGCGGCCTCAACGTGGTCGACGCCACGTGCCCCTACGTGAAGAAGGTCCACGTGGCCGCCGAGCGCCTGGTGCGCGAGGGCTACCGCGTGGTGGTCGTAGGCGAGCCGGGTCACCCCGAGGTCGAGGGCATTCTGGGCCACGCCGGCAATGATGCGCAGGTCGTGAGCTGTGCCGCCGACGTCGATGCCCTGTCGCTCAAGGGCAAGGTGGGCCTCGTTGTGCAGACCACTCAGACCGCGCAGAATCTCGCCGAAGTCGTGGCCGCTATCACCACGCGCGTGCAGGAGCTGCGTGTGATAAACACCATCTGCGCCGCCACGAGTGAGCGTCAACAGGCAGCAGCCACACTTGCCAACCGCTGCGACTGCATGGTCGTGGTGGGCGGCAAGAACTCGGGCAACACCCGCCGCCTGGCGCAGATTTGCGCAGACGCCTGCGAGCGCACGTATCACATCGAGGAAGCTTCCGAGCTCCAGGCCGCGTGGTTTACCGACGCTCACCACATCGGCATCACTGCCGGAGCCTCCACCCCACAAGAACACATCGAACGCGCCGTCACGCGCATCAAGGAGCTTTGCCGCTAACCATGGACCAGACCGTACCCGCATACGCCGCCGAGGTGGCCGATTACGGGCGCAGCCGCGACCCCGAGCCGGGTGAGGGCGCGCTCGTTAAGAACGTGCGTCCCGAATCGCCCGCATGGGATGTGGGCATCGAGCCGGGCATGCGCGTGCTCACGGTCAATGGCGAGCAGCTCACCGACATGATTGTGTGGCTCTGGGAGGCCGACGATGATACCGTCGACCTGGAGGTTTTCGATCCGCGCGACGGCACCGTCACGCCCGTGGAGCTCGACCGCTTCCCGGGCGAGGACTGGGGTTTGGAGTTCGATGGCCCCATCTTCGACGGCATGCGTACCTGTGTGAACGCCTGCGTGTTCTGCTTTATGACCATGCTGCCCAAGGGCGGCCGCTCCACGCTCTACATCCGCGACGACGACTACCGCCTGAGCTTTTTGCAGGGCAACTTCGTCACGCTCACGAACCTCACCGACGAGGACGTGCAAAACGTCATCCAACGCAACATGAGCCCTATGAACGTGTCGGTCCATGCCGTGAGCCCCGACGTCCGCCGTCGTATGATGGGCCGCAACGCCCAGCGGGGCATGGACGTACTCGAGGCCATCATGGCCGCCGGCATCGAGATTCACGCGCAGATCGTGTTATGCCCCGGCATGAACGACGGCGAGGAGCTGGAAAAGACCCTGCGCTTTTGCGAGGAGCACGAGCAAATCACAAGCCTGGGCATTGTGCCGCTCGGTTTTACCAAGCATCAGAACCGCTTTAGCTGCTCATACAGCGACAAGCCCGAACTGGCGCGCGAGACCATTGCCATGATCCGTCCCTACCAGGATCGCGCCTTCGAGCGTTTTGGCCGCCACACCTTCCAGATGAGCGACGAGTTCTACCTGGACGCCGGCATCGATCCGCCCGAGGCGGACTTTTACGACGGCTATCCGCAGTACTACGACGGTATCGGCATGATCCGCTCATACCTAGACGAGACGGACGATGTGCTTGCCGCCGATGCCGAGCGACTGGCCCGCGTCCGCGAGGCCATCGCCGCTCGCAGCCAGCACCTGCTGTGCCTCTCGGGCGCCAGCGCACGCGACACCGTGGCACGTTTCGTGGAATCGCCGCAGGGGCTCGCCGGCACCGTCACGGCCATCAAGAATCGCTACTTTGGCGGCAACGTGGACGTGACCGGCCTCATCGTCGCCTGCGACATTCTGGAACAGCTGCCGCAGGACCTCTCGGGGGTTATGCTCTTTGTGCCTAAGCTCATGTTCAACGCTGACGGCATGACGCTTGACGAGTATCATCGTGACGATTTACTCGCAAGCCTTACCAGTCGCGGCGCCGAGGTTCATGTGGTGTCGACCATGCCGCATGAGCTGCTCGATACCCTGGAGCACATCCTTGGCATTATGCCTGCCGACTCTAACACTTCCACTGACCCTACCCATTAAAGGAGTGCAGATGAAACCTATCGTCGCCGTCGTCGGACGCCCCAACGTGGGCAAGTCCACGCTCGTTAACCGCCTGGCCCAGACCTCGGACGCCATCGTCCACGAGTCCCGCGGCGTCACGCGCGACCGCTCGTATCACACGGCCGATTGGAACGGCCGCGAGTTCACCATCGTCGACACGGGCGGCATCGAACCGCTCAAGAGCGATGACGTCTTCGCCACTTCCATTCGCGACCAGGCCCTCGCCGCCGCCGAGGAAGCCGCCGTCATCCTGTTTGTGGTCGACGGCCGCACCGGCGTCACCGAGGAGGACGAGTCGGTCGCTCGCATGCTCAAGCGCTGCGACAAGCCGGTCTTTCTGCTGGTGAACAAGCTCGACAACCCCGATCGAGAGAATGACAGCATCTGGGAGTTCTATTCGCTCGGTATTGGCGAGCCCACGCCGCTCTCGGCCCTGCACGGCCACGGCACGGGCGACCTGCTCGACGACATCGTGGCCCTGCTTCCCGAGGAAGAGGACGAGGTCGCCGATGAGTTCCCCGATGCGTTGAACGTGGCCATCATCGGCCGCCCCAATGCCGGGAAGTCGTCGCTGTTCAACCGCATCCTGGGCGCCGACCGCTCCATCGTGTCCAACATTGCCGGCACCACGCGCGACGCCATCGACACGGTCGTCGAGCGAAACGGCAAGCACTACCGCATGGTCGACACTGCGGGCATTCGCAAGAAGAGCACCGTGTACGAAAACATCGAGTACTACTCGATGGTCCGCGGCCTGCGCGCCATCGACCGCGCCGACGTGGCGCTGCTCGTCGTCGACGCCTCCGTGGGCGTTACCGAGCAGGACCAGAAGGTCATGGGCTTGGCCATCGAGCGCGGCTGCGCCATCGTAGTGCTGCTCAACAAGTGGGATCTGCTCGACGACGACCGTAAGCGCGAGGCCTGCATGGAGACCATCGACCGCCGTCTGGGCGTCATGGCTCCCTGGGCCCAGTACCTGCGCATCTCTGCCCTGACCGGCCGCAGCGTCGAGAAGATCTGGGCGATGGTCGACGCCGCCGAAAAGACGCGCTCGCAGAAGATTAGCACCTCGCGCCTCAACACGTTCCTCACCGACCTGCGCGAGTTCGGTCATACCGTGGTGGACGGCAAGCGCCGCCTGCGCATGCACTACGTGACCCAGACGGGCGTCAACCCGCCGACGTTCACGTTCTTCGTCAACCACAGCGACTTGGTCAACGACACCTACCAGCGCTACGTGGAGAACCGCATGCGCTCGACCTTCGACTTTGCCGGCACGCCCATTCGACTCTTCTTTAGGAAGAAGGAGCAAAAGGATGCATAATCCGATTCTGCTGACCGCCATCTGCGCCGTGGTCTCGTTCTTTATCGGGGCGATTCCGTTTGGCCTGATCCTGGGCCGCGTGTTCAACCACACCGACATTCGCAAGGCGGGCTCCGGCAACATCGGCACCACCAACGCCCTGCGTGTGGCCGGCCCCAAGGTCGCGGCGCTCACGCTGCTGCTCGACTGCCTGAAGGGCGCCATCTGCGTCCTTATCGCGCGTCCGTTCATCGCGAGCGTGGGCTATGGCTTCCCCGTGAGCATCATGGCTCCCGGTGCCGCCGGCGACTGGATGCTCGGCGTCATCTGCCTGGCGGCAGTGTGGGGCCATATCTTCTCGCCCTATCTCAACTTCCACGGCGGCAAGGGTATCGCAGTTGGTCTGGGTGTCATCCTCGCCTGGTACTGGCCTATTGGCCTGTCGCTGCTGGGCATGTTTATCGTGGCCGTCGCCATCACCAAGTATGTGTCGGTGGGATCGCTTGCCGCTGCCATCGGCCTTCCCATCGCTGCTTGCGCGGTCTTTCCGTACAGCAGCCTGGGCCTCAAGTTCTGCATGGCGATGATCGGCATCACCGTGGTGTGGGCCCATCGCGCGAACATCAAAAAGCTCATGACCGGTAAGGAGTCCAAGCTCTCGTTTACCAAGCGCGTCACCGAGCCCGACGATAAGTAGGAGAGAGTCATGAATGTTGCGCTAATTGGCTCTGGCTCCTGGGGAACCGCCGTCGCCGGCCTTGCCGCCGCGCGAGCCGAGCGCGTGACCATGTGGGCCCATGGCAAGCAGACGGCCGCCGGCATCAACGGCGAGCACCGCAACCCCCGCTACCTTGTGGGCTACGAGCTGCCCTGCAACGTCTTCGCCACGACGGAGCTGATGCAGGCACTCGACGGCGCCGAGGCCATCATCTTTGCCGTTCCTTCGACGCACCTTCGCAGCGTGTGCCACCAGGCCGCGCCCTTTATCGCCGCCGATACCCCGGTGCTCTGCCTCACCAAGGGCATTGAGCCCGAGTCCGGCCTGCTCATGAGCGAGGTCATCGCCAGCGAGATCGGCAACGAGGCACGTGTCGCGGCTCTTTCTGGCCCCAACCATGCCGAGGAAATCTGCCGCGGAGGTCTTTCTGCCGCCGTCATCGCCAGCGAAGATCCACAGATAGGGGAGACCTTTAAGGACCTGCTTCTGTCAACGGCCTTCCGCATCTACCTGTCGCA
Source organism: Collinsella sp. (assembly GCA_014871665.1). Classification (GTDB taxonomy): domain Bacteria; phylum Actinomycetota; class Coriobacteriia; order Coriobacteriales; family Coriobacteriaceae; genus Collinsella. The sequence continues at coordinate 8,031 of WGSL01000053.1, read as the reverse complement.
GGACATGACCGGTGTCGAGGTCTGCGGCGCCATGAAAAACGTAATCGCCATCGTGTGCGGCATCTCCGCCGGCACCGGTGCGGGCGACAACACGCTCGCCCTTATCATGACACGCGGCCTGGCAGAGATCAGCCGTCTGGTGCACGCCCGCGGCGGTCAAGCTATGACCTGCATGGGGCTTGCCGGCATGGGCGACCTCATTGCCACCTGTACCTCGGAGCATTCGCGTAACCGCACTTTTGGCTACGAGTTTGCCCACGGCGTGTCGCTCGACGAGTACCAGAAGCGCACGCATATGGTTGTCGAGGGCGCCGTCGCGGCCCGCAGCGTCAGCGAACTTGCCCGTTCACTGGGCGTAGACATTCCGCTCACCTTTGCCGTGGAGCAAACGCTCTACAACGGTGTTACTTTGGATAGGGCGCTCGAGATTCTTACCGACCGCGTCCCTTCTCAAGAGTTCTACGGACTCACCGACTAGCGTAGAAAGGCTACTACCATGGGTTCCATCAAAATCGCTCCGTCCGTCCTTTCGGCCGACATGGCCAACCTCAAGGGAGAGCTCGACAAGATCGCCGGCGCCGACTACGTTCACTTTGACGTTATGGACGGCCACTTTACCGGCAACCTGACCTTTGGTGTTGACATCCTTAAGGCCGTCAAGCGCTCCACCAACGTGCCGGTCGATGCGCACCTCATGGTGTCGAACCCCGACGAGACCGTCGATTGGTACGCCGATGCCGGTGCCGACATGATCACCGTGCACTACGAGGCCTCCACGCACCTGCATCGCACGCTCACGCACCTGCAGCAGCGCGGCGTCAAGGCCGGCGTGGTGCTCAACCCCGCCACCCCCGTGTGCGTACTCGAGAGCATCATCGACGTCGTCGATATGGTGCTGCTGATGAGCGTGAACCCCGGCTTTGGCGGCCAGAGCTTTATCCCGGGCACTATCGCCAAACTACACGAGCTCAAGGCCATGTGCGAGCGCCACGGCGTGTCGCCCATGATCGAGGTCGACGGCGGCATTTCTTCCAAGAACATTGCCGAGGTCGTCAAGGCTGGTGCCAACGTTCTCGTGGCCGGCTCCGCCGTATTTAAGTCCGAAGATCCCGCCGCCGAGGTTGCGCTGCTGCAGAAGCTGGGCAATGAGGCCGCACAGGAGGCATAAACCCTTATGACCGCAGGTCAAAACCGCATACCCGTGAATCTTGACTACGCCGCCTCGACGCCCATGCGCGCCGAGGCGCTCCTTGCGCAGCGCGAATATGACGACAGCGAGCTTGCCGGCGTCAACCCCAACTCGCTGCACTCGCTCGGCCGCAAGGCCGCCGCGCGCCTGGAGGTTGCCCGTCGCGAGATCGCCCATAGCTTTGGCGCACGCGTCCGCCCGTCCGAGATTGTTCTGACCAACGGCGGCACCGAAGCCAACCAGCTGGCGCTGCTCGGTCTTGCCGAGGGCGCTCGTCAGCGCGATCGCAAGCGTAACCGCGTGATCGTATCTGCCATCGAGCACGATTCGATTCTGGACAACCTGCCGCTGCTGCGTGCTGCCGGCTTTACCGTCGACCTGGTGCAGCCCTGCCGTGCAGGTTATATTGAGCCTGCCGCGCTGAGCGACTTGCTCGGCGACGACGTGGCGCTCGTGAGCATCATGGTTGCCAACAACGAGACCGGCGTGGTGCAGCCCATCCGCGAGCTGACCGCGGCCGCGCATACCGTGGGCGCTCTGTTCCACACCGATGCCATCCAGGGCTATCTGCACATTCCGCTCGATGCCGCCGAGCTGGGCGTCGATGCTATGACCGTTGCCGCGCACAAGATCGGCGGCCCCGTGGCATCCGGCGCACTCTACCTTAAGAACCGCACGCCGCTGCGTCCGCGCATCTTTGGCGGTGGACAGGAAGCCGGACGTCGTGCCGGCACGCAGGACCTGCGCACGCAGCTGGCCTTTGCCGCTGCCGCCCGCACGTTGGCGCCCCGCGTGGCCCAGGAGCGTACGACGCTGCAAGCTCTTTCCGACAAGCTCTACGCCACGCTTACGGCTCATCCGCGCATTCACGCCACCATGGGCGACTATGCGCATGCCGATCGTCTGCCCGGCATGGTGTCGATCTACATTGACGGCATGGACTCCGAGGAGCTCATCATCAAGCTCGACGCCGCCGGCTTTGAGGTATCGGCAGGCTCGGCGTGCTCGAGCGGCAGTATGGACCCCAGCCACGTTTTGAGCGCGATGGGCATCGGTCGCGAGCAAGCTCTCGGCGCTCTTCGCATCTCGTTCGATGACCGCGTGAACCCAGCCGATCTGGACGACTTTGCCCAAGCGCTGCTGACGATCGTGGGTGCCGCATGATCGTCGCCGAGCTCGAGCGCGCTCTGCTGGCACGCTATCCAAAGACGGACGCCGAGCCCTGGGACCACGTAGGCTTATCCGTGGGCGACCCTGCCACCGAGATTGCCGGCGTGGCCTGCGCACTCGATGCGACCGAAGCCAATGTGCACCGTGCTTTCGAGGCCGGTGTCAACGTGCTGCTGACGCATCATCCTGTCTATATCAAGGCGCCCGAGGCGTTTTGTCCAGCGGATGCCACTCGCCCCCAGTGCAGCGCGGCACTCTATGAGGCGGCCCGTTGCGGCGTGAGCATCATATCGCTCCACACCAACCTGGACCGCTCGAACGAAGCCCGTGTCTGCCTGAGCAAGCTGCTGGGTGCCGCACTCGTGAGCTCACTGGAGCACGTGGACGACCCCGAGGCAACCGGCCTGGGCGCGCTTGCAACGCTCAACGACCCGTGCACGCTGCGCGATCTTGCCACCCGTGCTGCCACGGCCTTCGGCAGCGACCCGCGTGTGTGGGGCGAAGCCGATCGCCCGTGCCGCACCGTCGCCATTTTGGGCGGCTCCCTGGGCGACTTTGGAGAGCTCGCCATCGCCGCGGGCGCGGACGTTGTCGTGACGGGCGAGGCGGGATACCACGTTGCGCAGGACCTCGCTCTGCGCGGTCTGGGCGTCATCTTGCTCGGCCACGACCGCTCCGAGGAGCCGTTCGTTGATATATTGATGAACTCTGCAGTTGACGCCGGGGTCAACCCCCGTCATGCGATTAAAATACTGAACCCTTGCCAATGGTGGACTGTGACAAAAGGAGAGAACTTATGAGCGCCGGCGCTACGCTACTCAAGCTGCAACAGATCGATTTGGAGCTCGCCCGCAACAAGAGCGAACTTGCCAATATGCCGGAGCTCAAGGAGCTCGCTTCCAAGCGCAAGACCTATGTGAAGCTCAAGTCCGAGATGACCAAGCTCTACGCCCAGCGCAAGGATCTGGACATTGAGCTCGACGATCTCAACACCACCGAGATCCAGACCAATAACGCCATCGAGGCCGCTAAGAAGCGCCACGTTGACGGCTCCGACTACCGCGAGGTACAGGACCTGGAAAACGAGCTCGCCACCCTGGCCAAGCGCCTGGACAAGATTGAGCACACCCGCAAGGATGTCGTTGTCGCCCATAAGGAGGCGCTCGACCGCGAGACCCGCGCACAGGCAATTATCGCCAAGTTCGAGGAGGGCGTGAAGGCCGATACCAAGGCCGCCCGCACTAAGGCTGCCGACCTGCAGGCTCAGATTGACGCCGCCACTAAGGAACGCACCGCGCTTGCCGCCACGCTGCCGGCCGACGTGCTCACCGACTACGAGCGTCTGCTCAAGCAGTTCCGCGGCCTGGCCGTCGAGACCATCCAGGGCAACATCCCCACAGTCTGCCACACCGCGCTGCAGGCATCGTCCATGAGCGACCTCAACCACGACGGTAGCGAGATTACGCACTGCCCGTACTGCCACCGCCTCCTGGTGCTCCCGAGCAAGGAAGCTTAAACGATGGCGGCATCCAACAATTCAATGCAACTTGAGGGAAAAACGATCCTGCTGGGCATTACCGGCGGGATCGCCGCCTATAAGTCGTGCAATATCGTGCGCCTGCTGCAAAAGCGTGGCGCGCGCGTCAAGGTCGTTATGAGCGAGCATGCCACCGAGTTTGTCGGCCCGCTCACCTTCCGTGCGCTTACCAACGAGCCCGTCGCCGTAGGCCTGTTCGACGACCCCTCCGACCCCATCCACCACATTTCGCTGGCGCAAGAGCCCGATCTGGTGGTCGTGGCGCCCGCGACGGCCAATATCATCGCCAAGATGGCCAACGGCATCGCCGATGACCTTATTTCCACCACGCTGCTTGCGACGCCGCGACCCATCGTGATCGCGCCGGCCATGAACAACGGCATGTGGAAGGCGCCGGCAACGCAGGCCAACATGGCCACGCTGCGCGACCGCGGCGTGCATGTGGTGGGACCCGGCAGCGGCTACCTTGCCTGTGGCGACGTTGACACGGGCCGCATGAGCGAGCCCGAGGACATCGTCGAGGCTGTCTGTGAGGTGCTCAACCCCGCGCCTCAGGACCTGGCGGGCAAGCGCATCGTGATTACCGCCGGCCCCACGCACGAACCGATCGATCCTGTGCGCTTTATTGGCAACCGGTCGTCGGGCAAGATGGGCATCGCCCTGGCGGGGAAGGCTGCTCGCCGCGGTGCCGAGGTCACGCTTGTGCTGGGCCCGACATCGCTCGATGTTCCCCGCGGCGTGGAGTGCGTGCGCGTGCAGACCGCAGCAGAGATGCTGGAGGCGGCGCTGAGCGCCTTCCAGACGGCCGATGCGGCCATTTGCGCGGCCGCCGTCGCCGACTACACACCGGCGGCCCCTGCGGACCATAAACTCAAAAAGTCCAACGAGCGCTTGGATTGCATCGAGCTGGTCGAAACGGTCGATATTTTGGCCGAGCTCTCGCGCCAGAAGGGCGAGCGGTGCGTGATCGGATTTGCGGCCGAGACCGATAACGTCGCGGAGTACGCGCAGCGCAAACTCGCGCGCAAGGGCTGCGATGCCATTATCGCCAACGATGTCTCGCGCGCCGATTCGGGCTTTGGAACCGACACTAACAAGGCCTGGATCGTGAGCACAGCGGGCACGCAAGAACTTCCCGTGCTAACAAAGCCCCAGCTCGCAGATACAATTTTGGACTTGCTTCAAAATTTGTAAAAAAGTTCTTGCACAAGTCTAAAGTTTCGGGTTAATATACTCCCTGTTGCGAGCGAGAGCAGAGCAACAGACAAAAGCTTCGGGACGTGGCGCAGCTTGGTAGCGCACTTGACTGGGGGTCAAGGGGTCGCTGGTTCGAATCCAGTCGTCCCGACCAGAAGTTTGCAGGTCAGGCACCTAGTGCCTGACCTTTTTTGTTTTAAGCAATTGCTTAATTTTGATTAAGCAACAGGGTGCCAAAAATCTACCTGCGCGATAATCGCTTTTTGCGGTTACTTGCGCGTTTTGCACGCGCTTGAGCCGATTTATTAACGCGACATGAATCTACATACGCGTAGCTGGTATACAGACGAGTACAGGCTGTATTTATCGCGGCGATTTACGCAGATATGGCGACTGTAACGAACTAGTGTGTCGCTGTATTTATTCCAGCAGTTCACTTGATCTGTGGACAAGTGAGCGGTTACAACAAAACGCCAACCAGGATGGACTCCATACGAGGATGCCGCAAAGGTAATGGCGGGGAAGTGCGGCAGGCGCTCTGAGAGCCGCTGTATGACCCCATTTCTCCTCAACCCGATTACCTGTACAATGAACCTCGAATTGTTTGAGTAATCGCCAAAAGAAAAGCCCTCGCAGGATTGCGGGGGCTTTGCGATGAAAGAGATCAGAAGCAGAAAGCGGGGAGGACATAAAACGAGTCCGTCGCGCTGTAGCTGTAGCAAATACCGCCGCTTTGAACATAGCGAAAGGATGTGGAGCTGCGCGGTCTCACGGAACGAGTCCAGTGGCTATAGCCTGATGCACCGGAATAGTTCGACCCCGTCACGCCCTTGGATTTGTAGCACTCGTACTGGATGCCGTCAGATTGCATATCCCCGTATACTTCGGTTGCCGAGAGCAGAAAAACCTTGTCGGTCGTCGCCGAGGGGGCATCGCCCCCGTTACCGCCAACGTTATCGGTTGTCTTTGTGACGGGTTTCACCTTTGACTGGAGCTCGCTGGGCAGGAGCAACCAGAGGTCACCGCTGTTGAGGCGGGTACGGAGCTCGGACTTATCCCAACCACCGGCATTGGTGTCCGTAGCGTTCATTCTCTGGCTACCCAAGGCAGAGTTGGTCGCCTCGAACGTCAAGCCTGCCATGCCGCTACCATCGGCCAAGTCGTCGTGGTTGATGCCGATGATACGGTACTCGAGCGTCTTGCCATTGGTCAGCTTCATCGAGAACTTGGTGCCGGCATCCATGGCGGCCTTGGCCTTGGCGTAGGCGATAGACGATGTACCGTTCTTGGCAATGTCTTTGGCAACCGCCTCCTGCTCGTCGAGGGTCCAGTCCTTCGCGTCCTTGGCGATGGCCACCTGGACGGCCGCGGAATCGGCGCCTGCGGAGCCGCCCCCGGACGCGCCTCCCTCGACGCCGCCGACCGTCCCATTGTTCACCGTGTTGCCGACCAGGTTGAACTGGTTTCGGATGGCTCCGGCCACGCCGGGTCCCGCGAACACGATGACCAGGCCGATGACGGCAATGATCAGAACGTACTCGATAATTGATTGCCCTCGGAAGCGGGTCGTTTCAGGAGCGACCCCCCCCCGAAGGTTAATTGCCGCTGCATGCATATACGGCTCCCTTCACTCGGGGTTTGCAATACGAGCCGAGCGTAGGGCTATTCCAAGTATTTGCAACGGTCTTGCCGCTGCGGCAACGATGACGGCAGGGGAGAAAGTCATGCGCTATTAGCGCGGCTATAACGTCCGCTTCGAATGCCGACCGTATTCATATCGAGGCAGCCATTTCATACCTTCAGAAAGACAACTGAAAGCCGCAAAAAAGCGGGACCCGGCTATAAGCCGAACCCCGCCCAAGAGAAGCCTTTAGAGCCGAGACAGACAACGCGTGTGGACAATCACTCAGCCTCCACCGCCATGCGCACGACCTCTTCCATCGGGTAGCGAGTGCCGCCGTCCCCGTCCAAAGCCTCGTTGTAGGCCTCGATGTCCGCCATGTCCTCAGCCTTCTCGAACGCGGCCCTTCTCACGAACTCGGAAAAGGTCATGCCCGTGGCGTCCGCATGGCCCTGAATCAAGGCCATTTCGCCCTCATCGAACTTGACCGCGATCTCGCGCATCGCCATGGTCGCTCCCGTAAACGCCGTCATCGAAGTGAATCCATTATCCACCCACCGTATACGCCCCGAACTCGAAACACCAAGCAGGATGGACTCTATACGAGGACGCAGCAGAGGTAATGGCGGGGGAGTGCGGCAGGCGCTCTGAGAGCCGCTGTATGACCCCATTTCTCTTCAATCCGACTACCCGTGCCATGAACCTGAAGCCGTTCGTTCGGTCGCCAAAAGAAAGCACGCGCGGGGTAACGCGGGCTTTGCGCTAGACAAGCTAGAAGCACCAGGCGGGGGAGACGCAAAACCAGCCCGGCGCGGAGTTGCTGTCCGACGGATTGCCGCTGCTGTCGACATGGAGGAAGCCCTTCGAGGCGTTCGGAAACACCGAACGCTCCCACCAACCGCTGCCAATGGCAATGGCAGAGTTGGGATTATAGTTCTCCGTCACCTTGCCTTTGAAGGCCTCGTACTGGGTGCCCTCGGAGGAAGTCCAGGGATAGGATGCCCAATAGGAGGTGGGGGGCGATCTCAGAGTAGCTGAGCAGGAACAGCTTGTCCGAGGTAGCCGTCACGGCGGCGTTCTTGTTCTCATCACCGCCCCCGACATTGTTCGATAGCTTTTTGACGGCCTTCACCTTGGACTGGAAATCGGAGGGCATCAGATTCCAGATCTTGCCGGAGTTCATTTTCTGACGGAGTTCAGACTTCTCCCAACCGCCGGCGTTGGTGTCAATCGCGTTCATGGGGGACCAAATGCCCGTCGTGGTGGTGAGGAACGTGAGGCCCGCCTTGCCGGATCCGCCTGCAGGGTCATCATGAT
>WGSL01000052.1 GCA_014871665.1 Collinsella sp. | reverse complement strand
GCACTTTATCGATTCCAGTCTTGACATTACAAAAATCGTGTCGGACGATTACGGAGCCTTGGGCTCGAGCCGTCTGTGGGGTTGATCCCTTTACGTTTGAGCTGCTGAATCGTTGTTTTGGAGCATGGTTTTATGCCGACGTCGTTGACCGAACTTTTTTCGCCCGCCTGCCATTTGTGTCCGCGCCGTTGCGGTGCGGCGCGCGATGAGGGCGCGCACGGCGTCTGCGGTGCTAACGACACGCTCAGGGTGGCCCGCGCCGCGCTTCATATGTGGGAGGAGCCGCCTATCTCGGGCGAGGCCGGTTCGGGCACGATCTTCTTTAGCGGCTGCTCGCTCAAATGTATCTACTGCCAGAACCACGAGATCTCGACCGGCAATTTTGGCCTTGAGATTTCGCCTGAGCGCCTGGTCGAGATTATGCTGGAACTGCAGGACCAGGGTGCCAACAACATCAATTTGGTGACGGCGACGCACTATGCGCACCTGTTGCCTGCCGCGATTGCCGCGGCACGGGCGCGCGGACTGGTTATCCCAATCGTCTACAACACGAGTGGTTACGAGCGCGCGAGTGCCGTGGCGGCGCTGGGCGACCTGGTCGATGTGTGGCTCACCGACTTTAAATATGCCGATGCCGGGCTTGCGCAGTCGCTCTCCCATATAAAGGATTACCCGCGTGTGGCCGTGTCGGGTCTGGCCCAGATGGCGCGCGAGATCGAGCGCCGCGGGGGAGAGTTGGTGGACGAGGACGGGCTTATGAAGCGTGGCATGATCGTGCGTCACCTGGTGCTTCCGGGGCATGCAGACGATTCGTGTCGCGTGCTGGACTTGGTGTGGCAGACGGTGGGCGACGTGCCGATCTCGGTTATGAACCAGTACACGCCCAATGCGCTCATGCGCGAGCAGGGCGGCGACCTGGCACGCGCCGTGACGCGTGAGGAGTACGAGCAGGTGCTCGACCATGCCGACGACCTGGGTTTTACGACAATGTTCTGGCAAGAGGGCGGCGCGGTAGACGAGAGCTTCACCCCCGCCTTCGACACCACCGGCGTCCTCACCAGCGCAAAGTAGAGCGCACGCTGATGATTTTTCTGGGACGGGGATAAAAAATCATCGAGAGGATCGCCTGTTCGAAAAGTTGCCAAAATAGCCGCGCCCCAAAAAGACTGGTTATTGGGCGTTGACAGTTGGCGAGCCGTAGGTAAAATATCGACTTGTCCTGGGGACGTAGCTCAGTTGGGAGAGCGCTGCCGTCGCATGGCAGAGGCCGAGGGTTCGACTCCCTTCGTCTCCACCCTTGGATTTGATAAGCCGCTGACATTGTGTCGGCGGCTTTTTTTAAAAGAAAGGGCTATACCATGGCCGAGCTTGAGTCCCAACCACTGTCTGCCGAGGAACGCGCCGAGTTGGAAGAGCTCCGCGCCGAGAAAGCTCGTCGCGAGGCCCAGGAAGAGGCACGCCGCGAGCGTGAGGAGCTGGCCGCCCTGCGTGCCGAGCGTGCGAAGGCCGAAGAGGCCGCCGCGAACGCCGTATCCGCATCGGTGCCCGCGCCCGCACCCAAGCCCGCTGCTGCGAAGCCTGCACCTGCCGCGCCCAAACCTCAGCCTAAAAAGGCCGCTCGTCTCAAGTCCGTCGAGCCCAAGCCGAGCCGTGACGAGATGACCTTTGCCCAGCGCATGGTTACCTCCAAGGAACCTATGGGCGAGAACGAGATCCCCGGCATGGCGCCGGCTCAAAAAATCATCATTGTCCTTGCCCTCATCGCGTTTGTCATCTTTATGGGCTACACGATCCTGACCAGCATGGGCCTGCTCTAACCGATTTGCATCGGGCGTCATGTCCGCATGCTCTGCTCTCGTCCAACCCTCAAATTCTGCACCACACATCCGAAAGGTCGCCCCATGGCTTTGACCGACATCTCTCATCCCACCGACATCGCAATGCTCACCGATCTGTACGAGCTCACTATGGCCCAGGGCCTGTGGGAGAGCGGCAAGGCCAATGAGCAGGGTTGTTTTACCGCGTTTTACCGCGACCATCCCTTTGGCAGCGCCTATGCCGTCATGTGCGGCACCGCCGAGCTGCCCGAGCTGGTCGAGAATCTGCGCTTTACGCCCGAGGACATCGACTACCTCGCCTCGCTCCAGGCCCCTGCCGGCGGTGCGATGTTCAAGTCTGGATTCCTCGACTACCTGCGCGATTTTCGTGCGCATGTAAACATCGACGCCGTGCCCGAGGGCGAGCTCGTCTTTCCGCGCGAACCCATGGTGCGCGTCACCGGCCCCGCGCTTGAATGCCAGCTGCTCGAGACGGCGCTGCTCAACATCGTCGGCTTCCAGACGCTTGTCGCCACCAAGACGGCGCGCGTGGTGCTGGCGGCGGACGGCCGTCCCGTTGCCGAGTTTGGCCTGCGCCGCGCCCAGGGTCCCGATGGCGGGCTGGCCGTCGCGCGCGCGAGCTACGTTGCCGGCTGCTCCTCTACGTCCAATGTGCTCGCCGGTCGCCGCTACGGTATTCCCGTCTTTGGCACGCATGCGCACAGCTGGGTCATGAGCTTCGACTCCGAGCTCGAGGCATTCCGGGCTTTTGCTAAGTCGAGTCCCAAGAACTGCACGCTGCTCATCGACACCTACGACGTACGCGAGGGTTGCGAGCATGCCATTACGGTTGCCAAGGAGATGGAAGCGGTGGGCGAGCGTCTGTCGGCTATTCGCATTGACTCGGGCGACCTCGCCAAGCTCTCCAAGTATGTTCGTGGCCGTTTTGATGCCGAGGGCCTGCCCTATGTGGGGATCTCGGTTTCTAACGATCTGGATGAGTACACGATTCAGTCACTGCTCGACCAGGGCGCGCCCATCGATAGCTTTGGCGTGGGTACCAAGCTTGCGACCTGCTATGACCAGCCGGCGCTGGGCGGCGTGTACAAGCTTTCCGCCCGCCGTGCGAGCGAGGCAGATCCATGGACGCCGGTGGTCAAGCTCTCCGAGCAGCCCTACAAGCGCACGATCCCGGGTGTGCAACGCGTGCGCCGTTATTACGACGGCTTTGGCGGCCCGGTCTGCGACATGATCTACGACGAGGGCCATCTGGCGGGGGAGGGCGCCGCGCGCGGCAATACCCTCGTGGCCGTGAATGATGCCGCTCTGGTGACCGACGTGTCCGAACTTGAGTATCGCGAGCTGCTGGTGCCGATCGTGCGCGATGGCAGTGCGGTGGCTCCGCGTGAGAGCATCCAGGACGCGCGCGAGCGCTGTGCTTGGGCGCTCGATCATCTGGACGCCGCTTATAAGCGCTTCCTGTACCCGCAGACCTATGTGGTGGGCATGGAGCAGGGCCTGGCTCAGGTGCGCGACGAGCTCGTGCGCAAGAACATGGCCGCGGCCTCTGCCTTTCCCTGGGCTCACTAATTCCTTGGGCGGTAGGGGCGAGTCACGCTCCCTTGGCCGCCAGCTCGGCCGTTCGCTGAACAGTTGATTGGTTTGACGTATGACGACTTCTTATAAAACGATGGTGGTAAAGATCGGTTCGTCCACGGTTGTGGGCGCCGATGGCAAGGTCAACCGCTCTTTTATCGGCGGGCTTGCCGATCAGGCCGCAGCCCTGCGCAAGCTCGGCTGGCGTCTGGTCGTGGTGAGCTCGGGCGCTATCGCCTGCGGCTATCCCGTGCTGGGCTTCGACCGCAAGCCGGTCGGCGACCTGCCGAGCCTGCAGGCCTGCGCCTCGGCTGGTCAGTGCATCATCTCGTCGGCCTACGACGAGGAGTTTCATGCGCGCGACCTGCTCACCTCGCTCGTGCTGCTCACGCGCCACGATACGGCCTGCCGCACGTCTTACCTGCACGCGCGCGACGCCCTGCTGCGCCTCGTGGAGCTTGGCGTGGTGCCGGTCGTCAACGAGAACGATACCGTTACCGTCGATGAGATCAAGTTTGGCGACAACGACACACTGGCGGCGCTTGTGAGCTGCCTGGTTTCTGCCGATCTGTGCGTGACGCTGTCCGACATCGACGGCCTCTACACCGCCAATCCGCACGAGGATCCGACGGCCGAGTTTGTCCCGGTCGTGCATAAGATCGATGCCAAGATCATTGCCTCGGCGGGTGATTCTTCGACCTCGGTGGGTACGGGCGGCATGATCACCAAGATTCGCGCGAGCCGCATCCTGATGACGGCGGGCATTCAGAGCGTGATTTGCTCGGGCGAGGAGCCCGATGCCCTCGTGCGTCTCGCCCGCGGCGAGAGCGTGGGAACCCTGTTCGATCCGCCGGCGGAGCGCCTGGACATCGCACCCCGCAAACTGTGGATCGCGCTGGGCGACAAGGCCCACGGCTCGGTGACGGTTGATGACGGTGCTGCGAAGGCGCTGGTCAGCCGTGGCTCTTCCCTGCTTGCGGTGGGTATTCGCGAGGTCGATGGCCAGTTTGCCGAGGGCGATGTGCTCGATGTGTGCGATCCGAGCGGTATGGTCGTCGCCCGCGGTATCGCCGAGGCCGATTCGGACGTGCTGGAGCTTGCAGCCGGCCGCCGCCAGGACCAGATCGCCAGCAACCGCCTGCTCGCTAACCTGGCCGAGAAGCCGGCGATACACAGGGATAACTTGATCGTATTTGCATAAAGAAAGACAGCGCTGCGGATCGTTTCCTGCAGCGCTGTCTTTCTCGTGCCGGCACTTGGGGACGTTCCTTATGTGCCGGCACTTTGGGACACTCCTTAGCTAGAAGATCCGGCGCAGGTCTCCGCGGTTGAGCGCTTCGTCGAAGAGGTGCTTGAACACCACGCTGCCGTGCAGGCCATCGTGCTCAAACTCGTTGGTTACCCAGGCATGCGAGTTGCCCACGCGGCTGAGCGTGTCGAGCTGCAGGCCCGAATCCACGTACATGTCATCGAAGTACACGGCGGCCTGGAGTGGCACCTCGTTGCATGCTAGGCGCTGCGGGTCGTAGATCTTGTCCCAGCTGGTGTCTTCCATCAGCAGGTCCATGGCGGGCTTAAATGGCTTAAGCTCGGGCATCTGCTCAAACATCCACGGGAACATGGCCTCGCCGGTAAACATGAGCGGGCGCGCGAGCGTGTCGAACTCGGTGCGATGGGCCTTCTCCTCTGCTGCGGCCCAGCGAATGGGCATGGTGTCGCCGTCGGCGTAGATGAACTCCTGCAGTGTCCAATACAGCGGGTTTGTACGCGTGTTGGTGCGCTCGAAGGCGCGCATCAAAAAGCTGTCAGATACCGAGGCGCCGCAGGTCAGCGTGCCGTCGCCATCAACAAAAGCATGATCGATAATCCAATGCATGCGTTCAAAGCTCGGCTTCATGCCAAAGTCGCTGCCCATGAGCTGTAGGCGCTCGACCGTCATCGGCGAGCCGTCGGGCAGCACGGGCTTCTGTGCCTCGAGCGCATCGGCCAGGGCTGCCACGCGCTCGACGTCGGCGGGGTAGCGGTCGTAATACTGCTGCGTCTTGGCGGCCATGCGCGGGAAGGTGTGCGCGTAGACCTCGCTGGCACTCGCCGGCACGTGGGGGATGCCGCCGCAGGTAAAGCTCGCCGCCACGCCCTCGGGGAAGAGCGACAGGTAGCTCAGCGTCAAAAAGCCACCGTAGCTTTGGCCGAGCGTGACCCACGGCTTGCCGCCAAAGCCCACGAGGCGCAGGTACTCAAAATCGCGCACGATGGAGCTGGCGAGGTGGCGCTTGAGGAAGTCCGCCTGCGAGCGTGCTGTATCGGCGCCGGCGGCCGTTGCGCGATCACCCAGTGCCTTGATCGTGCGTCCGTCCACGCAGCTACTGCGTCCGGTGCCGCGCTGGTCGGGAAGGACCACGCGGAAGTGCTTGACGGCCTCCTCGATCCAGCCGTCGCTTGTGGGCGACAGCGGACGCGGGCTCTCGCCGCCGGGGCCGCCCTGCAAAAACAGGAGCAGCGGCAGATCGTCGTTGATGCGGTCGGGTGCGCAAACCACGCGGTAGAAGAGCTTGATGCTCTCGGGCGCGCCGGCGATTGGTGCCGGCATAGCGCCGCGGCGCATGGTGCTGCCGACGGCCAGGAGCATCGGCTCCAGGCCGCGCCAGTCAAGGGGAACGTCGATGCTGTGGTCCTCGACGTAAAGGCCGGGGACGTGGTACGAAGTGATGAGGGCCATGTGAGTCTTCCGTTCGTTGCGGTGTTTCGGGTTGACCAATTCTACCGCCGCGGGCGAGGCCATGCGCAAATCGGCTACCATGGTTGCAAACTTCTAGGAGAAAGGGCCGCCCATGTCGGTCGATATAGCCACGTATGTCCACGATCTTGCCGTTGCCGCCAAGGCAGCGTCGGCCTCGCTTGCCACGGCGAGCGATGAGCAGCGCCAGGAGGCCGTGCGCGCCATGGCCGTAGCGCTGCGCAACGGTGTCGATTCCATCGTCGCCGCCAACGAGCTCGATATGTCCGCCGCGCGCGATGCGGGCACCTCGGCCGGACTGCTCGATCGCCTGCTGCTGACGCCCGAGCGCGTCGAGGGCATGGCCGCCGGCCTAGAAAAGCTCGCCGAGCTGCCCGATCCCGTGGGCCGCGTGCTCGACCACCGCGTGCTTGCAAGTGGCGTGGACCTGACCCGTGTGAGTGTGCCGCTGGGCCTGGTCGCTATGGTCTACGAGGCGCGTCCCAACGTGACGGCCGACGCCGCGGGCATCTGCATCCGCACCGGCAACGCCTGCATTCTGCGCGGCGGCTCGCTGGCCTATCACTCGTGTGCCATGATTTCTGAACTGCTGGCCGATGCGCTCGAGGCCAAGGGCTTCCCGCGCGAGGCTGTGTCGATGATCGAGTCCACCGACCGCGAGGCCACTGGCGAGCTCATGAAGCTCCGCGGTATTGTCGACGTACTCATTCCGCGCGGCGGTGCAGGCCTGATCCAGCGCTGCGTGCGCGAGTCGCTTGTGCCGGTGATCGAGACGGGCACGGGCAACTGCCACATCTACGTGCATGAGTCCGCCGACTTTGATAAGGCGATCAACATTATCGTTAATGCCAAGACCCAGCGCGTAGGCGTGTGCAATGCCGCCGAGTCGCTGCTGGTCGACCGTGCTGTGGCCGATGCGTTTTTGCCTGCGGTCGTTGCCGTGCTGCACGACCACGGCGTGCTCATTCACGGTGACGAGGCCACGTGCGCCGCGTGCGCCGACGCCGGCTTTGTGGAGGGCGATGACTACGTTGCCGCGACTGAGGAGGACTGGGGTCGCGAGTACTTGGCTCTCGAGATGAGCGTGAAGGTCGTGGCAAACGAGGACGAGGCCATCGCACACATCAATCGCTACGGCACGATGCACTCCGAGGCCATCGTTGCCGAGGACACGGATGCTTGCGAGCGCTTCCTGGATGCGGTCGATGCCTCGGCTGTGTATGCCAACGCCAGTACGCGCTTTACCGACGGTGGCGAATTTGGCCTGGGCGCCGAGATCGGCATCTCGACCCAAAAGCTCCACGCCCGCGGCCCCTTTGCCGCCGAGGCCCTCACCACCTACAAATACAAGCTTCGAGGCACCGGCCAGGTCCGCCCCTAGCGTCCGCGCAAACAAAAACCACCACAAAGGTGCCTTTCCCCTTTGTGGTGGTTTTAAGTGGCGCGGGCGGTTAGGCCTGGAAGGTATCGTGGTCGGGGGCGAAGGACTGCATGGCTGCGATGGTGCGGTCAAAGAGCTTGGTGAGCTCCCAGCCCAACATCTCGGCGCCCTGCGAAATCACGTCGCGCGAGCAGCCGGCGGCAAAGCGCTTGTCCTTAAACTTCTTCTTGAGCGACTTGGTCGTAAAGTCCATAACGCTCTTGCTCGGGCGCATGATGACTGCAGCGCCGATCAGGCCGGTGAGCTCATCGCAGGCAAACAGGATAATTTCCATCTGCAGCTCGGGTTTGGGCAGCGAGGTGTTGAAGTCCGACGTGTGCGTCTGGATGGCGCGAATGAGCTCGGGAGACGCACCTTCGCCCTTAAGAATCTCGGCAGCATAGATGGTGTGGTTCATGGGGTCGTCCTCATGCTCCTCCCAATCCAAGTCGTGCAGCAGGCCGACGATGCCCCAAAACTCCTCGTTCTCGGGGTCGAACTCGCGCGCAAAGTAGCGCATGGTGCCCTCGACCGTCTCGCCATGGGTGATGTGGAACGGGTCTTTGTTGTGCTCGTTAAGCAGTTCAAACGCGCGGTCGCGGGTGATTCCGGCGGAAAGCGGCTCTGCCATAGGAGACTCCTTGTGCTCGTGGGTAACGATAAGAATGAATACTACTAGAACAAGAAAACCACCACAAAGGTGCCTGTCCCCTTTGTGGTGGTTTTTGGCGCGGTTGGGTTAGTTGAGGGCGGCTTGGGCTAGGCGGGCTTCGGCGTCCTCCTCGGTGACGCCCAAGGCCACGGCGAACTCCTCGATGGAGCGGCGCTTGGCTTCCTTGAGTACGCGCATGTAGTAGGAGCTGGGCTTTTTATCAGCTTCCTCGGCCTGGCGAATGCGGTGCATCATGGTCTTTGCCACGCGGACCGTCTCGGGCGCACCCAGCTTGAGCTGCTGCTTAAAGTGCGTCTCCTCAAGTGAGCTGTTGCGCTCGGTGAAGGTGTCGCACTCCAGCTCGTCATAGTGGCTCAGCAGGTGCTCGGCATCTTGCTGAGAGATGGCGGCGTGCAAACGATCGGCCTGCGCCACGGGGTACATGAGGATCGTCTGCGCATGTCCCTGCTTGGTCTCGAGCAGCAGCATGGGCTGCGGCGTGTCGTCCCTAAAACCGACGACGGTGCAGACTCCCTGACCCGGATGAATGACGTGTTGACCGATTGAGAACATGCTACCTCCAACTTATACGAATTTACGTATGTCTAGAATAACACGCTGACGTGCGCAAATTCTCACTTTATGCAGGAAAAGCACACAACTCCGATAGGTAAGAGTATTCGATAACAGACGCAGCTCATTCACACCTTTATGCATTTTCAACGCCTGCATAATCTGCAGGCAGACCGGCATCTTTGAGTGACTCCATACAAGCTGTAGTCATTTTTGTGCATATGCAATATCTATTAGCTTTACCCTGCGACAGTGCCCGTCGCTTGTGATAGAGTGCTACAAACTCTGGCTTTTGCCCTACGAGTGACCAAGAGCTCGGGGGCTTTAACACAAGGAGGATCTATGCCCGAGAAGATTGAAGAGCTGGTACGCGCTGCGCTTGCTGCGGCCCAGGAGGCCGGCGACCTTTCCGCATTTGAACTTGACGATTGCGCTATCGAGCGACCGGCTGACACTTCTCATGGCGAGTGGACCTCTACCATGGCCCTGAAGTCCGCCAAGCTGGCCCACTGCGCCCCGAGCAAGATCGCCGAGGCCATCGTTGCCCATATGCCCGAGGACCCCGCGATCGAGAAGGTCGAGATCGCAGGCCCCGGCTTCATCAACTTCTACCTCTCCGTTGCCGTCAAGAATGCCATCTTTGGCGAGGCTCGCGAGAAGGGTATGGACTTCGCTAAGTCCAACGTCGGTGGTGGCCTGAAGACCCAGGTTGAGTTCGTTTCCGCCAACCCAGTCGGCCCCATGCACATCGGCCACGGCCGCTGGGCCGCGCTGGGCGACTCGCTCTGCCGCGTCATGGACCACGCCGGTTACGACATCCAGCGTGAGTTCTACATCAACGACCACGGCTCTCAGATGAACACCTTCGGCAACTCCATCAGCACGCGCTATATGCAGCTTGCCGACATCATCGCCAAGCAGGGTGTGGATATCGACGAGGCTCACAAGCTGCTGATCGCAGACCGCGACGCCTTTGTTGCCGACGAGAACGACGAGCACCCCGAGACCCATCCGTACCAGGACAACTTTGCCGAGACTCTGGGCAAGGACTCCTACGGCGGCGACTACATCATCGACGAGGCCGCCGAGTTCTGGCGCACCGACGGCGATAAGTGGGTCAACGCCGATCCGCAGAAGCGCATGGAGAGCTTCCGCGAGCGCGGCTATGTAAAGATGGTCGACAACATGCGCGACCTCTGCCACGCCGTCAATTGCGACTTCGATCGTTGGTTCTCCGAGCGCTCGCTGTATGTGAAGGACACCGAGGGCGAGACCGCCGGCACCTCCGCCGTCGACCGCGCTTTTGAGAAGCTCGACAAGATGGGCTACCTCTACACCAAGGACGGCGCCCTGTGGTTCCGCTCCACCGACCTGGGCGATGACAAGGACCGCGTTCTGATCAAGTCCGACGGCGAGTACACCTACTTCGCCTCCGACGTCGCCTATCACTGGGATAAGTTCCAGCGCGTCGACCACGTCATCGACATCTGGGGCGCCGACCACCACGGCTACATCGAGCGCGTCCGCTGCGTCTGCGATGCCTTGGGTTACCCCGGCAAGTTTGAGGTTCTGCTGGGCCAGCTCGTCAACCTGCTGCGCAACGGCAAGCCCGTCCGTATGTCCAAGCGTAAGGGCACCATGGTGACCCTGCAGGAGCTCGTCGACGAGGTCGGCTCCGACGCTGCCCGTTACACCCTCATCTCCAAGAGCTCCAACCAGATGGTCGACTTCGATATCGAGGCCGTCAAGAAGCGCGACAACTCCAACCCGGTGTACTACGTGCAGTACGCTCACGCCCGCGTGTGCTCCATCCTGCGCCGTGCCGCTGACGTTACGCCCGAGCAGGCTGACGAGATGGGCATGAAGGCCGTCGCCGCCAAGGCCATCGGTGAGAACGTCGATTACTCGCTGCTGACCGACCCGACCGAGCTCGCCCTTTCGCGCAAGCTCAACGAGCTCACCGACCTCATCGCCAGCTGCGCTCGCGACCGCGCCCCGTTCCGTCTGACGCACTTTGCTGAGGAACTCGCCGGCGACTTCCACAGCTTCTACGCTGCCTGTCAGGTGCTGCCGAGCGAGGGCCGTCCCGTCGACCCCGAGCTTTCGCGTGCCCGTCTGGCCGCTTGCGATGCCGTCCGTGTGACGCTCGCCCTGGTGCTCACCCTCGTTGGCGTTTCCGCGCCCGAGCAGATGTAAGCTACGGGTCATTTGACCGTACAGACTTGGTTTAACTAAGCCTTGAAAGCCCGATCTCCCACGGAGGTCGGGCTTTTTGCAAACGCCGACGTATTGACGAATTTGGAACTGCTGGAAATACGAAACTATGCCGGTTTACTACGATGAAATGAGAAATTCCAACTACGCCGGCTTTTCGCAAAAAAGTGCAAGGCATCTACCTGCGGTTTTAGTTCAACAAGTTTCGGAGTGATCGCGGTTGAGCGATTCATCGTAGTAAACCGCCACAGTTTTGGCGGAGGCAGTCAGATTTGTGGGTGTTAAACCAAAGATTGTCCCTTTTGACTAGTCGTTTAAGAACGTCCTCAATGACTAAGTTGCAGGTGGTTGCGGTTGTGTTACACTAACGCTGCGTATATGACGCAAATATCTCGATACAGATCAATGATGTCCGTCGGTATTTGACGGAGCTAGACTGTTTAGCCGCCCTGAAGGTTTATGCAGGGAGCATGTGATCACAGGGCTTGAAAAGAAAGTTGAGCAAACACTGTGTCTGATCAACAGCAAGAAAACGAAATAACGACGACGCAAGCCGCTCCCGCTGCACCGGTTGTGTCGGATCAGGTCGCGGCGCCCGCGCATGCCTCGGCTCCTGAGACGCCTAAGGCTGCTTCGACGCCTACGCCTGCAACGGCTGAGAAGGCCGTGCCTGCAACTGGTGAGGAGGCTGCTCCGGCAAAGCCCAAGCGTACGCGCCGCACGGCCAAGCCTGCTGCTGACGGCGAGGAGGTCACCAAGCCCAAGCGCCGTACCACGCGCATGACGCGCGTCAAGCGCACCGTTGCAGCTGACTCCTCGGCGCCGATTTCCGATGAGGTCGCGCAGGCACGTGCGTTGGCGCAGATTAGCGAGGCTCAGGTGGTGCGCGCCCGCCGTCGTGCTGCCGAGCGCGAGGCCGCGGCTCTGACCGAGCTTGCAGCTCCGTCTGTGCCCGAGACGCCTGCCGCCACCGAGACCCCTGTCGCCGACCAGCCGACCGAGAAGCCGGTACCGCGCACACGCCGTCGCACGGCTGCTAAGGCCGAGCAGGTTGCCGATCAGGTAACCCCCGAGCTCACTGAGGCTTCGGTCCGTTCCGCGGCAGGGGAGGGCACATCGCCTGTTGAGCTCGCTGCGCCTGTCGAGGCCAGCGAAGTTCCCGTTGTCGATCCGGCTTTGCGCCCGCACCGTCGCGGTCGCAAGCCCAAGGCCTTCGTCGAGGCAGAGAAGGCCGCAGCCGCAGCTGCAGCCGCTCGGGATGCTGCGGCGACCGCCGAGTCTGCAACCGCCGCCGACGCGCCCGTCCAGGATGCTACGACTTCCGAGGCCGCTCCCGCCGATGTCGAGCCCGCCGACCTCCGTCCCGGTCGCAGCCGTCGCACTGCTGCTAAGCGCACGTCCAAGGCTAAGGCTGCCAAGAAGGTTGCGTCCGAGGATTCCGCCGAGACGACCGCCGATGCATCGACTGACGCCGCCGAGCCCCAGGACGTCGAACAGCCTGCGTCCGAGAAGCCCAAGCGCGGTCGTAAGAAGTCCGCTAAGGCCAAGGCGTCCGAGCAGCAGGCCGAGGCCGAGCTGCAGGGCGATTCCAAGGCCGAGGCCAGCGATGATACTGTGGCTAACGCCGACGCCGCCGCAACCGATGGCGCCGCGCCCGCCGAGGCCGAAGACAACGCTCGCCCCAACCGTCGCCAGCACAAGCGTAACGACGAGCGCAACGAGCGCAAGGACGAGCGCAACAACGACCGCCGCAACCGCCAGCGCGATCGCAAGCAACGCAACAAGGAGCGTAATGCCGCTCCCACCGAGCCTACGCTTTCGCGCGAGGAGCTCGCTGCCATGAAGGTTGCCGAGCTGCGCGAGAAGGCCAAGGAGTTCGAGATCGAGACGACCGGCAAGAAGAAAGCCGAGCTCGTCGAGGAGATCTACGTCACCGCCGCGAAGGCCGAGGGCTTCCGCGACATCAAGGGCATCCTGCAGATTCGTCCGGACAGCTCCGGTATCATCCACGCCCACGGTTACATGAAGTCCAACGACGACGCCTTCGTCCCCGCCTACCTCATCCGCTCCGCGCGTCTGCGCACGGGCGACGTCATCGAGGGCTCGCTTCGTCCTTCGCGCGGCGGCGACAAGCGCGCCGGCCTCGCCAAAATCACGACCGTCAACGGTCTAGACCCCGAGCAGATTCGCAACCGCCCCAAGTTTGGTGACCTCACCCCGGTCTATCCCAACGAGCCGCTGCGCATGGAGCACGGCAAGGACTCCATTACCGGTCGCGCCATCGACATCGTGTCGCCGATCGGCAAGGGTCAGCGTGGCTTGATCGTGTCTCCGCCCAAGGCCGGCAAGACCACGATCCTCAAGAAGATCTGCCAGTCCATCTCGATCAACAACCCCGAGGTGCACCTCATCTGCCTGCTCGTCGACGAGCGCCCCGAAGAGGTCACCGATATGCAGCGCTCCATTAAGGGCGAGGTCGTGGCCTCGACCTTCGATATGCCCGCCGACAACCACACCCGCGTGGCCGAGCTCGTCATCGAGCGCGCCAAGCGCATCGTGGAGCTGGGCGGCGATGTCGTGGTGGTGCTCGACTCCATCACGCGTCTTGCCCGCGCCTACAACTTGGCGGCGCCCGCCTCGGGCCGCATCCTTTCGGGCGGCGTCGATTCGGCGGCACTGTATCCTCCCAAGCGCTTCCTGGGCGCAGCCCGTAATATCGAGAACGGTGGCTCGCTCACCATCCTGGCCTCTGCCCTCATCGACACTGGTTCCAAGATGGACGAGGTCATCTTTGAGGAGTTCAAGGGCACCGGCAACATGGAGCTTAAGCTCGACCGCGACCTGGCCGACCGCCGTATCTTCCCGGCTATTGACCCCGTTGCCTCCGGTACGCGTAATGAGGACCTGTTGGTCGACGAGCAGATGCGTCCGTTTGTCTTTGGTCTGCGTCGCATTCTTGCCGGCATGAACAACACCGAGCGCGCAGCCGCGTCGTTTATCAAGGGTCTTAAGGGCACCAACACCAACCAGGAGTTCCTGGTGCGTTCGGCCAAAAAACACAGCGACTACGAGCAGACGTTCTAGGTTGTCATCCACACCCAGCGATAGTCATCAATGCAATAAAGGGTCGGGGCTTTGAGCCTCGGCCCTTTTCCATTACGGGCTTTAGCCTGTGCGGGGCGCGCAGCGCGCCGCATCAGAAACCACCC
>WGSL01000051.1 GCA_014871665.1 Collinsella sp. | reverse complement strand
CCCCGTCATCGAATTCAAGATGCAAAATGGTCTCGCCGTCGTAGCCAAGCGGAAGGAAATCTCTCTCGAAGTCGCCGCTGCCCAAGGTGAGGCTCGCCTTAAAGCCCGTAGAGTGCGGAACCGTCATCTCCACATCGCCCGAGCCCACACTCACGTCCATCGACTTCGCGGGGGCCTGGTAGAGCTCGAACGTTACATCGCCCGACCCGACCTCTGCACTAAGCGCATCAGTCACGCTGCCCGCAAACTCTACATCTCCCGCACCCAGGAAAAGGTCGAAACCATCACAGGTGACACCGGCAATCTGCAGATCGCCCGAGCCCACGTGCGCGTTGACTCCCTTCAGATGTTCGGCAACACGGCGCGGCAGCTCAACCGTAACCGAGCGGTCAATTGCCTTACCGTCATCACTTCCAAACTGAGAAACCTTGAGCGTCGAGTCCTCGACGGATGCGATGTTCTGCGTCGCGGCCTTGGAGGCATCCATACCATTGGCAACGTGTCCCCGCTCGATAACGCGAGCCTTGTTGCCATCAACAACCTTGACGTCCACCGTAGCCGCAGCGATATCGAAATCGAGGTAGCGGAACTCATCGGCATCAACAGTCGTGCTCGAAAGCTGCTGAGGCCGAGCAGAATAGTTACCGCTATTCAAGGAATCGTCCTCGTCAAACATATCGTCAAAATCAGACAAATGGCCAGATAGAATACCGGTCGTACGCACCATATCGGAATGAGCCAATAGCCGCGAAGTGCCAAAGACAAGCCCGATGATGAGCACAAACGCTCCGATGCCAACGCCCAAGCGTACCTTGGATTCATGCGAAAGCTTCATCATTCATCACTCTCTTTGGCAATCGGCTCAGCGGTAGTCGCGGTAGCCACGTCAGCATCAGATTCCGCAGAAGTATCCTTCCCCTGGGCCTTGACCGCCACCGACGCCGAACCAACCTGAATATCCCCGCGCGCCCAATCGCCATCGAGCGCACGCGCCACCCAGTGATAGATGGGAATCGTAAAGAAGATCAGTGCGGCAAAGGGGCCGGCACCAAACAGGAACATCAGCAAAAAGAACAGCAGCCAGCACACGGCCCAATACGGGAACGACTGGAACGGGCCCTTCACCGGAGTCGAGCCAACTGCGCTGCCACTCGTCGCCTGCGCCGTAGCGGCATTGGCGGCCTGCGCACTCCAGCTTGCCGCTTGCGCCGCCTTGGCGGCGGCGTCACTCGCCTGTGTTGCCGCCTCGGTGGCACGTGCCGCCGCCTCATGGGTACGGGCGCGATCTGCCGCCTCGGCCTCGCGCTGACGGGCACGGTCCTCGTTCTCAAACTCGATATCGTCCTCAATCTCATCGCTCGGATTGAGCAGCTCGTCCAAGCTCACACCATAGAGCTTGGCGAGCGAGATCAGGTTCTCGGTATCGGGCGAGCTCTCCGCGCGCTCCCATTTACTGACTGCTTGGCGCGACAGTCCCAGCTTTCGTGCCAGCCCTTCTTGGCTAAAACCCTTGCTGCGACGAAGGTCGGCGAGCCGCTGCGCAGTTTCTACATTCATGGTTCCTCCTATGTGATGCCAGCCGTGCCGCCGGACCGTTTTTCTTCTTAAGGCGCCTTGCACAGTTAAAAATCTATCCGCCACCGCCAAAAGCATGCCACCTATTCTAGTGAGATTTTTGACAACCTTCGGTTGCGGGTGCATATGAGCTGCGGAAATGTGTCCAAACAAAGCAATGACCCGTAGCTTGGTTGTCCCCGTTGCGGCGTTAACGGTAGTATGGTCGTACTGTTAATTCCGCACCGCCAACGGAGGGAGTTCCGCGCCGTGAACCGCGATTTCGCCTCATCGCTCATCCAGCTCAACAACACGTTCTATCGCGAGCACTCCGCCTCCTTCTCCGATACGCGCCAGGCCCCGTGGCCCGGCTGGGTGCGCACCATGGACATCGCGCTCGAACAGCTCGATGTCGCCACGATTGAGCATCCCGTCCGCGTCTTCGATCTCGCCTGCGGCAATATGCGATTCGAGAACTTTGCCGCCGGCGGCGCACTTGCCGCCAAGGGCGTCGACGGCGCAAACCCCTCGGTAGATGCCAGCTGCCCGTTTGAGTTCTATGGTGTCGACTCGTGTCAGGATTTGGCTATCGATGCGCACGGTCACGCCCTGCGCATTCCCAACCTGCACTTCCAGGAACTCGACGTGCTCGATGCCCTTATGAAGCTCAACCCCGCCGAGACACCCGACGTGCTTTTCGACGCCCCGCTCGCCGACATCTCGGTCTGCTTTGGTTTTATGCACCACGTGCCGTCGTGCGAGTACCGCGTACGCGTGCTCGACGCCCTGGTGCGCCAGACGCGCCCGGGCGGCATCATCGCCATCAGCTTTTGGGAGTTTATGAACGACGAGCGCATGGCGCGCAAGGCCGTTCGCGCCGAGGCCCGTGCCGAGCTCACCCCGCCGTTTGAAGGTTACGATTCCGCGCAGTTTGAAGCCGGCGACCACCTCATCGGCTGGCAAAACGACCGCCACGCCTACCGCTATTGCCATCACTTTGACGATCAGCAGATCACCGACCTGGTGCGCGGCGTCCGTACGTTCTACAAGAGCGGCGAGGTCCCCGTGCGCGAGCTTGAGCGCTTCCATGCCGACGGTCGCAGCGGCGAGCTCAACCGCTATGTGATTCTCAAACGTCTGTAGGCACCGACGATTCGCCGCCGAGCCGCACCGCATCTTTCGGGCAAACTATGCCCACCCTTTTTCAACCCATTGACGGAACGCGCAGCTATGCGTTCCATACTTATGACCAAGGAGCCTCATGGGAGCCGTCCACGTTCGCACGCCTAAGAACTTTGTGCTCGAGGAGCGCCTGGAGCGCTACGCCGATGCGATCGAGACGAACCCCGAGGCTTATGCCGGAGATTGGCGCGAGGCTTGCGCGCCAGCTGGCAGCAAGCCCTTCGAACACCTTCACCTGGATCTTGGCTGTGGCAAGGGAACCTATCTGGTCGAGCGCGCCCACCGCGAGCCCGACACCCTCTTTATCGGCATGGACCAGGAGCCCATCTGCATCGCCTATGCCGCGCAGAAAATCTGCGAACAGGGGCTATCCAACGCACTCGTCCTGCCCCGAGGCGCCGCATCGCTGCCACAGCTGTTTGCCGCAGGCGAGCTCGATGCCATCACCATTAACTTTCCCACGCCGCAGCCCAAGGCCAAGTACGCTAAAAAACGACTCGTCCATGTCGACCATCTGATGCTCTACCGCCCGCTCTTTTCAGCCGGCGCTACCGTCACACTGCGCACCGATAGCAAGCCGTTGCGCGATTACGCCCTGGGACAGTTTGCCGCGGCCGGCTACGATACGCTTTGGGTAAGCGACGACGTCCGCCGCGACCATCCCGAGCATCCCGAGACCGAGTACGAGCGCCGCACGCGCGAGATGGGTGCCGCCGTCTATGGCATTTGCGCCACACCTGGAGCGCAGCCCAGCGATGAACAGCTCGCGGCGGGCCGCGCGCAGGAGCAAAGCCTAGCCTGCTACCTGCCCGATAACCTCGATGAGCTCGCCTATGTGCCTCTGGGCATGGAAGAGGCCGTCGAGAACTTTAGAAACCGTGCCCGCAAGGGCAAGAAGCGTCTACCGCAAGAGTCCCAGGGGCCTCTGATGGTCGCAGCTTCGGCAAACAAGCGCAAATAGGCGCCAGCAAACGTCCCTCAAATCTAAGTGAGTAGACTTTTTTGCAATAGCCAAGCACAACCCGCATAACCAATACTAAAACCGCAGGTAGAGCCCTTGCGCAAAAGCCATGTGCTCGCGATATTGCAAAAAGTCTACTCACTTAGCTGGCAACTGCACCAAACGGCTGGGCAGAACGCCCATTTCCTGCATTTTCTTGCCTGCGAACGCATCGATGCGACGCTACGCCATAATAGTTGGCGGACAATCGCGAGAGAAAGCAAACACATGGCACAGACCACGACAGATACCGCCGTCAGCACCGTCTCCGGCGCCGGGGCCGCCAGCTCATTCTCGGGCGGCACGGGAACCGAAGCCGAGTTCGGCTCGCTCGGCGCGCTCTCCCCCACCTGGTGGGAGCCCGAGGACGGCAGCGAGCCCGAACCATGGCTCACGCCCGACCAGGCCTTCGAACGCTTCTTTGAATGGACGAGCGATCGCGGCATTGAGCTGTGGGATCACCAAGAAGAGGCCCTCATGGACCTGGCAGCCGGCGATCACGTCATTCTGGGCACTCCGACCGGATCGGGTAAATCGCTCGTCGCGCTGGGCATGCTCTTTATGGGCATGGCGCAGGGCAAGCGCTGTTATTACACGGCCCCCATCAAGGCTCTGGTCAGTGAAAAGTTTTTCGATCTGGTACAGGTGCTCGGCCGCGATAACGTCGGTATGATCACCGGCGACACGCATATCAACACCAAGGCACCCGTCATCTGCTGCACGGCAGAGATCCTTGCCAACGACGCGCTGCGCGAGGGCGAAGATGCCGATGTTGGCTGCGTCGCCATGGACGAGTTCCACTACTTTGCCGACCCCGATCGCGGCTGGGCCTGGCAGGTACCGCTGCTCACCCTGCCTCACACGCAATTCATGCTCATGAGCGCCACGCTCGGCGATGTCACTGCCATCGCCGCCTCACTCGAGGAACACACCGGCGCTACCTGCGACTTGGTCGTCGATGCCCCGCGCCCCGTGCCGCTGAGCTACGACTATGTGACGACCTCGCTCGAAGGCACGGTCGAGCTCGCCATGCGCCGCGGCGAGGCCCCGCTCTATATCGTGCACTTTAGCCAGGATGCCGCCCTTGCGACGGCACAGTCGCTCGCCAATTTTGGCATCGCCAGCAAAGAGCAGCGCGAAGCCATCAAAGAAGCGGCAAAGGGGACAAGCTTCTCGACGGCCTTCGGCAAGATCCTCAAGCGCTTGCTCGGCTGCGGCGTCGGCGTGCACCATGCTGGCATGTTGCCGCGCTATCGCCTGTTGGTCGAGCGCTTGGCGCAGCAGGGCCTGCTGCCCGTCATCTGCGGTACCGATACGCTCGGCGTCGGCATCAACGTACCCATCCACACCGTGGTGCTCACCGCGCTCACCAAGTTCGACGGTTACAAGATGCGTCGCCTGCGCGCCCGTGAGTTTCATCAGATCGCTGGTCGCGCCGGTCGCTCGGGCTTCGATACCGAGGGCATGGTGATCGCCGAGGCACCCGAGCACGAGATCGAGAATGCCAAGCTTATGGCCAAGGCGGGCGACGACCCCAAAAAACTCCGCAAGATTAAAAAGAAGAAGGCCCCCGAGGGCTTTGTCACCTGGAACAAGCAGACCTTTGAGCGCCTGATCGAGACGCAGCCCGAGACGCTCAAGCCGCGCCTGCGCATCACGCACTCCATGGTGATTAGCGTGGTCGAGCAGGGCGGCGATGCCCGAGCCCGCGTGCACGACCTCATCGAGACGAGTCTGCAGACTCCCGAGGAAAAGGCCAAGCTCGAGGTTCGCGCCGACGAAATCTTCGCCACGCTCATCGATTCCGGCGTCGTCGTTCGCACCGAGGTGCCGCCCGCACCCGACGCCCCGACTGACGCCGCACCAGACATCGACTATGCACTGACGGTTGATCTGCCCGAGGACTTCGCGCTCGACCAGCCGCTCTCGCCGTTTTTGCTTGCCGCATTGGAGCTGCTCGATCCCGAGAGCGAGACCTATACCATGGATCTAATCTCAATGGTCGAGGCAACGCTCGAAGATCCCAAGCAAGTGCTGCGTGCACAGGAACGTGCCGCACGCGATCGCGCTATGGCCGAGATGAAAGCCGACGGCGTCGAATATGAGGAACGCTTGGAGCGCATCCAGGATGTCACCTACGAAAAGCCGCTCGAGGATTTGCTCGATGCCGCCTTCGACAAGTACTGCCAGGAAGTACCTTGGGCCAACGACTACCAGCTCTCGCCCAAGAGCGTCCTGCGCGACATGTTGGAGAGCGCGAGCGACTTTAAGGGCTATATCCAAAAGCTCGGCATCGCCCGCTCCGAGGGCATTCTGCTGCGCTACCTAGCCGAGGCCTACCGCTCCCTCGATCGCACCGTGCCCATTGAGAAGCGCGATGAGCGCTTGCGCGACATCATTTCGTGGCTCGGCTTTGTGGTACGCTCGGTCGACTCGAGCCTGGTGGACGAGTGGGAGAACGCCGGCAACCCGGCGGCCCTCGACGCCGCGCCGCCGCAGGGCATCGACGAGGTCGTTGCGGACCGTCGCGGCTGCACGCTGCTGGTGCGCAACGCACTCTTCCGCCGCGTGACCCTTGCCGCCCGCGAGCACGTTCGCGACCTGGGCGAACTCGACGAGGACTGGGGCATGAGCGAGGTCCGCTGGCAAAAGGCGCTCGATGCCTACCATGAGCAGCACGAGGAAATCCTCACCGACGGAGATGCCCGCAGCGCCGCGATGTTTACCATCGACGGGAGCGACGAGAAGACCGATCACGTGTGGCACGTGCACCAGATTTTTGCCGACGAGGATGGCGACCACGACTTTGGCATCATGGGCGATGTCGACCTGGATGCCACGCAAGACGGCGGCGAGGTCATCTTCAAAAACTACCGCGTCGGCTTTATCGAGGACCTGCTCGAGGACTAGCCGTACATACTGGAACGAAGCGGGGCCGTTGGCAGTATCGCCAGCGGCCCCGCTTTTGCACTATACGCTATCCCCTACTCGGCATCCTCGACCTCATACGAATCCGCCTCGGCGGGCTCATCGTTTGCCCCTGTCGCAGCCCCGCGCGCCTCGTCAAACGCCGCCTTCATGGTCTTGTTGCCCCAGGTGAGCTTGCGAATGGTAAGATCGTCGGCCTTCTTGTTGGCTAGACGTAAATTGTTCTCGGAGGACAGCAATGCCTCCTTGGTTTTCTGCAGATGGCTAATCGTCTTGTCAATCTCCTCGATCGCCGTCTGGAACTTACGGCTCGCAAGCTCATAGTTGCGGCCGAAGTCGTTCTTGAACTTCTCCATCTTGGCCTCGAAGTTCGTGACGTCGATGTTCTGCTGCTTGTACTCCGCCAGCTCCTGCTTATAGCGCAGCGAACCCATGGCGGCGTTGCGCAGCAGCGTGATCATGGGAATGAAGAACTGCGGGCGGATCACGTACATCTTCTCATAGCGGTAACTCACGTCGACTATCCCTGCGTTATAGAGCTCGCTTTCGGGCTCGAGCAGTGTGCAGAGCACCGCGTACTCACAGCCTTTCTGGCGACGATCGTGATCGAGTTTCTTAAAGAAGTCCTCGTTTTTGTGCTTGGTCGCGGTCTCGTCGTTCTCGTTTTTCATCTCGAACATAATCGAAATGACCTCGTTACCGCTTGCGTCGCACTCGCGGAAGATAAAGTCGCCCTTGGTACCCTCGGACGCATCGTTATCTTTCTCGAAGTACGCGTTGGGAAACGCCGTCATGCGCAGACGGTTAAACTCGGTCTCGCAGTGCTGCTCGAGCGACTCGCCCACCATCTTGGTAGACAGGCGGACCTTCATGTCCTTAAGACGCTCAATCTCTTCATCCTTGTAGCGAATCAGGTCATCGCTCGCGCGCTTGGCCTGCGCAAGCTCGAGCTCGTGTGCTGCCTTGGCTTGCTCCTCGCGAGAATCGCGCACCGCCAGCTCGCTCGTCAGCTTGGCACGTGCCTCATCGCGCTCTCGTTCCGCCGCGGCGACCGCCTCCGACAGGTTCATTTTTGCCATCAGTTCCTGCTCGCGCAGCTGGGCACGCAGGCCCTCGGCCTCTTGCTCGGACTGAGCCTTTGCGGCGGAAAACTTCTCTTGCACCTTCGCGCGATAGTCAGCAAGCGCGCGCTCGGCCTCGCTGCGAGCGGCATCGAGCTCACGCTGCGACTCTGCCGCGGCAGCGGCAAGCGCCATCTCCTGGGCCTTGTCCGCCGCGGCAAGCCTGGCCTGCAGCTCGGCAATCTGAGCGTCGCGTGCAGCTAAATCGTTTTGAGCAGCGTTGCGCGCCGCCGACTCGGCAAGCTTTGCTTCGTCGTCCTTGCGTCCAAGCTGTGCACGCAGGCTGTCAATCTCACGCTGGAGCTCGGCGTTCTCCTTCTGAGCATCGGCGCGAGCCTCAACCGCCGCTCGCTGGCTTGCGCTCTCACGCTCCGCGGCAGCACCCTCGAGCTTGGCGCGCAGCTCGGCAAGCTCGGCATCGCGCCTGGCAACCTCCTGCGCCAGTTCCTGAGCCGCGGCGTTTTTCTGCTCAACGAGCTGAGCGTTGCGCTGAGACTCCGCCTCCTGCAGAGCAGCCGTCGAGCGCGAGCGCTCAAGCTCCAGTGCCTGCTCGCCCTCGCGCTGGACTGCCTTCACACGCTCATCCAGGTCGCGCGAAAACTCAGCATCGCGCACTTGTTTGACGATATCCGCATAGCCGGACGCATCGACCTTAAAAACTTCGCCGCAATGCGGGCACTTAATCTCGTTCATAGCAGCTCCTCGATGGACGCAAATTTCAACCGACTACACTCTACCGCGCCGCACGGACAAAAAAGGCGCCGCCGCCATAATGGCAACGGCGCCAAAACCACCACAAAGCCACCTGCCCCCCCTTGTGGTGGTTTGAGGGCTACAGCCTAAAGAAGCTAAGAATCTGATCGCGGCTTACGGGCTTGTAATCGTTGGCATCGAGACCGACATCGTAGCGAAAGATAGGGCGCTCGCGATCGCGGTTGCGTGCGTTGGCGCGGTCACCCCTGCTGTGGATATGCCCATGCAGCATAATGGCGCCACGTGCCTTGCCGTTCCAGCTGAGCATGGGGTAGTGGCTCATAACCAGACGATGGCCCTTGGCATAGCCGGGAGCAATCTCCAGGTAATCGCGCACGTTTTCCCAAATCTGCGGTACGTCGGAATCTTCCCAGTCGCCGTCATGGTTACCGCGGATGAGCGTCACGTTCTGGCATTCGATACGCTCGCGCAGGCGCACCGCCTCCGCCAGGGGCAAACGATAGGTAAAGTCACCCAGAATATAGAGGCGGTCGTCCGCAGCCACGCACTCATTGATGGCATCGATGACCTTGCGGTTCATCTCCTCGACCGAGTCAAACGGCCGGTCCATGTCGTGCAAGATATTCGTATCGCCCAGGTGCAGGTCGGCGGTAAACCACATCATCGTCTATGCCCTCATTTCGCAACGTGCTCAACTCGTGCTAAGTATACAGACGTAGCGATGCGGCGGTTATCCAAAGAGCCCGCCGAACAGTCCGCGGCGGCGCTTGTCTTGCTTTTTCGAAGCGTCACCCTGAGTTTTCTTGTCCTGCCGCATCTTACGGTCCTGTTCCAGCTCATCGTCATCGAGTAGCACATCCCACTCAAACGGATCATCTGCCAGATCAAACAGGTCATCGTCATCAAACATGGCAGCCTCCATTGCCGACTAGCGAGCATCCACCACGTAGAGCCCAACGCGCACCTGATGCCACGGACTGCGCTCGGGGGCAACCTGTTGCACGCGGGCCTCAAATACGTCCTCGTGGCCGTAATACATCATCAAGGACAGTGGGCCGACCTCGTTTCCCGGAACATAGCCAAGCTTGGTGTTGCCGTAATAAATCGCAACCGCCTCAGGGTCATGGGGATTATCGCGCTCGGCACACAGCGTCAGCTTATCGCCCGCTTTAAGATCGCCCAAGACCAAGGCGCCATCGGCATACTGAAATCCTGCAATGTGAAATGACAGAAGAACACGCGAAGGCTCGTACATAGCAGCTCCTCTAACGGCCGGATAAACCGGTGTGTAACCTTATTGAGAAGTCTACGGTCCCGTGCGGACACAAATACATCCTGTCTGCGTCCTTCAATCGTTTGCCTCAACGCTTGCGCGACAGAACGCTTGCAGATAAGATAGGAACACGGATGGCACCCGTTGCCGCGGGTCTTGCCAACTCCGATACACGTTTTCATCGTGAGAAGTGGCCGTCTTCGCTTACGCGGGGGCGGCTATTTCATTCGGCCGATAAACAGACCGAGTTCGATAGCCGCAATCAACAACGCCAATAACGAAATAACATCGCTTACGTTCATACCAAATCCCTTCTAAAGGGAGTTGGCCCATCCGTGCTCCATAACAGTAGTCTAACGCAAAATGCAGGTAATAGGAACACTTGTTCGTATTACCTGCGCCCTTTTCTAATGCACAAACATGCGCACGAATTTGTGCTTCCAGCTTGCGTAGGGCGCATACCGAAACGGCACGTCCAGCCAGGTTGCCTTGTTCACGATACTCTTCTTGTGGCTAAACGTATCGAAGCTCTCGCGGCCATGGTACTGTCCCATGCCGCTCGCGCCCATGCCGCCAAAGCCCATATGACTCGTAGCCAGATGCATGATGGTATCGTTAACGCAGCCGCCGCCAAAGGGCACGTAGCGCACAAAGCGCTGCTGAACCTCGCGATCCTGACTAAAGATATACAGGGCCAGCGGCGTCGGACGATCCGTAATAAACGCTTCGGCCTCGTCAAGGCTCTCAAACGTCAGCACTGGCAAAATGGGGCCGAAGATCTCCTCCTGCATCACGGCGTCATTGGGGGACACGCCGTCCAAAATCGTCGGCTCGATCTTGAGCGAGGCCTCGCGCGCGGTACCTCCCAGCACGACCTTATCGGGATCGATCAGCCCGCGCACGCGCGCAAAATGCTTGGCGTTGACAATATGACCGTAGTCCTCGTTATCGAGCGGATACTCGCCAAACATACGGCGGACCTCCTCCTTGATGAGGCCCAGCAGCTCGTCGTGCACGCGCGTATCGACCAGCAGGTAGTCGGGCGCCACGCAGGTCTGCCCCACGTTGAGCCATTTACCAAAGGCGATACGCCGTGCCGCAACCTTCAAGTTTGCCGTCGCATCCACGATGCAGGGACTCTTTCCGCCCAGCTCAAGCGTCACAGGCGTAAGGTTTTTACTTGCGCGCTCCATAACGAGTTTGCCGACCGGAACGCTACCGGTAAAGAAGATCTTGTCCCAGTGCTCATCGAGCAGCGCTTCGTTCTCGGCGCGCCCGCCCTCGACAACCGTCACCAGGCGCGGATCAAATGCCTCTTCACAGATTTGCCTGAGCACCGCGCTCGATGCCGGAGCATAGGCGCTCGGCTTGATGACCACGGTATTGCCCGCGGCAAGGGCGCCAGCGAGCGGCTCGAGCGTCAGCAAAAACGGATAGTTCCAGGGCGCCATGATGAGCGTGACGCCATAGGGCACGGTTTGCGTTTTGCACACGCTCACGGCGTTAGCGAGGTCGCACGGACGCAGGCGCGGACGACTCCATCGGGCCACATGCGCAATCTGATGTCGAATCTCGGAAAGCGATGTGCCAATCTCGCACATATAGGCCTCGTCATGCGACTTTCCCAAATCGGTCTTGAGCGCATGAGCGATATCGGCCTCGTGGGCCCGCACCGCATCGCGTAAACCCACGAGCGCGCGACGTCGAGCATCGACATCAAACGTGGCGTGCGTCTTAAAGTAGGCGCGCTGATCGCCGACGATGCGCGCAATTTCCTCGGTGTTCATGGCACCCTCCTAGTTCTCGTCCTCAAACATACCACCCGCGACGACCTCGTACATATGCTCGAGCTCCGAGCGGTCCATCAAAAGTGGAACGGGGTACAGGGGATTGGCCTCGGCATCGGCATGGGCCGCCATTTGCGGAATATCGGAGCGGCGAATACCCGAGACATATTTGGGGATTCCCAGGGCCTCGTTCATGCGGTCGACCCAATCGATAAAGGCCTCGACCGCAAGACTGTCCTGCGCGGTAGCCGGCGCAATGCCCGCCATGCGAGCAAGATCGGCAAGCTTGGGGGCGGCGGCGTCACCATAAGCGCGAAGCATGTGCGGCAGGATGATCGCGTTGGCCAAACCGTGCGGAATTCCGTATCGGCCGCCTAGACTGTGCGCGATGGCATGAACGTATCCAACATAGGAGCGCGTAAAGGCAACTCCCGCCTTATACGCCGCCGAAAGCATATTGCGACGCGCACGCATGTCGTCGCCATGCTCATAGGCCTCGAGCAAATTGTCGTGGATGAGCTGCACCGCCTGTCGCGCCATCTTGCGCGTATAGGGCGTGGTGCTTCGCCCGATAAAGGCCTCGACGGCATGCGTCAGGGCGTCCATACCCGTCTGCCCCGTAATGGAGGCGGGCAGACCGCGCGTAAACTCGGGGTCGTGCACCGCAAAGCGCGGAATAAGCACAAAGTCGTTAATGGGGTACTTGTAGTGCGTCTCGTCATCGGTAATTACCGCCGCAAGTGTGACCTCGCTTCCCGTGCCTGCCGTGGTGGGGACGGCGATGAGCAGCGGCAGGCGACGATGAATCCGCAGCAGGCCGCGCATCTTGTTGATGGGCTTGTTTGGCTGCGCAATGCGTGCGCCTACGCCCTTGGCGCAGTCCATGGCTGATCCTCCGCCAAAGCCGATAATGGCCCGGCAGGCACTCTCTCGATACAGGGACGCCGCTTCCTCCACGTTTGAAACCGTGGGGTTTGTACGCGTTTCGGCATAGACCGTAACGCCAATCCCCCTGGATGCGAGCGCCGCCTCGAGCGGTGCCGTGAGCCCCAGACGGGCAATGCCGGGATCCGTCACGATAAGGACCTTCTGGATCGAGCGCTTTTGAAGCACCGCGGGCACATCCTCGGCATGCTCTAAAATGCGCGGCTCGGTATAGGGCAGGATCGGCAATGCAATGCGAAAAACCGTCTGATATGTTCGGCACCAGGCACGACGGGCTAGATGCATAAAGGAAACTCCTTCATTTGTTGATAGGTCAACATTTGCTCGCCCGATTGTACTCAGCAAAGATCGCAGACGGCCTCCCAATCGTTAATCAATCAACATCTTCATATCTCGAAATTGTTTTATTAAAAATCATTCCTAATAGGCTTCACATTTGGTTGCATTTATGGATAATAGAACTCGTCAAGACGCACGTCCGGAGAGGGCCCTTACGGGACCGGACGAGCGCACAATCGCCATCGATCGAAAGGATCGAATCATGAAGTTTGTTTGCCCCGTTTGCGGTTATGTGGAAGAGTTCGACGGCGACCAGCTGCCCGAGGACTTCAAGTGCCCCCAGTGCGGCGTTCCCGGTTCTCGCTTCCTGAAGCAGGAGGAGGGTCAGCTCGAGTGGGCTGCCGAGCACGTCGTGGGCGTCGCCAAGATGGAGGGCGTCTCCGAGGACATCGTTGCCGACCTGCGCGCCAACTTTGAGGGCGAGTGCTCCGAGGTCGGTATGTACCTGGCCATGGCGCGCGTCGCTCATCGCGAGGGCTATCCCGAGATCGGCCTGTACTGGGAGAAGGCTGCCCACGAGGAGGCCGAGCACGCTGCCAAGTTCGCTGAGCTCCTGGGCGAGGTCGTGACCGACTCCACCAAGAAGAACCTCGAGATGCGCGTTGAGGCCGAGAACGGTGCCACCGCCGGCAAGACCGATCTTGCCAAGCGTGCCAAGGCCGCTGGCCTTGATGCCATCCACGACACCGTGCACGAGATGGCTCGCGACGAGGCCCGCCACGGCAAGGCTTTCGCCGGCCTGCTCAAGCGCTACTTTGGCTAAGCCAAACGCCTGAGACATAACCTCTAGCTCAATGAGGCCCGGACCGTATTGGTTCGGGCCTTTTTCGTGCCTCACAAACTTGTTAACTACCTGAAATAGGACCGCCTTCGGCATAGGTTTCTCGTCAAAAACTAAGTGAGTAGACTTTTTGGAACTTGCCGAGCACGCCATCCATATTGCTTTATAAAGCCGCAGGTAAATGACTTGTTTCAAAACGGCCTGGTCGCCAAAGTGCTAAAAGCCTACTCACTTAGAACCGCAGCCGTCCACGATCGAGCCATTTTGTGTCTAGCGGGCATCTTTCCGTCGATTACTCCCAATTTTGTCCAGTCAACGAATAGTTCAGACCGGAGTAATGCCTCAGCCCTTTGCTCATCTGAGCTTTTATCACGATATTCAGCATCGAGCATCCTGCATACGGTCTTAACGATCGCGCGGAATCTACCCTCATCGGATATCTGTCTGTGTGTCAGGAGAAGTACATCGTAGCCCATGGCCTGAAGGGCCGTCATGCGGTCAGCGTCACGCAAGCCATCCCCTGCGCGTCCGTGCGAGGCCTTTCCCTGACATTCAATGGCCACCTGTCGCCTACCGTCCGGTGAAGAAAGAAGTAGGTCGATATATACACGGGACTTTCCCACAATCGCTCGAGCATTTGTGTTTAGCATCACTTCAACATTAAGCTCTATGCCGCAAAAACCTTCGCCTCCCAGGGATCGCGGCAGTGCAAGTAGCAAATACGCCTCGACCTCAAAAGGCGACGCGGCACCCAATGGAACGAGTTGCGATACCGCCATAAATCTATTGCCGTAACGCATCCCGCAAACATCTGAACAAAAACGGTCAAGGTCTCCGCCCAAAACCAAAGCGTCTCGACGCCATAAATTTGAGGCGGTGCCGTCCTCGGACGGGCAGCGCGCCCAACCGAACGTTGTCGAAATCGCACCCGAATCAATTGCACGCGAAAGCTCCGTCTCAAGTAACGCCGGCAGGGCACACACCGCAAACAAGCCACACATCTCCGCCAATACCAAAAGAAGCTGAAGATCCGTCAGATGCCGTGACATGATGAATGCCGTCAGTAGAGGAGACGTAATCAAAAACCCATGCTCCGTTTCCAGTACGGATTCCCTGGGAAGCTCACCAAGAAACAGCCGCTGCCTAATGCTGGCAGGACAAGTCCGTTTGTTTCTTGTCTGAACCAATTTATAAAACGGAAAACCGAGCGCGACCGCACCCGTCGGTTTGCGGGC
>WGSL01000050.1 GCA_014871665.1 Collinsella sp. | reverse complement strand
TTCGTTAAACGGGCGCTAGGGCGTCACCCTTACACCAACATTTTCGACGCGATCGATCCATCTTGGCATCACGCAATAAATTATCAATCTCGTCACTGCGATCAGATCTTGTGCTTCTGCTCGATGTTGACTGCGTCGTCCCCGAATCGGAGAACAGCTCGCTAAAGAACTCGCCCGGAGCTGCAACAATCGCCAAGAATCCCATCGACCAGAACAAGACACAAATCAGTCTTACAAACCAGCCATATCCGTTTTCAAAGGCAAATTGACCGCCAAAAATAACCGATCCGCAAAATGACGCAATGGGCATAAGCAGGTCTCCAATGAAATGTCCCGGGCCGAACATTACATAGCAGATATAAATTGAATAAGAGGGATTGACGAGAACCATAATCGAAACTGCGCCTAAAACCGCCAACACCAATAGGGGACTCTTCCAGCACAGCGAACAAGTCAATACCACTAGCCCAAGATACACGAGCACTATCCAAAATGCGATAGTTGAGATTTTTGGAGATTCCACCCATCCGCCCCAAAAGCCCGACACAGCATACTGCGCCGCCGTCCCATTGGATGAAACGACCGACGCAATGTATACAACTATTGCTCCAAATATAAAAATTGCTATTAAATCGATTGCTTTTCTCATTTTGCCTCTATCCGCAAATATCGCTTTTATCTAGCGTCCTATAGTCTTTTGGCCGCTATTGGCTACTTTGTTTAGATTTCGGCCTCCAGCAGACATGAAAAAAGCCATACCCTAACGGCGCTCACGACAAAGACCGCTTGCCCACATCAAGCCAAAATGAATCACGGTCAACCGAAGACAGTGACATACCCATATCCTTCGCTTGGCCTCTAGCATCGATCACTTGTCACTTAACCTAAGTCTTTCCAGAAGCCAATGGCGACCGGATAACGTTGGCTTGAAGCTCACTGACAAGATTAACGAAATCACCGGGTGCCCAAATTAAATCGGGCACCCGGCTACTAGTATCCTTATATTTTTACGGCCCAGCCATGCATTTCAGTCATCAATAAACACCGTATCGCTATCTAATGCAGCCTAGACTATGCTCCTAATTGCACCCTCCGCTTGGGACAGGAGCCCTTTCATCTTTTTCTTTTGCATCCACCCGTTAACGCCCGTCAAATCGGATTCACCCAAGAGAGCATCGCCCATCCATCCCTCAAGCACAATTTCCCTTTCGCCAAAAGCAATCGTAAAATTACGCTGCAGCATCAGTACGCCGTCGCCCTTCGACCAACAAGGTTCACCCTTAATTAGTTTCTGTTGAAAGCCGGCGCCTTCAATGATGCTCTTCCAGATCTCTAAGACTCTTGGCGTATCAATTTGACCGTGCGCACAAATCGTTACCGTTGTCCTCGGCATCTCAAGCCCCTTCTTATTGACCCAACTCTTGACCACAGTTCGGACAGTGTTTCGCATCTCCTATGATTCGAGTTTGGCAATAAGGACATACTTTGCCTTTGTTCCGTGTCGAATCAATATCAACAACATTCTTGGATGTATAGCGCACGCTTATAAATAGAAGCGCACCAGCAATCAGTAAAACAAATCCGATTCCAATAATTGCCAAAACCGAAAGCTCCATGCTGGTAAGAGGAGCTTTAAACGTATAACGATGAGATAGCATCGCTTTTGTTATAAGCCCGTAGACCAGCGCAAAAAGCCCCAAGCCAAGTG
The DNA here is from genome assembly GCA_014871665.1 of Collinsella sp. GTDB lineage: Bacteria > Actinomycetota > Coriobacteriia > Coriobacteriales > Coriobacteriaceae > Collinsella. Next base: position 13,492 of record WGSL01000050.1, on the reverse strand, counting down.
ACAGCAATGCAACGGTTTCTTTTTTTGGTTTCATTAGATCCACCCTCCAGTCAGGCAACCAACCCGTCAAATCTCGCAATCGACATGGCTCCCACCGTTCAAATTTCTAGAAAACATGGTGGCTTTAATGCCATAGCCCTCGTTTGGGCTCGAAATCAAACACGAAATTATTTAGGCAGACTTTATTATCCACACTGGAAACAAACAGGCATTAGCATTTGATAACGCCCCTGCGGCATCTGCGCAACAACCGCACTGGCAGTAAGCGGCTCAATCTGAGCAAAAAGCGGAGGCGGGCTGGGGGACAATTTATACTTTGATGTTTGCCGGGCTCGCGACAACGATGTTTGTCACGAGCCCGGCACGGCATTCATCTATGGCATTCCCTATCTTCACACGGTCGGCGTGTCTTAGCTCTCATTCTCTCGTGTACGTTTCGTTGTTGATAACAAGCTCGTCCCCATTGAGAAAATAGAGCCTATCATCCGCCTCTTCAGCTTCCTCTTTGCTGCTGGCTTTCTTCCAATGTTGAGAGCTAATATTTCCTTGGCTGCTACTTAGAACCAATGTCTTGTCTTCTTGAATCGTATAGCGATCGCAGCTTTCCAGCCACGCACCGTTATAGGTAAAAGGAACCGAACAATCACCATTCTCATCAAATTGGAGAATTTCGTCTCCATCGTCGTTTGCCCAAGTTCCAACAATCGACTTCTCACCACATCCAACAAGACCAATCAGCGGGACAGAAGCCGCAGCAACGGCCATTTTAATTGCTGTTCGTCTCGAAAATAATTGTGCACCCATCTTTGCTCCCAACAGACAGCACCCGTACAAAATATAATTTGATTATCCCCATAAGATTATTTAGCGCATTATCATTTGATTATGGTCCGGCGTATCCCGAGCATAAAGAAGAGCAAATGGCTCTATTAGGCTAAATTAATCTCTTGCCGGATCGCACCTCTTGGCGAAGCAATTGGACTATGAGCATCAAGCTGTGGCGATCGTTTGCCTCAAACAACGTAGATCGCAATGCATAAAAAATGGCGGTTAAGCGTACCTCCGACGCTTAACCGCCAACACAAACCAACGACTAGCGAGGCGCATCAATTGCGACCTTGCCGCTCTCCAGCACGTGGACGCGACCTTCGGCGAGCATTTGCACGACCTCGGGATACAGCACATGCTCGATCGCGTGGATGTGCTCCTCGAGCGTATCGACATCCCAGCCCTCCTCGACAGTCAGCGCACGCTGGGCGATGATGGGGCCGTTGTCGTAGATCTCGTTGGCAAAGTGCACAGTCACGCCGGTCACCTTGACGCCGCGAGCAAACGCATCGTCAATCGCATGGGCACCGGTAAAGCTCGGCAGCAGCGCCGGGTGTAGGTTGACCACGCGGTTGGGAAACGCCGCCAACAGCGGCGTGTGCACCATGCGCATATAGCCGGCCATCACCACGTACTCGCAGCCGCGCTCGAGCAGCTCATGTGCGATGATCTCGTCAGCCGCGATGGGGTCGGCATAGACATCCTTGGACAGCGTGAGCGTCTGGATGCCCGCGCGCTCAGCGCGCTGCAAACCCTTAGCCGAAGGACGGCTCGACACCACAAGCTCAATCGAGGCGTTGAGCTTGCCGGCGGCGATCAGATCGATCAGCGCTTGCAGGTTGGTACCCGAACCGCTGATGAGCACACCGATCTTGAGCGGCTCGGCCGTATCGGTGCCGGTCGGACGGGCGTAGGGCACAAAGCCCAGGCTCTCGGCAGCAGCCATCTGCTCGTTAGCGCTCATCGGAGTACACGACCTTACCGGAGCCCTCGACGCACTCGCCCACGCGGAACGGCTTCTCGCCCAGCGCGACCAGGGCCTCGGTCACCGCGGCCTCGTCCTCGGGAGCGACGATCAGGCACAGGCCGACGCCCATGTTGAAGGTCTTGCATGCCTCGTTGGGCGCGAGCTCGGCCTGGCGCGACACGTAGGTGATGACGGGAGGAACGTCCCAGCCCATCTCGGCACCGTTGCGGGTGACCACGGCGTCGACGTCGTCGGCGCGCGCGCGGTTGAGGTTCTCGGTAATACCGCCGCCAGTGATGTGGGCAATGGCGTGCACCGGAGCGCCGCCGCGCAGCAGCTCCAGAATCGGCTTGACGTAGATGCGCGTGGGAGCCAGCAGGGCGTCTGCCAGCGAAGCACCGCCGAGCTCCTCGAGCGGGCGGCTCAGCTCCTCGGCCTTAGCGGCGGCCTCGGGCGTGCCCGGCTTAATGCCGTCAACGCCAATGACCTTGCGCACGAGCGAGTAGCCGTTGGAGTGCACGCCGGTAGAAGGCAGGCCCAGGATCACATCGCCCGGGCGAACGTTCGCGGGGTCGAGCATCTTGGGACGGTCGACGACGCCCACGGTAAATCCGGCAAGGTCGTAGTCGGCAGGAGCCATGACGCCGGGGTGCTCGGCCATCTCGCCGCCCACGAGCGCGCAGCCCGCGAGCTTGCAGCCGTCGGCCACACCCTTGATGATCTTTGCCATGTGCCCGGCCTCGATGTGACCGATGGCAACGTAATCCAGGAAGAACAGCGGCTCGGCGCCCGAAGCCAAAATGTCGTTGACGCACATAGCGACCAGGTCCTGGCCCACCGTCTCGTGACGGTCCATGATCTGGGCAAGCACGAGCTTGGTGCCCACGCCGTCGGTACCGCTAATCAGAATCGGGTCTTCCATATCCTTAAGCGCGGCGGCCGAGAATAAGCCACCAAAGCCACCGATACCGCCGATGACCTCGGGACGGTTGGTGTCCTTAACCATCTGCTTAATCGCGTCGACGGCGCGGCCGCCCTCGGCGGTATCGACGCCGGCATCCTCATATGTCACATGCTTGCTGTCGCTCATCTGAGCCTTCCTCTCCCACTACCGTCCGCCGCGCGGGCGTCAAACGGTGCTCATAGTTGCGTTCATTTCGGCGCGCGCCATAACAGCACGCGCCGCCATATCAACAAAACAGCAGGTAAAACCTACCAAAATAAACCTGTCCCTACATGGCAGGTTTTAGGCCTCGCCGTGCTCCTCTTCCCAACTGCGGTCGTCGTATTTCTCGACCACGGCGTCGTCATCAACATGCAGCGGCTTGTCCAGGTTGCGGGGCTTAAAGCCCTCCATGAACTTGTCGCGGCCAAAGCTCTCGGGAATCGCCACGGGGTAGCGGCCGGTAAAGCACGCATCGCAGTAACCGCCCTTGGGCATGACCTTAAGCAGGCCCTCGACCGAAAGGAAAGCCAGCGAATCGGCGCCGATATACTCGCAAATCTCGTCGACCGTCTTGTTGGCGCTGATAAGCTGCGACTGCACGTCGGTATCGATACCGTAGAAGCACGGCCAGATGACCTCGGGCGAGTTGATGCGGATATGAATCTCCTTGGCGCCGGCGTTGCGCAGCATCTTGACGAGCTGCACCATGGTGGTGCCGCGCACGATGGAGTCGTCGATGACGACCAGGCGCTTGCCCTCGATGTTGTCACGCAGCGGGTTGAGCTTCATACGCACGCCCATGGCACGCAGCTCCTGCGTAGGCTCGATAAACGTACGGCCCACATAGCGGTTCTTGATGAGGCCCTCGCCAAAGGGAATGCCACTCTCGTGCGAATAGCCCTCCGCGGGCGGCAGGCCGGAGTCGGGCACGCCGATGACCAGGTCGGCCTCGACGGGCTCCTCATGTGCCAGCTGACGACCCATGTCATAACGGCAGGCGTAGACGCTCTTGCCATTCATGATGGAGTCGGGGCGAGCGAAGTAGACCTGCTCAAAGATGCAGTTGGCAGGCTCTTCGGCTGCAGGCACACCCTGCTCGGACACAAGGCCCTCGGCACTGATGCGCAAAATCTCGCCGGGACGGACGTCACGGACGTACTCGGCACCCACAATGTCGAGTGCGCAGGTCTCGGAGGCAACGACCCAGCCGCCAGCGCGCGTGACATGGGTGGTGGCGTCGACCGTCGCGGCGCCGTCTTGCGAGGGCAGCTGCGAAACAGAAGCGGCGTCGGCCTGATCTAGGCCCTCGTCCACGAGCTTGCCAAGCACCAGCGGGCGAATGCCGTGCGGATCGCGGAATGCGTAGAGCGCCTGCTCGTTGATGAGCGTCATGGCGTAGCCGCCGCGCACGAGCTCCATGGTCTTACGAATGCCCTCGCGCAGATGACCCGTACGCTGGGTAAAGTAGCCGATAAGCTTGGTCGCGACCTCGGAATCCGAATTGGAGAGGAACGGCACGCCCAGCTCGATCAGCTGGCGGCGCAGCTCGTCGGTGTTGACCAGAGTGCCGTTGTGAGCAAGCGCGATAATGACGCTGTTGATGGTAGAAAGATGCGGCTGCGAGGCTTCCCAGCTCTTGGCACCGGCAGTGCCATAGCGCACGTGGCCCACGGCCAGCTGGCCGGAGAGCGTCGACAGGTCGGCGTTGGAGAACACGCGATCGAGCAGTCCCAGGTCCTTGCGAACCATAACCGTGCCGCCATCACCCACGGCGATTCCCGCCGATTCCTGGCCGCGATGCTGCAGCGCGCGCAGACCAAAGTACGTCAGTCGAGCCACATCGCGATCGGGTGCCCACACACCAAAAATGCCGCATTCCTCATGCAGCTGGTCGGAGTCCGGATCATAAGTCGACATGGTCTTCACCTGTCCCGCGGCACGCTCGGCCGCGCGGATGGTTTCTTGAGACATGGCATCCCCTCAGAGCCTCGTTATTTGGCGTTACCTGCCCTATTATACGCACGGCAAGACAAGCACTCCCGCGCATGAACAGCGCTTTTTAAAAGCCCACCGAGCTTATAATCCGTTTTGCAGCCAAACATTTTATTGGGCAACCGCCTCGGGGCCGACGATCCCGCATACTTCCGTTGCGACGCGTCTCGCCCGCCGTTGGGGCTTGCATTGTTGCAATTGGGACGTTCGTCCTGTCTTTTGGCAGGTCGGCGGCGTATCCTTGTACCTACAGCAAAACGAGAAAGGTTATGTATGGATCGAAACGAACTCGACCCCAGCGTCCCCAGCGCCACGGAGGTCAAGAAGATCCCCCTCATCATTAAGGTGTACGCCGTCCTGTGCATCCTGTCCGGCGTGGGTACGCTCCCGTCGGTCGGCGCCTTTATGTGGCAGGTCATCACCGCACTCATCAACGGCAACGCCGCCGCCAAGCTCGGCGACAACACGCTCGTCGCGGTCGGACTGATTGTCGCCGGCATCATGCTCTCGGCTGCCAGTGCCGTCATCTTGATCATCTTTGGCCTGGACCTCATCAAGAACCAGCGCCGCAATGCCGCCCGTCTGTCCTATATCCTTATCGCATTGACCGTCGTCGAGCTTTTGGTCGACGTGATGCTCCAGGGTATCGGGCCTTTCTTGCTGCGCCCTGCCATCCAGCTCGGCATCCTCGTCGCGCTTTCGACCACCGTCGACCCCACGCTGCGCCAGGAGCGCGAGCTGCAGCGCCGCCTGCAGGAAATGCTCGATCGCGACGCCGCCGCCGAGGGCATGCTCGGGCGCGATGAAACCGGCGAAGGCTACATCAAGCTCAACTACTTCAACCTGTTCTGGGTATTCTTTGTCTGCTGCATACTCGGCCTGATCGCCGAGGACATCTGGCACATGACGGTCGACGACCCGGGCGTCTACCAGAACCGCGCCGGCATGCTGTTTGGCCCCTTCAGCCCCATCTACGGATTTGGCGCCGTGCTCATGACCATGGTGCTCAACCGCTTCTACAAAAAGAACCCCATCATTATCTTTTTGGTGAGCGCGCTGCTCGGCGCAAGCTTTGAGGTGTTCGTGGGCTGGTTTATGCAGACCTCGTTTGGCGTGGTCTCGTGGAGCTACTCGCATATGAAGCTCTTTGGCATGCCCGATCCGCTCGCCGTCCTTACCGGCGGACGTACCTGCACAGGCTTCGCCTGCCTGTGGGGTCTGGGTGGCCTCATCTGGATCAAGCTGCTGCTGCCGAGACTGCTCAAGCTCATCAACATGATTCCGTGGAAGAGTCGCTACTCGGCTACCGTCATCTTCACCATCATTATGCTGGTCGATGGCGTTATGACGCTGCAGTCGCTCGATTATTGGTATCAGCGCGTCAACGGCGCGGAACCGGATATTCCCGTTGCGCAGTTCTACGGCAAGTACTTCGATAATGACTTTATGGAGAATCGCTTCCAGAGCATGACCATGAGCCCCAAGGATGCGACGCGCGTGTAGCGCCAACCGCGCCCAAAACGCAAAATGCCCGCCGGTATCACACGTACCAGCGGGCATTTTTATAAACGAGCCTTCTATCGACGCAAGCCTCTACGCCTCGCGCTCGACCTCACTCACGCATTCATTCTTGATGGTGCCAACGAGCGCCTGCAGCGCATCGACCACGTGCGGGCGAATGTCCCCGCCGATGAGCACGAGCATGATGTCGTCACCTACAGCAAGCTCGCCGTTTGCCAGCCACACGCGCACATAGCCGATACCCGGCATCGCGCGCGTGGCCTCGATAGCAGCCTGCACCTTCTGAGCATCGAAGCCGAACACCATGCCGCCCACCTTGTGGCCCGGCGCCACGCCATCGGTCTCGACACCGCGCGCCTCGGCCTTGGGCGTCGCGCGCACCACACCGTTATGTGTCAGATACATACCGCACGCAGGTGCCGACGAATCGGCCTTGGCCTCGCGCAGCCAAGCATCAACCGAAGGCATCGTTTTGCCATTCTCAAGCATCATTTCTCCCTTACCGTCGTCGAGTAGCCAATTTGGAACGGGGCTTTTTAGCTACTCTCGAACAACTTATTCCTCGACCGGCGTGAGCACCATGACAGCACGCGTGTTGCTCAGCGATAACGAACGACAGGTCACAAGCGTTACGACCTTGGTTGCCGAAGCAGCACGATCGGTGGCATCGCTCGCCACGGCAGAGGCACCGTCGAGCATCTCGGACAGGTAATTTTTCAGTCCGTCGTCGCCCTCAAAATTGCGCGTGCGCGCCTTGGCATACGTGTCCTCAACAACTTTGGTCGCCAGCGGTCGCAGCTTATACGTAGCATCCCGTGTGATGTAATACACAAACTCGATGCTATCGAACGTCGCCTGATCAGTGGTGTCCGAAATCACGTTGAACATCGACCCGTCGTTCATATGGTGGCCGTAGATCGTAGTCTGCTGATCCACCATGCCGGGCGCAGTGTCCTCGTAATCCAAGAAGATGGCACCCGATGCGTTGGACGTGCCATCGAACAACGTGTTGAGATACTTGGAATTATCAGTAGCCTGCACTACGGGATAGTTAATGTTGGTGCCCGGTGCGTAAATCCAACCGACGACCTCGGGATTTGTCTGGGCAAGAGCATTGAAATCGATAATCGGCACGCCGCTGGCGTCCTTAGCGGGCGCATATTGCTTTTCGATCTTTTGGTACGACTCGCTCGCCTGCTTGTAACCGATCTGCGCATTGATAAAGATGGCAGCGGCGGCAACAATCAGGCCGATGCCGATGATGATGAGCAGAATGGGAATAATGGAGCGGCGCTTTTTGCGCGGCGGCTCGGTGTAATCCGACGGCGCGGCATGCGATGAAGACCGGGACGGCTTCTTAGCTGCGCTATAAGACGAGGGACGATACGCCGCCGGCGTGTCCTGGCGGCGGCGCGTCGCCGGCGTCACAGGACGCGGCGCGCGCTGCTGAGGAGAGGATGTCCGACCCTGCTGTGCCGCATGGGCAGCACCCGGCTTCGACGGATCGGGAATCTGAGAAGCCTTGAATCGTTTTCCCTGATAGTCGGACATGGCTCTCCTTATACTGCGGTGAAACGGCGGAACGCCTAGGCGTCAGCCATCTCCTGCTTCATCTTCTCGATAACCTTGCGGTACTCGGGGTCGCATGCGCCCAAGATCTGCGTGGCATAGATGGCGGCGTTCTTGGCGCCGTTGATGGCAACGCAGGCCACGGGTACGCCCGAAGGCATCTGCACCATCGACAGCAGCGAATCCATACCGCCCAGGTCACTCGTCTTCATAGGCACACCGATAACCGGTAGCGGCGTAAAGGCAGCCACGACACCACCCAAGTGAGCGGCCTTGCCGGCGGCGGCAATGATCACCTTAATGCCACGGTCGGCAGCAGTCGAAGCCCACTCGTGGACCTTCGCCGGCGTGCGGTGTGCGCTCGCAATGACAAGCTCATAGGGCACACCGAGCGCCTCGAGCTCGGCGGTGCAGCCTTCCATAACGCCCAGATCGGACTTGGAGCCCATGATGATCCCGACAACCGGCTTTTGATCTGCCATAAACAAAGACCTCCTGTTGAGAACGGCGACGCGGCGGATCCGCGACCCTTAACTACTGAGAGTAGTATAGCTGCTCCCGTCCCTGCGGTCTGTGTGGCGCTTCGCGGGCGGGCCAGGCTTTATCTTCACTCCGGTTGCTTTGCAAAGTCGTTCAGATAAAGCCTGGCCCGCCCGCGAAGCGCCCTGCGACCTACCGGGAATTGCTATGACGTACGTTTGCTGATGAATTGGAAGGAAAGGTCAACGGAGGCTGAAGGCAATTGGTTCAGCGAAAAACCCTGACAAATCTAATTCGTCAGGGCCCCACCAACGCTCACTCGTCGTTCATCGTTAAAGCTAGATATTCTCTTCCGCCCATTTCTCGAAATCGAGCTCTCGTCTCTGAGCAGTTCGGTAGACTTCCATGTCTTCGCGAGCGCCTACCACTACGATGGCCATCTTTTCTTTAATTCTGATGAGGCGGTACACGATTCGAATGCCACTTCCCCTGAGCTTGATCTTCATAAAGCCAGTCAAATCCGTACCTGCCTTGTTTCCAAGAGGCTTGCCGAATCCACCTTCGTTCTGCGGCAATGGGTTCGTTCTGATTTTTTCTATAGCCTTAAGGACGATCTTTCGTTGGGAGCCGTCCAGACGCTTAATATCCTTGAGAGCATCCGGGTAGAAAGCGACTTCGTACCCACTCATTCAAACTCGACCTCATCCATCTGATCGAGTTCGTCCTGGCTCACACCCAGCTCTTCCATAACATCAGACAGGGAAACAAGCGCATCGTCACTTGCCACAGCCATTCTCTTAAGCGCCAACGTTAACAAGGTGAGGTCCTCCTCCGCTTGCTTCGCTTCCCTATATTCATCGGGTGTCACAATCACAAACGCTGGCTTGTTGTGTTTGAGAACCACAACAGGATTGTCGTCCCCAACCTTCGAAAATGCAGCCGAGCCCCTACCGTGGCTGAAATCGCTAATTGGAACAAGGTTGTCGAGCATCTGCAAGGCAGGCATACATACCTCCTAAAAATGAATTCTTTTTCGAATTCATTTTATCATTCTTTTTTGCTATATTGTACCGCGCAACCGAAACAACCTTTTAGAATACGAATCCGAGCTTAGAATGACTGTTGGCCCTCGCACCGCCCTTGCCTCTTTTATTACGTCAAGTGGTATACAGCGAAGCAAAATGGCGATCTAAAGTGCGCGGCACTCGCCTCGCATCGCCACAAAAAACAAACTGCTCCCCACCCACTCGGGCAAGGAGCAAGCCTCATTTTTAATCAGACTGAGAACCACGAATGCAGAAACACAGGCGACTTCAGTCCCTTATCGCCGAGAGACGTTATTGTGCAGCCATTTCTTTAAGCTTCTCAGCCATCAACAAACACACGTCTTCCGATTGCGGGTACACGCCAAAATGATCGAAGAAACCATGGTCACATCCGGCATATTCGATGACCTCGACATCGATTCCTGAAGACCGTAATTTTGTAGCCCATTTTTCATCGGGGATACGAAGCGGATCGTATTCGGATGTCACGATAGTCACCGGGGGGAAATCAGTGCAGTCCTCAAGCATTAGCGCAGAAATCAACGGGTCATGAGGAGACATTTTTCCGTGTGCACAAAGTTCGACCATCGGGCCGTCCGAATCGCGAAGATGGTCGATGCGAAAACGCGCAACGTCCTCTTGATCGGCTATCGCAGGAAAATCCTCATATCCCTCGCCCTGTTCGCCCGCAAGGTCGACTTCAGGATAGATTTCGAAGGCATGGGCTACAGCTCCAGCACCCCTGAGCTGAACACACGCATTAGTAAGGCTTCCTCCTGCGGAGTCGCCGGCGACCATTATTTTATGAGGATTGATTCCGAGATCCCCGGCATGCTCGCACACATAATCAAGAGCAAGAACGCAATCCTCGATCTGCCCGGGAAATGCCGTCTCCGGCGCCAAGCGGTATTCTGGATAAACCACCACTGCACCAGACTTTTCGGCGATGAACTCGAGCTGATGTTCAAATTGCAGAACATTCCCCGCCATAAACGCGCCGCCATGCAGGTAAACGAGCGCTGGACTTGCCTTCTTATGATTTGGTGGCGTCCAGACGAATAAATCTATATAGCGATCGGCCGCCTCCATGAGGATCTCATCGCACTGAACCTCACCATCGAGTAGGCGGTATGTCGGCTTATCCGGGCGATGGCGCATTCCAATAAGGCTCGTCCAGCTCGGAGACATGCTAACATTCCGCATCTTCTTGCGAGATACCTCGAGAATTCGTGGGTCAAGCACATGCTCTCTTTCATCATCAGGAACCGGACGAATTTGAACCTCGAGCCCCCTCTTCTCGGTTATAAACGAGCGACCGGAGATGGCGCCAATCAACGCCTCGTCGTATTGTCTGCCCATCTTAAATCCCCTCTCGGCGATAACGCCAAATCGATATTTCCATAACTTTTGAGATAACGGCTTATGATGTCCTCAGTTGTCGTATATCTATGTACTAAAGAAACTGAAGACCAAGGGGTCCACCATGCCTGCAGCAAAAGACGAGCTCACTCAGCCAGAGCTTCTCTATCAGACCGTTGAAAACGATATCCTCAAGAAAATAGTTTCTGGCGAACTCCCCGGCGGCAGTCAGATTCCCACCGAAACCGAGCTTTGCAAGCAATACAAAGTAAGCAGGATCACCGTAAGACGCGCCGTACAGAATCTCATTGACCAAAACTTGCTCTACCGCCTGCGAGGCAAGGGAACATTCGTAAACCCATCGAAGCTCACCCTGAAACGAGGAACAAGCACCATTTTCAATTTGAGCTCCGACCCCCAATACGGCGATAAAACAACCAAGTCCATCTTGGAAACAGGCTTGATCAAGGCTGATGCCCACATTGCACGGGAGCTCAAAATTGACAACGGAACCGTAGTGCAACGAGTTGCGCGCTTGGTTTATATCGAAAATGCCCCCTGCGCCATCGACACCGTTTATGCAACGCAGGGCACTCTGCCCGGACTACTGGAGCTTCTCACAGACAATGTCAGTCTTTTCGACCTGATCGCCAACCATTACAGCATCGCAACCGGTATTGAGAAGCTCAAAATCACCGCAGGAATAGCGGGGCTCCAAGAAGCAAACCTTCTCGGTTATATCGTTGGAGCCCCCGTGAGCGTTGTCGAGCACGTCACATATGCCTGCGATGAAATGCCGCTCCACTATTCAAAAACCGTTTGGCGAGCAGACGCATCGTCCTTCGAGTTCAGCATCTCAAAAGATGGACGCCTTCTCTAGCCCAAAATCCCCAGGACGCCGAGCACAATACCCGCAGCGAGAATGCCCACAATCTGCCAAATAATTTTGACCTGTTTCTTATTGCAAAGACACATAATCCCGAACGCGCAGAGCGGCAAAAGAGCCGGGAATATCCCATCGAGCGTTTCCTGCAACTTAAACGCGGTGTCGCCGAAGTTAAGAGCGAGCGGAGTGGTAACTGCAACGGTGGTCGCCACCATTCCACCAACCACCATTAGTCCCACAATCGCCAGGCCGGACGTAACTTTGTGCATTACATCAGAATCGTTCAGCTTCGAAATCATGCCACTGCCAAGCGAATAACCATACTGAAGCCCAAACCAGCGGATCAGGATCGTTGGGACATTATAAAGAAGCAGGAACAGGATTGGGCCGAGCAGACTGCCCGAAAGGCAAAGTCCTGTCACAACGCCCGTCGCAATCATGCGAAGCGTACTGGCAATCAGTGAATCTCCAATACCGGAAAGCGGAGCCATAAGCGATGCTTTCATGGCGTTAATTGAGGCGGTGTCAAAGTCCTGATTGTTGGCGTTCTCCTCCTCCATGGAGGCCACAATGCCGGCGACCAGAGGATTAAACGTAACTTGAATATTGTAGAACTCAAGATGACGCTTATATGCCTCGATCCGGTCTTCAGGCTTATCGTATAACCGCTTGATTACCGGAATCATGTCGTAGCAGAAACCAACGTTCATTTGTCGGTCAAAGCTCCACATGATGTTGAGTGGAAAGCTACGCCAAAATAACGCCTTTAAGTCTTTCTTGGTTATTCTCTTATCGGTCGATTTATTTGACTCCGGCGAGAGCTCAAGAACATCATTAGAATTCGTTGTCATCGTCAACCTCCTTAGCGACCGCCGCACTGGCAGGCATAAAAATGTGAGCCATATTGAGAATCCCAATCAGGATCAGCGAAAACGCCACGATACCGATCGTCGGAATGTTTAGATAGGCACTCAGCAAGAAGCCTCCAAAGAATAGGAAGCTCAGCTCCTTGGTGGACAGGATTGACATAAGCTGCGCAAATCCAAGCGCGGGCAGAATACCCGTTGCGATCGTAAGCCCATTCGTAAGCCAATCAGGAATGGCGTCAATCAGTGCCTGAACAGCATCATTTCCAACGTAAAAAGCCACGCCGCAAATCAAGCCAAGCGCAATGATGTAGAGAATTCCATTGGTCCACATAGCGGCTGCAATCGTTTTGGGGTCGTCTTTTTCGGCGCCACGATCAGCCCAGACAGCCATAGGAGGCGTAACAACGCTATACATAAGGCTGTCAAACATGCCGGCAAGCACCGCAGTGGGCATAGCAATAGTCAGAGCGGTCTCGGGACCCGCACCCATAGTAATCGCAAAGGCTGTTCCCAAAACTGAACCAACAATTACGTTGGGCGGCACGGCAGCACCAACCTGCCAGACCCCCATGAACGCGAGTTCGAGCTGGAAACCAACAATAACGCCAGTCGGAATATCACCCAAAAAAATACCGACAATCGCTCCGAGGACAATCGGCCGCTCGACCATCGCAGTACCGAGTAAATAATCCGATTGACCTATCGCAGCGGCAAGACCAACCAGAAAAGCCTGAAGCAGCATATTTCTCCCTCTTCCTACAAATCAAAACTTGTTACGATGCGTTTTTTCTCGCTAGCAACCTGCCTTACCTCGAACTCGATTCCATCAGCCATGGCTTTCTTAATTTCATTAATATCGGATTGGGAAAGGCGCACAGCAGGGCCAAGCTCCTTTACGCTATCCCCCAACGGTCGAGCGCCGCCTAAATTCACAGACGTTATTTTTGGACACGCACGCGCAACTTCACAGGCGTTGTTAGCGCCGGAATAATTTAGCCAAATATAGTCGGCCGAGATTGACCAATCCCG
>WGSL01000005.1 GCA_014871665.1 Collinsella sp. | reverse complement strand
GGTGGTTTCTGATGCGGCGCGCTGCGCGCCCCGCACAGGCTAAAGCCCGTAACAATAAAGCGCGGAGTCGCCATGCGGCCCCGCGCTTTTCTTTTAGCGCCGGTCCCTGCGCCGGCGTGCGGCCTATTTCTCCCCCATTTTGGCCATTTTGCCCTCCAAACGGCACTACCGCCGGCAACATCCAGCAGATACGCTGAATCTAGTCGTATAGGCCCTATGAGAACGGGAGCAACCATGGCAGCCTTGTTCACGACCCCCAAACACAATGACACTACCGCCGGAACCCATGTTGCCGAACCCGACGTTCGCCGTCGCATAGGACTCGCGCACGGCAGCTGGCGCCGCGTGACGCGCCGCATCGTCGCGGGCGCCGTGTGCGCGCTCACGGTGAGTTCGCTGCTCATGCCGAGCGTCTCGCTCGCAGCGGAATGGGTCAAGGTCGGCGGCAACAAGTACAACACCGCGGCGAGCGACGAGGCCGGTACCTGGTCGTGGGACGGCGCCGACGACTTGAAGCTCAACAACTACAACGGCGGCGAGATCCAGGCCGCAGGCAAGCTCAACGTGAATTACTCGGGAACCAACATCGTCACTGCCGAATGGATCGAAAGCATCAACGTTTCTCATGGCACTAACGAGAATGCCGAGCTCAATATCCAAGGCGACGAGGGCGGCACGCTCAGCGTGACATCTACTGAGGACGCTATCCTCTCCACGGGTAATATCAACATCGACGGAGCCGGATCCGTCAACGCCACGAGCACTGGGTTTGATGCCATCAATGCCGGAGGTGATCTCGCTATCAAAGGTTCGGGCAACGTCAACGCCACGGGTGCATCGGATGGCATCAGGGCAAACGGCAATATCACGATTGACGACAGCGGAGCCGTCACCGCCAGGGCTACCAAGGACAAGGGTATTGGAGCCGACAAGAACCTCACCATCAAGGGTGGCGGGACGGTCGAGGCAAGCTCCGAGAAAGACGCTGCCGTCGAGGCCAAGGGCAGCCTCGCAGCCACAAACGCCTCCCTCAACGTAAACGGTGTTGAATATGGCGTCTATGCCCACAAGGGCATCACCCTCGATCATGCAAACGTGACGGTCCGTGCAAGTAAAGGCAGATACGGTGGCGCCAACGCCCTCTTCACCTACCAGGACGACATCGTCGTCAAGAACGGCTCCACCGTGGACGCGTTTGCGGAAGGCGAGGTTTCGGCTGCATTCTCCACCAGAAACGATCGACCCAACGAGAAGGGCGGCCACATCTACATCAGCGACTCCGTTGTCAAGGCCATAGCCCGCTATGTCGAGAACGGCGACGGCCCCATCCCCTACAGCGAAAACCAAGATGGCGAGACGAGGCGCGAACCCCAAGGCGAGAACATCGGCATCATCGCCCAGACCAGCGAGGGCGTCACACCCGCAGTCATCTCGATCATCCGCAGCAAGGTAACGGCCGAAGGAGATACTGCGGCAATCTTTGCCCGTGCCATGAGCGCTGACGGCAAGACAATCGGCACCATCAAGATTGAGAACGCCGCCATCCAGACGCCCGAAGGCGGCAAGGTCATTGACTATCGCAAGCTCCGTGACGGCATCTACGAGGCAGGCCAAGCCATCGGCACGGGCGACGCCACGGTCGACTCCCTCTATATCAAAGCAGTCGCCAAAAGTACGACCATCGCACCTCCCGAGGTAGCCAAGCCGGACGACCCCAAGCCCGACGAGACCAAGCCCGCAGAAAGCAAGCCCGCGGAGTCCAAGCAGAACCCCAAGCCTGAGGGCTCAAAGCCGACCAAGGCCGTTGCGGCTTCAACCACGAAAGCCAAGACTACCGGCGTGCTCGCGGCAACCGGCGACACCTCGGGTGCGGCCATCGTGGCAACCGTCCTTGCGGGAACAGCCGCTATCGCCGCAGGCACCATGGCGAGCCGTAAGCGTTCTTAGACGCCTCTGCGCACATGGCAGCTCCCGCGAAGGCCCCGAGCCCCAGCACCGTTTAACAACGCCACCGCCGAGCTCCCCTCCGGCGGTGGCGTTTTCCATATGCGTCCGCAGGGGATGCACGAGATTGTCTTTGGTCTAGCCCAACCGGCATACGCTGGCGTGCAACAATTGGGGCTGCCGATATCACAACACTGAGAGAAGCCCGTCATGGAAGCGCATCAAAAGCAGATAACCGTTTATTCGAATCATACGGAAAGCGCGCCTGTCATCTACCTTCCTGTGGTCGTGGGCGACGGCAGCGAGGTTTATAAGTGTTGCCGAGAGCTCGACTGTCCGCCTTTCGCCCTCGTCACCATTGGCGGGCTCGATTGGAATCGCGAGCTGAGCCCCTGGGCATGCGACGGGACCGTACGCGATGCCGAGCCTTTCGGCGGCCAAGCTGCCGATTTTCTTGATGAGCTGCTGAATCAGATAATCCCCCAGGTCGAGTCGTCGCTTCCTCAGCCGCCCACCTGGCGCGGCATTGCCGGCTACTCGCTCGCGGGCCTCTTCGCACTCTGGTCCCTCTGGCAAACCGACGCCTTTGACCGCGCCGCGAGCGCATCGGGGTCGCTATGGTTTCCCGACTTTGTCGACCGTGCCAGCACGGCCCCTTTTGCCGGCAGCCCGCAAGCCGTCTACCTGTCACTCGGCAAAAAGGAAACCAAGACGCCCAACCGCATGATGCGGCATGTACTCGACGACACACGCGCGATGGAAGCGTTGCTCGTCGAGCGCGGCATTCCAACAACGCTGGAGCTCAACCCCGGCAATCACTTTGCCCAAACCGACTTACGCATGGCCCGCGGCATCCACTGGATACTGACGCATTAAAAATGGTGCCCACACGCATATACGCATGGGCACCATATCTTGTTTTAGCTGAACGCAGCTGCTACTCAGCAGCCTCCTCAAGCTCGGAGACATCAAACTCAAAGTCGTTACCCGGCAGGATGGCGTTGAGCACGATGCCCACCAGTGAGCCCACGGCAATGCCGGACAGCGAAATGGTCACGCCGCCCAGCTCCAACACGATGGCGCCGGCGGTGCTGTACGCGATGCCGAGCGAAAGCACGAGCACCAGCGCGGCAACCAGCACGTTGCGGTTGTTCTGGAAATCGACCTGGTTCTCGATGAGGTTGCGGACGCCCACAGCGCTGATCATGCCGTAGAGCACGAGCGACACACCGCCGATAACGCATGCCGGCATGGCGGCGATGACCGCGGCGAACTTGGGGCAGAACGAAAGCACGATGGCGCAACACGCGGCAATTCGAATTACGCGCGGGTCGAACACGCGCGTCAGGGCGAGCACGCCGGTGTTCTCGCCATACGTAGTGTTGGCCGGAGCGCCAAAGAGCGAAGCCAGAATCGTGGCAAGGCCGTCGCCGAGCAGCGTGCGATGCAGACCGGGATCGGCAATGTAGTTGCGCTCGCAAGTCGAACCGATAGCAGAGATATCGCCGATATGCTCGATCATGGTCGCGAAGGCCAGCGGCATGATGGTGATGATGGCCGTCGTGGCAAGACCGTTATCGAACTGCGGCCCAAAGAGTGCAAACACGGTGTTGTCCCACACGATGGGCAGACCGACCCACGGAGCGGCGGCAACGCCCGAGAAATCAACCTCGCCGAGCGCAGCCGCAACGGCATAGCTCACCACAACGCCCAGCAAAATCGGCACGATCTTGACCATGCCACGGCCCCAGATGTTGCAGATGACGATAACGGCAACGCCAATGACAGCCACAAGCCAGTTGGTCTGGCAGTTAGCAATAGCGGAGCTCGCCAGGATCAGACCGATCGAAATGACGATGGGGCCAGTCACCACCGGCGGGAAGAAACGCATGACACGCTTGGCGCCAAAGGCGCGGAAGAGCGCCGCAAGCACCGGATAAAGCAGGCCGGCGCAAGCAACGCCCAGACAAGCGTAGGGCAAAAGCTCGGTCTCGCCGTTGGGCGCGATTGCGGCATAACCGGCAATAAAGGCAAACGATGAGCCCAAAAATGCCGGCACCTTACCGCGCGACAGGAAGTGGAACAGCAGCGTGCCCAAACCGGCAAACAAAAGCGTTGCCGAAACCGAGAGACCGGTGAGCACGGGCACCAGCACGGTGGCGCCAAACATGGCAAACAGGTGCTGCAGACCGAGCAAAAACATGCGCGGGCGGCCGAGCGACGATGCGTCGTAGATGGCATCGCTGGCGGCGGGCGTCGAGGACTGGGACATGAGAGTCCTTTCAAAATGGAAGGGCGCTCGAGCATAGCGGATTACCTGCCCGAACGATACGATCCGAACCATTGTACGCGATGCGCCATGTCTCGCACGCGCCGTCACCTGCGAACGTTACCGCTATTTCCAAACGCGCTCGGCAATACGCTTGACCAGCGCGATCTTTGCCCATTGCTCGTCCTCGGTCAGCTTGTTGCCAATCTCGCAGCTGGCAAAGCCGCACTGCGGAGACAGATACAGGTTCTCGAGCGGAACATACTTTGCAGCCTCGTGAATACGCTCGACGATGGCATCCTCGTCCTCAAGCTCAGCGGCCTTGGTGGTCACCAGGCCCAACACGACCTTCTTGCCAGGGGCAACGTACCTCAACGGCTCAAAACCGCCGGCGCGCGGCGTATCGAACTCCAGGTAAAATGCGTCAACATCCTCGTTTGCGAACAGGTATGGCGCGATGGGGTCATAGCCACCCTCGAAGGCATAGGTAGAGTGGTAGTTACCGCGGCACACATGCGTGTTAATGACCAGGTCGTCGGGCTTGCCCTCGATAGCGGCGTTGTTGAGCGCCACGCCCAGCTCACTCACCTTTTGCAGATCAACCGGGCTCATGCCGGTCTTGGACACAAAGTCGGTATCGCAATAGATGCCCCAGGTGCAGTCATCAAACTGGATGTTGCGGCAGCCTGCAGCGTACAGGTCGGCGATCACCGTACGATAAGCGGCTGCGATGGCGTCGGCAAGTTCCTCATCGGTCTTATAGACAGCGCGCAGGCTCTCCTGCTGGCCATCGCAGCGGTCGAGCGTGACCTCAGAGAACGTCTGGATAGGCGCCGGGATGGTCTGGCGTGCAACGTGGTCCTCGCCCTCAAGTGCCTTGACAAACTTAAAGTGCTCGACGAAGGGGTGGTTCTCGCCGCTGATGGAGCCAGTCACCACGGCGGTATCGGCCGTGGTCTCCTCGTCGTGGAACATATATCCCGTACGCGAGGTGCGACGCTCGACGCCGTTCAGCCCCCACATAAAATCGAGGTGCCAGTAGCTGCGGCGAAACTCGCCATCGGTGATGACCTGCAGGCCGGCGGCCTTCTGCTTTGCCACCAAATCGCGAATAGCATCGTCCTCGACGGCCTTAAGGCCGGAAGCGTCAAGTTTACCCGCGACATAGGCGGCACGGGCATCCTTTACAGCCTGCGGACGAAGAAAACTGCCGACGATATCGGCGCGAAACGGCGCGTTCGGTTGAATCGAAGTGCTCATAGATATCTCCCTTTGCATTGGTTGCTTTACTGGGACAGAGTATGAGCGCTCATATGGCCATCGTAAAATATACGTTTATAACAGTTTGATATAGATGCTTCCTATATCAGTCTGGACTGTCATAAAGAGACTTGAACCGTGCGGAGCACAGCAGCCTAGATATGCTGACGAATCGCGTCGATATAGGCCCGACCGTAGCGCGTGAGCGTCGTGTTCTTGCGCGTAATAATGCCGATCTCCATGTACTCGTCCACGTCGAGCGGAATCGAGATAATGCCGGGGCCGTTGAGCTCGTGGCTGATCACGCCCGAGCATACCGTGTAGCCGTTGAGGCCCATGGCCAAATTGAACAGCGTCGCACGGTCACGCACGCGGATATTCTTGCGACGCTCAAAGGTCGAGGTCAGCTCCTCGGAATAATAAAACGAGTTATAGCTGCCCTGCTCGTAGGACAGGAACGGGTAGTCTTCCAGATCCTCGAGCGTCACGCTGGGGCGGCCCGCCAGCGGATGGTCGGCGCAGACGAAGACATGCGGCGTGGCGCAGAAGAGCCCTTCGAACACGAGCTCGTTGGCCACCAGCATGCGCTCGATGACCTCGCGATTGTGCTCCGACAGATACAGGATGCCCAGCTCGCTTTTCATATGCGCGACATCCTCGATAATCTCGTGGGTCTGCTCCTCGCGCAGGGTAAAGTCGTAGCGCGCGGCATCGAACTCGCGGATCACATCGACAAACGCATTAACGGCAAAGGAATAATGCTGGCAGCTCACACTAAAGTGCGGCACCTGCTCGGACGTACCTTTGTACTTGCCCTCGAGCAGGTCGGCCTGGTCGAGCACCTGGCGCGCGTACCCCAAGAAGGTCTCGCCTTCCTCGGACACAATGACACCCTTGTTGGTGCGCTCAAAGATATGCACACCCATCTCGTTTTCGAGATCGCGGATCGACGCGGTAATCGAAGGCTGCGACACAAAGAGCCGGCGCGAGGCCTCGGTGATGCTGCCGCATTCGGCAACTTTGACGACATATCTGAGTTGCTGGAGCTTCATGGCGCCCTCCCTAGACGTTCGTGACGTCAAAACCCGCCGTGTCCATTTGGCTCATAAACGACGGCATCTCCCCCGTCGCGGCGCAGGCGGCAATCTGATGCAGAGCCCCGGCAACCGCATCATCTGCCGCAGCGCCAATATGCCAGCGTGCGGCAGCCGTGACGGCCTCGTTGGCATTGGCGACTGCAACGGAGTTAGGAACGGCATCGATCATGGGCAAATCGTTATCGGAATCGCCAAATACGGCCACCTCGTCGGGCGTCAGGCCCAAAGCGCGCGCCAGCTCCAGCGCAGCGCAGCCCTTGTCCCAGCCGGTCGGAAGAACGTCGAACAGGCGCACGCGGTTGTTGGGAAACACGAGTGAGAGCTCCGGCACCTCAGCGGCAACACGCTCGCGCAGCTCGGCGAGCTCCTCGCGCGAACGGGCACTCCAGATATTCGCCTTGTATACCGGGGCATCGTCAACGACAGGACGACAGGGAGCCTCTTCGCCCTTGAGCCACGCGTTGCCGCCTGACTTCATGGCGCGACGCACACGCTCGGGATCGCTCGTCACGCAGTGGGCATCGTTATTCCAAAAGTCATCACCCAGACGGTAGACCTTCAAATACGTATCGTCGGTCTCCTGTTCAAAATAATCGGCTAAGCGCATAAGGACATCGTTATCGATTGCGCGCGAAGCGACTACTTCGCCATCGACAAACATCACCTGGCCGTTGCAAAACGCACCGGTCGAGAAGCACTCGGAGCGATTGCGGAACATCCAGCCCATCGCGGACGGCTGACGACCCGAAACCGGCCCAAAGTGCAAACCCGCCGCCTGCATGGCATGAATACCCTCAATGGCGTAGTCGCTGGCGCCGTCATGCCCGGCTGGAATCAGTGTATCGTCCATATCGGTCAGCACAAGTTTAATCATAAGGCCCCCATTCGTATCGGTCCTACCTATTGTAACGACCTGCCAAAATAAACCTGTCCCTTTTTGGCAGGTGCGCTAGTATAGGGAACAACAGATTCGATGCGGGAGTGCCGGCGGTGCAAACCACAAGGCTGAGAGGGCAATGGGCCCAATCCTTTGAACCTGTCAGTTAATGCTGGCGTAGGGAGCATGCCGCCTTTACAGGGGCGCTGTCTATGCACAGCGCCCCTTTTCTATGCCAAGGAGGCATGTGCAGTGATTGATTCGGAACAGCTTAAGCAACATATGGTCAAGGCCGTGGAGGAGATTCGCGCTACCAATCCGATGGCCGGTTCCATCACCAACACGGTGACGATCGACTTTGTCGCCAACGCGCAGCTCGCCGTGGGCGGATCGGCCGCCATGGTCTATCTGCCCGACGAGGGCGAGGCACTCGTTGCCGGCGGCGGCGCCATCTATCTCAACATGGGCACGCTCTTCCCCATTTACGAGCAAACGATTCCCCGCGCGGCCAAGGCGGCACACGACGCCGGTAAGCCCTGGGTGCTCGATCCGGTGGGCCTGGGTATCGGTAGCCTGCGCACCCAGCTGGTCAACGAGCTCAAGCAGTACAAGCCCGCCATCGTGCGCGGCAACGCCTCCGAGATTATCGCGCTCGCCGGCCTGTGGGGTCTTGAGGGCGAGGCGGCCGATCTGAGCCGCGTGCGCGGTGTCGATACCACCGACACGGTCGACGCCGCCCGCGCCGCCGCCGTGGCGCTCGCCCGCTACACCGGCGGCGCCGTGGTCGTCTCGGGCGAAGTCGACCTGATCACCGACGGCACGACGGTGGCCAAGTCTCACGGCGGCAGCCCGCTCATGTCCAAGATCACCGGCTGCGGCTGCTCGCAGGGCGGCGTGCTGGCCGTGTACGCCTGCGCCGCCGACCCGTTTACGGCAGCCGTCTGCGGCACCGCCGTCTACAACGTGGCCGGCACGCGTGCCGCCGCTGTCGCCGACGCCCCGGCAAGCTTTAAGGTCGCCTTTATCGACGAGCTCTACCGCGCAACCGCCCAAGACATCGCCGATAACCGACTCGAGCTCGAGGAGGCATAGGCCATGTCCGAGCCCGCAACCAATGCCGGCATGAACACGCTCGTCGCCGTGGCCATCGCCCCGTGCGGCACCGGCGATGAGCTATCCGCCGAGGTCGCCGAGGTCGTGCGTGTCATTCGCGAGAGCGGCCTGCCCAACCGCACCACCTCCATGTTCACCGAGATCGAGGGCGACTGGGACGAGGTCATGCAGGTCGTGCGCGACGCAACCTTTGTGTTGGCGAGCAAGGGCATCCGCACCGAAGTCGTGCTCAAAGCCGATATTCGACCCGGATTTACCGACACCATGACCGGCAAGCTCGAACGCATGGAAGCGCAGATCAAAAAGCAGGAGGAAGCACGATGAGCATCCGCGACAACCTTGATATCTCGGCCTATCTGGTACTCGGCCCCGAAAACACGCTCGGGCGTCCCGTGGGCGATGTGGTGGCCCAGGCGCTCGACGCCGGCTTTACCTGCATCCAGGTGCGCTCCAAGGTGGCAAGCGCCCGCGAGATCATTGCGCTGACGGGCGACGCCGCGCAGGCAATCGCACAGGCCGGCAAAACCGGTCAGGTTGCCCTGCTGATCGACGACCGCCTGGACTGCGTACTCGCCGCGCGCGAGCAGGGTATTGCTGTCGACGGCGTGCACGTGGGCCAGAGCGATATTCCCGTCGAGGTCTGCCGCAAGCTTCTGGGCCCCGATGGCATCGTGGGCCTTTCGGCCCGCTGCGAGGAGATGCTCGAGTACGTCAAGACCGCCGACATGAGCCTAGTCGACTACCTGGGCATCGGCCCGCTCCACGAGACCGAAACCAAGCGCGACTGCGGACGCGCGGCCGACGGCTCTATCATCACCAAGAGCTTTGAGGACCTGGCCGCCCTCCACGCGGCAAGCCCCGTGCCCATCGTGGTGGGCGGCGGCGTCAAGACAGCCGACTTGCCGCAGCTCAAGGCCACCGGCGTCAACGGCTTCTTTGTGGTGAGCGCCGTCTGCAGCGCCGATGACCCCTACGCCGCCGCCAAGGAGCTCGTCGACACCTGGCAGCAGGCATAGGCATAGGCCGAGTAGCTGGTTCGCAGCCTCATATCTTCAGCAATGGAAAGCGCATCCCAGTTTGGACCCTCCATTCCGGGATGCGCTTTCCGCCGAGATGGCGGCAGCAGCCTCTACCCTGCCAGATATGCCTCCAGTGCCGGCAAGG
This sequence comes from Collinsella sp., assembly GCA_014871665.1. Taxonomy (GTDB): domain Bacteria; phylum Actinomycetota; class Coriobacteriia; order Coriobacteriales; family Coriobacteriaceae; genus Collinsella. The sequence goes on along the minus strand of WGSL01000005.1, from coordinate 43,274 downwards.
TCGCCTCCGCATCGCGGCGACCAATCTGGTAGATGCGTTCAAGTTCATCCGGTTCGCGGCACAGCGACGGCACCTTCACCGATTCGCTCGGCCGTACCACAAAGATCTCGCCGGCAGCCTCGCGACGTGCCAGGTCATCGATCGTGGCATTGTAGACCTCATGCCGGTGCTCAAGCGCTGCGACAAACTCCGGATAGTGACGGAACACGCGCCGTAGCATGGGCATCACGCTGTTGGGCTGCTTCACAAAGCCCGCCGGCTGCGTCAGCACCACGATGTTACGGTCATACCCCTGCGCAAACAGCCATGCGCTGGGAATAGAGTCAGCCACGCCACCATCCAGATACTTATGCCCGTCAATAGCAACGGGACGCGTCGCCACAGGAATAGCAGACGACGCCCGGATCCACTCGATATCGCGCTCATCGCCATACGGCAGGTCGTGATAGACGGCCTTGCCCGTCTCGATATCGGTACACACGCACGTAAATCGCATGGGGCAGGCGCGGTACGCCTCCAAGTCGATGGGATCGCGCTCGATAGGCACCTCGTGATAGGCAAAATCGGCATTGAACATATCGCCGGTCCGCAGCCAGCTTGCTACACCCGCATAGCGCTTGTCGGCACAATAGGCCTTGTTATAGCGAATGGCGCGGCCGATCTGGCGCGATTTAAAGTTGTAGCCAAACGCCGCGCCCGCCGAGACACCCACCATATGGTCGCAAGTTAAGCCGTGCTCCATCCATACGTCGAGCACGCCCGCCGTATACATACCGCGGTAGCCGCCTCCCTCGAGCGCGAGCCCCACCGTGTGTGATGTCTCCGGCTGTGTCATGCAACCATCTCCGTTCCCATGCTTTTGAACTCAACAAGTATATCTGTCAACGTATGCCGTCAAAAACGTGTTTATAAGCATTTATCAAACGTTTCCCAATGCATTCCCCATGCCGTACCGCAATGCCCCTAGATGGCCTTAGGCATGAACGCCCTTAAGAACGTTACGGGATAAACATCGCCCGCACCATGCCAACGTCATCGCACACAACGTGAGATAATTCTCAGCAGAATTCACCGATAGCAGAGGGAGTTTGTGATGAAGGTTCTTTTAGTCAACGGTAGCCCCAAGGCAAACGGCAACACCGCTCGCGCGCTTGCCGAAGTCGCCGAGCAATTGCATGCCGAGGGTATCGATACCGAGGTGTTTCAGCTGGGCGCCAAGCCCATTCGCGATTGCATCGGTTGCGGCCAGTGTGGCAAGCTCGATTGCCGCTGCACCTTTGACGACGACGTGGTCAACGAGCTCATCGCTGCAGCCGAGCAGGCAGATGGCTTTGTCTTTGGCTCGCCTGTCTACTACGCGCACCCCAGCGGCCGCATTCTCTCGGCACTCGATCGCGCGTTTTATGCTGGCAGCAAGGCCTTTGCACACAAGCCGGGCGCAGCAGTCGCCGTCGCCCGTCGCGGCGGCACGTCGACTACCTTCGACGTGCTCAACAAGTACTTCACCATCAACCAGATGCCCGTGGTAGCGTCCACGTACTGGAACAACGTCTTTGGTGCCATGCCGGGCGAGGCCGCCCAGGACGCCGAGGGCCTGGCCACTATGCGTAACATCGGCAAAAACATGGCCTGGCTCCTGCATTGCATCGAAGCAGGAAAAGCCGCCGGCATCGAAGCCCCCGAGGCCGATCGCGAGCGCACCAACTTCATTCGATAGAGCGGCGGGGCCATGAATATTCAAATCTTCGGGACTAAGAAGTCGTTCGATACCAAGAAAGCCCAGCGCTTCTTTAAAGAGCGCCGCATTAAGGTGCAGTTTATCGACCTTAAGGAAAAGGAGATGAGCAAGGGCGAGCTCACAAGCGTCATGCAGGCGGTCGGCGGCATCGATAAGCTGCTCAACCCCAAGGCCAAGGACGAGGAGACGCTCGCGCTCATCCAGCACCTCACCCCTAGCCAGCGCTTCGACAAGCTGCTCGAGAACCAGCAGGTTCTAGCCGAGCCCATCGTGCGCAACGGCAAAAAGGCCACCGTCGGTTATTGCCCCGATGTATGGGGAGCCTGGGAGTAGCTTGTGTTATTTGCCGGCGCGTGGGTATAAGAGCAGGCGTTTGGCATAAGATTCAACTGTAAGCCATGTCTAACAAAGGAGGGCATATGCCCAACAAACCCGTGAAGATCATCATGCTTACCGGATACCTCGGTGCCGGCAAGACCACGCTGCTCAACCACATCCTCGCTAACGACGGCGGCATCCGCGCCGCCGTGATCGTCAACGACATCGGCGAGATCAACGTCGACGCCAGCCTTATCGCCGACGGCGGCCTTTCCGAGACCGACGACCTCATCCCGCTCACCAACGGCTGCATCTGCTGCACGCTTTCGGATGACCTGGCCAACCAGCTGCAGGGCATCGCCGATTCGGGCAACTTCGATTACATCATCATCGAGGCATCGGGTATTTGCGAGCCTATCCCCATCGCCTACACCATCTCGAGCTTCTGCGACGAGGCCAAGGTGGGCGGCGAGCCCAAGCTCGCGCTCGACAACATCGTGGCCGTGGTCGACTGCGCCCGCATGTATGACGAGTTCAACGGCGGTCGCGACCTGCTGGCAGAGGATATCGACGAGGACGACATCGAGAGCCTGCTCATCCAGCAGATCGAGTTCTGTTCCACGCTGATCCTCAACAAGACCGATACCGTGAGCTCTGAGCAAATCGCCGAGCTTAAGGCCATCGTGCGCAGCCTGCAGAAAGACGCCGTGATCGTCGAGGCCCAAAACGGCGAGGTCCCCATGAAGGAGCTGCTCGACACCGACCGCTTCGACTTTATGCGCGCCTACAACTCCGCCGCCTGGATCGATGCCATGGAACATCCCGAGGAGCACGATGACCCCGAGGTGCTCGAGTACGACATCGAGACCTTTGTTTACTCGCGCCGCAAGCCGTTTGACCTGCAGAAGTTCACCGATTTTGTTGAGCAGGAGTGGCCCGACGAGGTCATCCGCGTCAAGGGTCCGCTGTGGCAGACCGGCAATCCGGACATGTGCTACATGTTCGAGCAGGCCGGACACCAGATGCGCCTGATGGAGAACGGCCTGTTTGTCGACTCGGCGCCCGAGGGCGAGAAGCAGAAGATCATCGACGAGAACCCCGAGATCATGCAGATTTGGGACGACGAGACGGGCGACCGCATGACGAGCCTGTGCATCATCGGCCGTCACATGGACAAGGATGCGCTCATCGCCTCCCTCGATGCCTGCCTGACCGACTGGCACCGCGCCTAGGTTTATCCAAGCGGGCATTTGTCCGCAAAGTAGTCGCCAACCACCACGAAGGTGCCTGTCCCTTCGTGGTGGTTTTTCGTTCTGAGCCAAGGAGATTCATGTTCAACATTGTGCTGTATGCGCCCGAGATTCCGGCCAATACGGGCAATATCGGCCGCACCTGCGTGGTTACCGGCGCCCGTCTGCATCTGGTGGAGCCGCTGGGCTTTTCGCTCGATGACAAGACGGTGCGTCGCGCCGGCCTGGGCTACTGGCAAAACTTGGACGTGACGACCTATGCCGGCTGGGAGGATTTCCTTGCCCGCAACAGCCTCTCCCCCGCCGACAAGCGCCTGCATCTGCTGACCAAAAAGGCACGCCGCACCTATGCGCAAAGTACCTACCGCAATGGCGACTACTTGGTCTTTGGCAGCGAGAGCTCAGGGATTCCCGAGCCACTGCTTGCCGCGGCGCCTGAGCGCTGTGAGCGTATCCCGATGCTGCGCGATTGCGACTCACTCGATAACGCCGAGGCCTGGGAAGCCCACGAGGAATCGCTGGGGCATACCGAGGACAGCCACGAAACCATCCTTCGACAGGATATCTGCGGCAACTTTGTCAATCCGGATGACTACCGCATCAGCGCACTCAACCTCTCCAACAGCGCCGCCATCGTCCTCTACGAGGCCCTGCGTCAGACAGGTTTTCCGGGAATGTGACAAAGGGACAGTCTCGTTGTCATATCGGACAATTGTCACATTGACACCCTTCAAACGAAATCAGAGATGCCCGCTATCGCAACGTAAGGCATCGCGATAGCGGGCATTCAGCTGAATCAGTAATTTGATTTCAAAGGTAGATATTAATCTTCGAATTCGACATTGACCCTTACGTCTGGACCACAGAACGTCGACACCTGCTTTTTCACCAGTTTTACTGCACGTTCATCAGATTTTTCCAGCATGCCACTTTCTTGAACCTTTTGCCTCTGGTCCTTATCAGCCTGCTGAAGCAATTTATTTAAATCGTCCGTACTGACCTGATTCCAATTAAGAAAACCATTGTCCTCAACGTACTTTTTAAGCGAGTTCGGATCCGTTGACAACGTCACGATCTCGGAATGCGGAAGCGTAACATTAACAGATTTTATTACCGACTCGTTGTTTTTCGAACGATGGACTTTGACCTTCAGGTTCTCATCGTCTACGTTCAGGCCGATATCCGCCTTGCCATCGATGGTCGCTACATATCGCTTAGTAGTAAATGGGTTGTTAAAACCAAACGGATTCCCTGCATCGTCAATATATAGAACCTGAGTAAAATCGTATTCGTAGGTAAGCAACTTCGTTACCGGCTTAATTTCTTCCCGAATCGAATCATCGCTTATAACGGTCTGATCGCGCGTCAACCACAGGTACACGCAGCCGCCACAAGCTGCAATCAAGCCTAACGCCAATAGGGCGACAATTATCTTCTGGCCAATTGTTTTAAACGGATTGGAAACGCTCATTTAGCCCTTGTCTTCCAGTTGTCCTCAGGGTAATTACGGACTCAATTCAGTTATATTGGGTTTTGATGTCAACCAATTCAGAAAGGAAGGACTTAAATCCAACATAATATAAATACACATTCATACGTTAATTTAATACCTATTCTGCTGCACGTAACTTTAGAAAGATTGGGGCACAGACCATAGGCCGGCACCCCAATCCATACATAGGCATCATAACGCGTTGATCATTCGATCATATGCCCACGTTAATCAACTGAAACGCTGACGTCCATCCGCTGATCTCGGTCGCTATATCCGATCATCAGTTCCCGTCCCTTTTTATCCTTTGCGCAAAAACTGCTGTCATACGAATATTCGATGTCCTTGTATCCCTTTTTCTTGCAAGCTTTGATGTATTTGTCGTACCCATCACGATCGATGCCAAATGCGACAAACGAAAGGCAGTCTTTTTCGTCTAACGACGTATAAACGATAGGGCAGTCAGGCTTCGGCAAGGATTTTGCAAGGGCTTTTGTTGGCCAGTCATACGCCTTGACACCGCCCTTTGATGAAGTCGTATAGGTTTTCGACTTGAAACTATAGTACTCGAGATATATCTTTCCATCGCCGCCTAGATAGGCAATAGTCGCCACTGAAGGCTCCATCAGGTCATATTGATTCTGCTGGGCATTGGCGACATAGTCACCATGGGTAATGCACGGAACGCTATCAACCGATTCTCGCTTCTCGACGATTCGCTGGCTATCCGCCGTCATTTTCAGCGTTGAATAATCGTGCGCAGCCTCTTCCTCATCAAAAACGTCAGTAAACAGAAGTTTCTGTTCGTCAGTCAACTCCCCTTTCGGCTCAAACTGAATAGTGAACTGAGCAATATCGAAGCTCGATTTATTGTCATATTCAAATGTCATCATCTCGACGCCATCAACAACGCCTTCTGAGACGCTCCAGTTTAGTTGATCGATTTTTACTGAATCCTTCTTACCTGGCTTTGGCTTCTTTCCACTTTTCTTAGTCGCTGCAAATGCGCATGTCGGACTCCAGCCGCGACCCGTAATTCCGAGTGGTAGAGAAATGCCGATTAGCGCCGCCGCGCTAAAAGCCAGAACTGCCGTAAATAACTTTTTCTTCATTACATATCCTTTGGTAGTCGTTTAACCCCCCCTCGTCAAATAGCAGACGAATTGGCGACGCGGTGGCACTATTTGATTCAAGGGCGTGAACTGGATAAACATCGAGGGAAGGAGTGGGCCCTGTGCAATAAACTCCCCTCGTCAAAATGTCTAGCTAAAGAGGACGGGCAAACGGCGAACGGTCATATCCGTTCGCGTCCGCCCGTCTCCAACGATCAAACGTCGATGCGCTAACGTTCAAAAGCATTGCGGCCTCTTGCCTCGTAACCTCACCTCCTTCGAATGATTTGATGACATCGCGGTAGTTATCCGGACGTTCGAGCGTCGGTCTCCCAAATCTCACACCCCGCAGACGCGCCGACGCGATACCCTCCGCCTGGCGCTGCTTTATGTTTTCGCGCTCCACCTGAGCCACGTAGCTCAAAACCTGAAGCACTAGATCGGCAATAAAAGTCCCCGTAATTCCATTGGGTTGTTCGCGTGTATCAAGCAATGGCATATCGAGCACCACGATGGCAACGTGTTTGTCCGTCGTTAGGCGACGCCATTCATCAAGAACTTCACGGTAGTCGCGACCCAATCGATCGATACTCTTAATCACCAGAACGTCCCCTTCGCGCAGACGACGAAGAAGACGCCGGTACTGAGGACGCCTGAAGTCCTTTCCGCTCGCTTTGTCAGCATAGATCAAATTCGTTTGGACCGGAAACCGCTCCAGCGCATCCAGTTGGCGATCCAGGTTCTGATCTGCTGACGAAACTCGAGCATACCCATAGATTCTGTTTTTCATGATTGCCCCTATCAGCCGCACGATGGCAGCTTCAGCTCATCTGAGAGCCCACTCACAATAGGGCGTGCAAATTTCGCGAATGGGTTGAACCCATTTTCGAGCTCCAACGTAAGCTATTCAAGCACCGCTTCGATAACGCACGACGCCAACCTTATGCTTTGAAATGAAATTAATCGTTTTTAATTGAGATTAACTAGAATAAAATGAAATTAACCCGAGACGCTAAAGGAGGGCATTGTGGAATACCTCGAAAACCCGTTTACCCCTAGTTTTGGCGAAGTTCCTGCCCATCTCGCTGGCAGACAACAGATTATTCGGGATTTGGACCGTGCCTTCTTGAGCCAGCGCAGGCGCCCAGAATTAACCTCGATCTTCTCAGGCGCGCGTGGAACCGGTAAAACCGCTCTCATGTCGTCGCTCGCGACAAGGGCGGAATCCCACGGCTGGATTGCCGTAAAGACGACCGCGCTCCCGGGAATGCTTGAGGAAATCGAGCTTGGGGCGAAACGTGCTGCCGGCCATCTTATCGACCCGTCCAACCACTTCGAAGTCACCGGTCTCGGAATTGCACCGCTCGGCAGCATCGAGGTCAGTCGCGTTCACGATGCCTCAACCTGGCGTTATCGCATGAGCGACATCATCGACCAGCTCAACGAGGCGGGCGCCGGTCTGCTCGTCACGGTTGACGAGGTGGACCCGACACTCGACGAGATGATTCAGCTCGCAGCGACGTATCAGCACTTTGTGACCGATGGGAAACGCGTCGCGCTGCTCATGGCGGGACTTCCCAACAACGTATCGACGCTACTGAACCACAAGACGGTCTCGTTCCTTCGCCGCGCCCAACAATATCATCTGGGCCGCATTGCCGACTATGACGTGCGCGAGGCCTTGATTCGCACAATCCAGGAAAACGATCGCCTGGCAGATGCTGAGGGAATCGATCGAGCCGTTCGCTCGATCTCTGGTTTTCCCTTCCTATTGCAACTCGTAGGCTACCGTGCCTGGGACCTCACAAGCGATTCGAAGGAAATCTCGTCACGCGACTTTGACCTGGGAATCAAAATCGCGCGCGACGAGATGGACGACCGAATCCTCGCGGCAACCTATCGGGAACTCACGGCAGAGGACAAGCGATTCCTCATCGCCATGCTCGATGACGAGGAAGAGTCCACCACCGCTGACCTTGTCGAGCGCCTTAAGCGTTCGCCGCAGCAGGTCTCCCGCTACCGACGCCGCATGATAGACGCCGGCATCATCGGGGAGCGAGGACGAGGGCTCGTCGCATTTGAATTGCCATTCTTCCGCGACTATCTCGCAGCTCAATGCGTGAAATAGGTATCAATGCGACAAAGGGACTGTCCCTTTGTCGCATTCGGTTATAGATAACGTCCGGTAATGCTCTTGGAGCAGGCCGCGATGTCCCCCGGCGTGCCGGCACAGACGATTTGCCCGCCCGCATCGCCACCGCCCGGGCCCATGTCGATCACGTAATCGGCGTTACGGATAAGGTCGAGATCGTGTTCAATCACGATAACCGTGGCGCCCTTGGCAACGAGGCCATCGAACACACTCAACAACACCTGAACATCGAGCGGATGTAGGCCGATCGTGGGCTCGTCGAATACGAATACGGCATCGTCCTGCACGCGGCCCATCTCGCTCGCAAGCTTAAGACGCTGTGCCTCGCCGCCCGAAAGCGCCGGCGTGGGTTCACCGAGCGTGAGATAACCCAAGCCCAGGTCGTGCAAGGTCTGTAAGCGCGTCTGAACCTTCTTGAGTCCCAGTGTGGCGTCGATGGCCTCATCCACACTCATATCCATGAGCTGCGGCAACGTAAGCAAGCTCCCGTCCTTGCCCTCGCGATGGATATGCGAAGCCGCGTCTGCATAACGTGAGCCGCGACATGCCGGGCAGACGATCTCGACATCGGGCAAAAACTGCACGTCGAGTGATATCGAGCCCGTGCCGTCGCACGTAGGGCAGCGCAAGGCGCCGGTGTTGTAGCTAAAGGCGCCTGCCTTGTAGCCGGCTGCCTTAGCCTCAGACGTACGGGCGAAGGCGCGGCGCAGCTCGTCATGGATGTCGGCATAAGTCGCCACCGTCGAGCGCACGTTGGCGCCGATGGGCGTGGCGTCAATCAGGTTGGCGCGTGCGATGCCCTCGGCGTCGACCCTGCGCACATGGCTTGGCAGGCGCGCGCCAGTTGCCTGAGCCTTGAGTGCAGGGATGAGCGTCTCGAGCACCAGGGTTGTCTTGCCCGAACCCGAAACGCCCGTCACCGTGACAAGGCGACCGCGCGGTATATCGACTTCGAGCGGTTTGACGGTATGGATGACATCGGTCGCCATGCGGATATGGCCTTGATCGAACATTTCGTCGTCAGCCACCCGCGGGCGCAAACGCTTGGGGTCTGCGCGCAAAAACGGTGCGATGCGGCTGCCCTGCGATTGTTCGACCTCGTCAACCGTACCAGCGGCGATCACATTGCCGCCGCCTGCTCCGGCAACGGGGCCCATCTCAACCAGATAATCAGCCTCCGCCAACACGCGCGTATCGTGGTCGACAACAACCACGGTGTTGCCGTCGCCCACTAGGTCGCGCATCACACCCACCAAGCCGTCGACATTGGCAGGGTGCAAGCCGATCGAAGGCTCGTCCAGTACATAGAGCACGCCCGTCGATCGGTTACGCACCACACGGGCGAGCTGCACGCGCTGACGCTCACCCGTGGAGAGCGTGGCACCGGCGCGATCGAGCGAAAGGTAATCGAGACCCAGGTCGACCAGACGACGAGCCGTGCCCAAAAACGAATCGCAGATATCCGCTGCCATGGGCCGCATCTCGGGCGGCAAGGATGCGGGCACCCCGCGCACCCACTCAATCGCATCACCAAGCGTCATGGCCGCCGCCTGTGACAGATTGATACCGCGCACCTGGGGCTGGCGCGCAGCCTCGGAGAGACGCGTACCGTCGCAATCACGGCATGGGCCCTCGCGCAAAAAGCGCGCAACGCGTTTTAAGCCCTTATCGTCCTTGACCTTGGCGAGCGCATTCTCGACGGTATAGACGGCGTTGTAATAGGTGAAGTCGAGCGGCGTGGCACCCTCGCCGTTTTTGGGAACGTAAAGAATGTGCTTCTTAACCGCCGGGCCGTGGAACACGATGTCGCGCTCTTGAGGCGTGAGCTGGTTAAACGGCACGTCGGTACGCACGCCCATCTCGCCGGCCACTTGCTTCATCAGATCCCACATGAGCGTACCCCAGGGAAGCACTGCGCCCTCGTTGATGGTCTTTGACTCGTCGGGCACCAGGCTCGCCTCGTCCACCTCGCGCATGACACCGGTGCCGCCGCAGGTAGGGCACGCACCACCGCTATTAAAGGCAAGGTCCTCGGCACTCGGCGCGTAGAACTCGCGGCCGCACGTCGGACACGTGAGCGACAGGCCTGCGGCCACGTTAAGGCTCGGCTCCAAACGCGCCCCGCAATGCGGGCATACGTGATGGGCGCAACGGCTAAAGAGCAGACGCAGGCTATTGTTGAGCTCGGTCATGGTGCCAAAGGTAGAACGCACGCCCGGCACGCTGGGGCGCTGATGCAATGCGAGCGCCGCCGGCACGTGCAGCACCTCGTCCACCTGGGCATGTTCGGCCTGCGTTAGACGACGGCGGGTATAGGTGCTTAGCGCCTCCAGGTAGCGACGCGAGCCCTCGGCATAAAGAACCCCCAGCGCCAGCGAACTCTTGCCCGAACCCGACACGCCGGCAATACCCACGAGCTTTCCCAGCGGAATATCGATATCGATGTCCTTGAGGTTATGTACACGCGCGCCACGCACCTCGATAGCCCGCGGGCTCATCTTCTGTTCCATCACCTTTATCACCCTACTCATGCCATAAAATGCGATCTCGAATGTACGCGCCCAGCATGGGCACGGTAAACCGGACGAGGCCGTATCCGGCAGCCTCGATGACTCGCTCGCGAATCAAGCTTGCGCGATATTTACTCGCCCAGCTCTGGGTGCGATCGCAACGCTCAATGATATCCGCCATGCGCGTCGGCTTACCCTCGTCAGCAGCCATGGCCTCGATAAAGAGGCGTTGCGGACTGCGCAACCCGTAATACAGGGGCGCGTCGACCGCTTCATAGAACTCGGAGACGGCATCGGCGTAGCCAGCCTCGACATCGCACACTTCAATGACCTGCGAGTCACGCCGAACGGCAGACCGCCACATGTAATATCCCACCAGCTGAACCATATAGGGATGCCCCATGCTCTTGTGTGCCGCAAGGTCCGCCGTCCCCGCGTCAACGTAAAGACCAGCGTTTTTGACCGTCTGGATATATGAATCGCGCACCTCGGGCAAAGAAATCGCCCCCAGCGTACGCTGCTGGGCACGCCGCAAAAACGTCACGCTCGGCTCTTCGAGCAGATCGTCAACCATACTGGGTAAGCCGGCAAACACCAGCGCAAGACCACGCTGGTCGCTATCGGGCAAGCCCGTGGCATCCTGGTCTCCGAGCACCTGCTGATAGAGAACGGCAAGAGCCGCCAGTTCCTCGATAGACGCCGATTGTGCCTCGTCAATCGCAAACAGTATGCCCTTGCCTAGACCGAGCCTCTTGAGGCGCTCGTTGACCAGCCCTCGCAACGTCTCGCCCTTTGCTCGCGCCGCCTCGACCGACATCCGACCAAACGACGGACCGAACTCCATTGACGTCACAACGGGTTTATTCGAGCGAAGCGCATCGGCCAAGCGGTCGCATAAGCCAAGCGACGCGGAATCGGAGACAACCGCCCATCCGCGCTCGCTGGCTAGACGTTGCAGCTCCCGCAGGAGAACCGTCTTGCCGCAGCCGCGATTTCCCGTAATGAGCATGAGCCTGCCCGGCGCTCCAGCGCCGTTGTCGAGTCCTTCCTCAAAATCTTCGATGACCGACTCGCGGCCGATGAGTATCGGGGGCCGCTTGCCGGCAGTGGGCTTAAAGGGATTTGGATTCATGTCGGACTCCTCGGATTGGCAAACCCTGGCAATAGTTATACCAACTTGTACCGAGTTATACCAACTTAATCTGACAAAGGGACTGACAATTTGTCACGCTGGCACCAAAACCAATTTGTCAAGGGCTAGAGGACCAGAAAACCTACCATTTCTACCCCGTCCCCTAATGGCACATGTGGCCGAAAAACTCGGCATCTGCTGCTCGCCAGGGGCGGAAGGTGGAGGGATCGACCTTTACGTGCGCCGCGGCGGGTACGTCGTACCATTTGACCGTGTAACCGGCACCGTGAGAGCAAAAGACCGAATCAGGCGTGTTGGGCAGATCGGCCTCGGGCTCATAGGCGGCCGTCTCGATTACGCGCTCGGCATCATGGCAAGCCGCATAACCGGCGAACTCCAGGTACAGATGACCGCGGCCGCTTGTGTAGGCAGCTACCTCCAGGGCATAGTCCTGCACCTCGGATGCCGGCACGCGACCCACAAGCTTCGCCCGGTCCCCCGCCATCGTCGGCGGCTCGTACTCGGCACCCATGCGCGTGGCATCTGAAAGCGCCCGGCCCACGCACTCCCCCGGCACCTCGAGCTCAAAGCGATACCACGGCTCCAGCAGCACCGCCGCGCCGGCCTCACGCGCCTGCATCAAACCCTGGCGAATCGCGCGGTACGTGGCCTGGCGAAAGTCGCCGCCCTCGGTGTGTTTGGCATGCGCACGGCCACCTGTGAGCGTAATGCGTACATCGGTGATGGGCGAGCCGGTCAGCACGCCCAGGTGATCGCGCTCCATGGCGTTAGTAAGTGCCAGACGCTGCCAGTTAAGATCGAGCTCGTCGGTCGAGGTCACGGTGCCAAACTGCACGCCCGAACCCGCTGGCAACGGCTCCAGGCTCAGATGCACCTCGGCATAATGGCGCAGTGGCTCAAAGTGGCCCACGCCCTCGACCGGCTGCGAAATCGTCTCCTTATAGAGGATGCCGCCGGGCTCAAACTCGACCGCAAGGCCAAAACGATCGGCCAGCACGCGCTGCACGACCTCGAGCTGCACCGCTCCCATGAGCTGCAGATGTATTTGTTCAAGATGCGTGTTCCAGCTTACGCCGAGCATGGGATCTTCGTCCGCCAACTCAGTCAGCGCTTTGAACACCGCATGGACATCGTGTTCGCCCGGAAGCACCGTATAGGTGAGGACCGGCGCAATGACAGGTGCATCGCCCGCAGGCTCCGCGCCCAGGGCGTCCCCCGGGCGAACGTGCGCAAGACCCGTCACGGCACAAATACCGCCAGCGGCAACTTCTTGGGCAAGCTCATACTTTTCGCCGTTATAGATGCGCACCTGATCGACCTTCTGCTCCCATGCCTCGGCACCGGAACGTCCGTTAATCGTCTGTTTTGCGCGCAGCGTGCCGCCGGTCACTTTAACCCAAGCCAAGCGCTCACCGCGATCCCCGCGGCTCACGCGGTAGACGCGTGCGGCAAACTCCGGGAGCCACGCCTGTTCACGCATCAGCGTACACATGTCGTCCAGTAGCTCGTCCACGCCCTGGTCCCTGAGCGCCGAGCCAGCAAAGCAGGGAAACAATTTACGCTCGGCAACCATGCGTGACAGCGTTGCGACGGAAAGCCCACCCACTTCAAGAAACTCCTCGAGCGCCGCTTCGTCCAACGCAGCAGCGTCCTCCTGAACGGCACCGCCCGCCAACAGTTCGTTAGCATCCAGGCAGCCCTCAGAAAGACGCTGCCCAAGCTGTGCCAGCAAAACATCGTGGCCGGGATTCTCCAAATCGATCTTGTTGATAAAGATGAACGTTGGGATGTCATAGCGCGCAAGAAGACGCCACAGGGTTTCGGTATGCCCCTGCACGCCATCGTTGGCGCCCACAACCAAAATCGCGTAGTCGAGCGCGCGCAATGTGCGCTCCGCCTCGGCAGAAAAATCGACATGTCCCGGTGCATCCACGAGCATGACGTGGGTGTCGCCATGATCGAGCACGGCCTGCGACGAGAAAATCGTAATGCCACGCTCGCGCTCGATCGCGTTAGTGTCCAAATGCGAATCGCCATCGTCCACGCGGCCGCGCTTGCGAATGCGACCCGCGTTGAACAGCATGGCCTCGGCCAACGTGGTCTTGCCGGCATCGACATGCGCCAAGATTCCGACGACCGCTTGCTTCGACATGGCTCTCCTCTTATTACAAGACCATCGCACGCGGCAACGGGCGTCCTCGTTCCACACTGGATGATACAATTTACGGGCCGGCGGGCGAAGCGGGCCCTATCCCCCGACCGAGCTCATCGCCCCGCGTTGCCGCGCGGCGATTTTCGTAGGTTCGCGCCTTGCGAAAGCCGGTACCTCCCCTTTTTGTCTGCCCGGGCTCATCTGGGTCGGCAACGACGCGATTCCCACAACAGCGAGGAACCACCATGAAGGCATTGCTCAACGAGTTCAAGGAATTCATCAATCGCGGCAACGTGATAGACATGGCCGTCGGCGTGATTATCGGCGGCGCATTCACCGCCATCGTGACCTCGCTTACCGATAACATCATCAACCCGCTTATCTCCGTGATTGCCGGCGGCAGCGCCACCGAGATCTCGGGGTTGGTGGTGCCGGGCACCAATATCGACTTTGGTGCGTTTATCGGCGCGTGCATCAACTTTTTGATTGTGGCGGCGATTGTCTTTGCCATCGTCAAGGCTTTCAACAAAGCGCAGGAAATTGGAGACAAGCTCGCCGGCGCCACCGCCGAGGAAGCCGCACCGGCGCCCGTCTGCCCGTATTGCTTGGAAGAGGTGCACGAAGGCGCGACCAAGTGTTGCCACTGCGGAAGCGAGCTGCCCCGGGCGTAGCTGCCTTAGAGCCGACAGCGCGCAGCATCCGCTACCTTGCCAAACAACGCAGCAATCAAAAATGGCCCCACCCGGGGCCATCTTCGCTTACGCGGAGTGTTGGTGCGCGTCCCCGCTCTTATGCCTCACGCAGCCAGTCAAACGCCACGCGCGGGGTACCGTCGGACACATACACGATGCCAGCGCGCTCAAACCCCGCCTTGATGCTCGCACCCTGCATGGGTAGGTTACCCCGATGCGTATCGATGCGCAGGTGGTCGGCATGCTCCTTGGCAAAGGCAAACATCGCAGCCGCGATACCGTGCGCGGTGCCGTCGGACGCCACACGGTGTAGCACGGCGTACGGGGCGTCACTGCGCCATTGGCCGTCCTCAATTACGTCGTAGCACTCGTCCGGGCCCGGCAAAAAGGCGAACGTCGCCACCACGCGGCCGTCGACTTCGCACACATAGCTGCCACCGGCGGCGATATCGGCAGCCAGCTGCTCCGCCGAGGGCGTACCCACCGGCCACTGCGTGGCATTACCGTGCGCGCGCATAAAGGCGCGGGCGGCGTCATAGATAGCCATGACGACGGGAATGTCGGTATCGAGGGTTTTTCTGATCATCACGCGGCGACCTCACGTTTATTGGTATCACTTTGATTGAGCAATGATACCAGCGTTTGAAGAGGGGCGCGAAGCAGATGGGAAGCAAAAAGCGAGCCGCCTGGTCAAAGGCCAAAAGCGAGTTTTTGGGCGCTGCCACCGGCGGCGATATGAGCGACCTGTTTGCGCGCGAGGACGAGCGCCGCGACGCTCTGGACGCCGAGCGCGATGAAGCCTGGCGCTACAAGTCGTGCGAGCGCAAAAACCGTTACGACACGCGTGCCGAGGCCGAGGCCGTTATGGCCGACTGCGAAAACCGCGGCAGGCGCGGGCTTGCCTGCTACAAATGCGAATACTGTGGCGGGTGGCATTTGACGTCGCATCCCTGGAAGTAAGCGTCGCATCGGCGCGGTGCTGACGCAGCGCGAGCCATCATGAACGTGTTACGGACGCGGCGACACCAGAACGTCGTAGCGCACGGCCTTGCCCGCGAGCTGATAGCTCGGCTTCATACCGGCAAGCAACGGTCCCTTCACCGGCCGCTTGATAACGACCTTGCGCGGGTGCACCGCAAGCGCAGCTTCGACCAGCGTCTCCTCATCGGCACACGGCTGTTCCAGATGATGCAAGAGCTGGAACTTCTTTTTAACCGCCGCGCTCTTGGTGCGCTCGGGAAACATGGGGTCCAGATACACCACGTTGGGAGCCACGAGCTCGCCCTGCCCGATCAGCTCGGCTGTATGGCGAAGGCCGGCAACGCTATCCTCGCCCGCATGTAAGCGCATGCGCGCCACGGCTGCCGCAAGCGCCGGATCATCTGCCGCGCGATCCAAGGCATCCTTGAGGAGTTCCGCGATCACGCAATCCTGCTCATACAGATCGACGGTAAAGCCCGCGGCAGCCAGCAGCAGCGAATCCTCGCCAAAGCCTGCCGTGGCGTCAATCGCCCATGGGCTCTCGATGCCTTTTGTGCGCGCAGCCTTTACCAACAGCTCTTGCTGCAGACGGCCCTGCTTGAGCCGTGGAAGCATGCGGGTGAAATCGGCACGCAGCTCCATCGTGCCGTCGGTGAGCGTGAGGCCCTCGGACTTCCCGGTCAGCTCAAGCCCCGCGGCCCGAGCAACAGAAAAGGGATCGACGACGCCCATGGACACTCCTTAACAAGCAAAACGAATACGCGGGGCGCCGTTTATGCCAGCACCCAACCGTCCGCTATTGTCCCACATGCGACATGGCCCACAGCATCGCAATGCAAAGCACCGCCATCAATCCCGTGCACACAGCAGCGATCACGGAATCACTCATGCGCCTTCCCAACGACCGCGGCTCACGCACTTGCCCTGCTCCGTACATCATGGCTCCTCCTTCGGTCCAGCTCTTACCATGGCCCCATCATCTCAGCGCCGCACATGAGCTGCCATCGATTTGGCTTACGTCCAGCTTTCCTTTTTGAAAGGTTGGACCGTACAGGTAAGAGACGCTTTCAAGCGCATGCATCGCCCCGTTGAACTACAATGTGCTTCACCATATGTGCTGTACATGGGGCACGACGAGGTCGTCCTGCCCACATCGAAAGGACCAG
The DNA here is from genome assembly GCA_014871665.1 of Collinsella sp. Classification (GTDB taxonomy): domain Bacteria; phylum Actinomycetota; class Coriobacteriia; order Coriobacteriales; family Coriobacteriaceae; genus Collinsella. The sequence continues at coordinate 26,558 of WGSL01000005.1, read as the reverse complement.
TTATGAGCACCGCTCGCAAGACACTCAAAATCCTTGCCCTGATTTATTTTGTTCTGGGCATCGCCAGTCTCGTCATTGGAATCGCCGGCATCGCGACCGGCAAGCTCGAGTCCACCTACGGATCGAATGCCATGCTCGCCGCGGTCGTGATTATCGCCAAGGGCCTCATCGATCTCGCCGCGGGCGTTGCGGGCATCAAGGGCGCCAACAAGCCTTCGCAGGTGGATGGCGCGTTTAAGCTCGGCATCGTTGCCGCAATCGCCACGATTGCGCAGGCCGTGCTCACGCTTCCCGCGCTCGGCGGCAGCTCCGTCAATATCGTCGCCTTTGTCATCGTGGTGTACGACCTGTTCTTTGTTCAGCAGGCGCACGCCGTTAAGGCCGAGAACAAGGACCGCCTGTAAGCGCTCGCTTCTCATAACCTCTGCAGCCAAGCAACTAAAAAGGGCCGATCGCGCATCTCCGCGGTCGGCCCTTTACGTTTGCCCAGATAAAACCTACCAAAATAAACCTGTCCCTTTTTGGTAGGTTGTTAGCTGTGGCGATACTCGGCGATGATGAAGTCGATGTCGGTTTGAAGGGTGTCCAGGTTTGCCAGGCGCTCTTTGTCGGCAGGACGTGTGCGGTAGTAGTAGGGCGTCATCTGAAATACGGCTTCGATGTCGGCCTGGGTCTGAAGCGTAATAATCGCAGACACCCGCTGCGTTCCGACCAACTCGAGCTCGGTGGTTTTCGGCAGCTTCTCGTCGTTAAGGTACGGTGTATCGTAGAGCACTTCCTTAAGCCCAAACAGATGACGGGCGCCCGGCACCACGGTATAGAGCGAGCCCTCTGGCGCCAGCACGCGGGCAAACTCACGCTCGTTAAAGGGAGCGAAGAGCTCGGTCACCATATCGAAGGCGCCATCGGCCACGGGGATATCCTTCATGTTGGCCACAAAAAAGGTTGCATCGCCGCGCTTGGCGGCCAGGCGCACCATCTCCTTGCCAAGGTCAAAGCCGTAAGCATCCACGCCCGAAACCGTACCCATGGCGCTGGTGTAGTAGCCCTCGCCACAACAAATGTCGAGCAAGGTCATGAGGCCGTTCGCAGACGCAGCGTGCCCAGCCGCCCGCTCGCGCACCAGCTCAACCATCGCATCGCGCAACGGCGCATAGTAGCCGCGGTTCAAAAAGTCGCGGCGACTGCGCGCCTGCGACTTGGGATCGCCCATAGAGTCGCCGCTCTTGGACGAGCGCAGCAGATATAGATAACCCTCGCGTGCACGGTCAAACCGGTGTCCGCCCGCGCATGCAGCACCACGCTTGTCGTCCACCAACGGCTCATGGCAAACGGGACATAACAACATGGCAACTCCTTAGTGCGAACAACACAACGCCCACCATTGTCGCACGCCTTCCCCACCTAGTCATTGGGGACGTTCTTGAATGACTAGTCGTTTAAGAACGTCCCCAACGACTAGCCAATTAGGAGTATCATCGTCTGCGCAAATAAGCACGATATAGCATGTTAGAGATTGAGAGCGCATGGCTGATACCGTATCTAAGCACATTGACATGACCACCGGCTCGCTGTGGCGAAATATTCCCCTGTTCGCCTTCCCCGTGGCCGCCACGAGCATCTTGGAGCAGCTGTCGAACCTCATCGCCACGGTCATCATCGGCAACTTCTCGGGCGACCAGGGAACCCTCGCCATGGCGGCGGTCGGCTCCAATGTTCCGCTTACCAGTCTTATGCTCAACCTGTTTATTGGCATGTCGCTTGGCTCCAACGTGGTCATCGCCAACGCTATCGGCCGCAACGACCAAAACATGGTCAAACGCGCCGTCCATACCTCGATTTTAATGGCGCTCGTGGGCTTTGTCGTCATCGCTCTGGGCGAGGTCTTTGCCGAACCCATGCTCGCTGCGCTCAACGTGCCTGCCGAGACCATGCCGCTCGCTTCGCTCTACCTGCGCGTCTTTTTGCTCAGCCTGCCCTCGATCTTGCTCTACAACTTTGAGGCCGCGATCTTCCGCTCCGTCGGCATCACCCGCATGCCGCTGCAGGCGCTTGCCGTGTCCACCGTCCTCAACATTGGCCTGGATCTCATCTTTGTCCCCATACTCCACTGGGGCGTCGCGGGCGTCGCCATCGCCACCGCTATCGCCTACACTGTCAGCGCCGCCACGCTCTTTATCCGCCTGCTCAAGACCGACTCCGTCGTCCGCGTCACCCCGCGCGACCTGGCTATCGACCCCGTCGCCCTCAAGCGCATCGTCAAGATCGGCCTGCCCGCCGGCATCCAGAGCGCCGTCTTTGCCGTCGCCAACATCATCATCCAATCCGCCATCAACAGCCTTGGCACCGAAGTCATGGCGGCCTCGAGCGCCGCCATGAGCCTGGAGTACGTGTGCTACAACCTGCTCAACAGCTTTAGCCAGGCTTGCACCACCTTTGTGGGACAAAACCACGGTGCCCGCCAGATCGACCGCTGCACCAAAACGCTCAAGGTCTGCCTGGTCGAAGGCGGTATCGTCGCGCTCACCACAATTATCGTTATTGTCGGCCTGGGGCGTGAGATCTTGTCGCTGTTCAACAGCGATCCCAACATCGTCTCGATCGGCTATATCCGCGTGTGCTCGATCTTCCCGGCGTACGCCTTTAGCATGTTCTACGAAAACATGTCAGGCTACCTGCGCGGCTTTGGTATCTCGCTCACGCCCGCCCTCATCACCATGATCTGCGTCTGCGGCATCCGCTTCTATTGGGTGTTCTGCGTGTTCCCGCACTTCCGCACCTTTGCGAACATCATGATGGTCTACCCCATCAGCCTGGGCACCACGGCGTTCTTTATGGTCGTGGCGGTGCTACTTTGCCACCCGGCACGCACCTATCGCGCCACCCAAGCCAAAGCGACAGCCCGCTAAACACCGCACCCAACGCTACGCCAGTCATTAATTGACAATATGCGAGCTCATATAGTCGATAAAGCGCCTCGTGGCGATAGGCATGGTGTCCCAGCTGCGCCAGGCGGCCACCACGTCGCGCGAGGGGGCATGCACGATGGGCCGCACACGAATATCGGCTCGCATGCCCTCCACAGTACGACGGTAGAGCATGCTCACGCCTAGGCCCTCCTCCACCATCGCCATGATGGTGTAGTCGTCGGTCACCTCGCTCGTCACGTGCGGCGACAGCCCATGCGCCGCAAATGCATCGAGCACCAGGCTCTGTTCGCCCTCATCCAGCAGTACAAACGGCTCGGACGCCAGGTCGGCGAGTGTCACCTTTTCCTTTGCCGTCAGCGGATGCGCGGCCGGCAACAATGCCACCAACTCGTCGTGATAGACCACGCGCTTCTCGAGCCCAGCGGTAAATCCGCGTGCCGTAAAGCAAAAATCAACCACGCCATCGTGCACCCACTGGGCGTTGCGCGTGTAATCGCCCTGCTTGAGGGTAAAGCGTACGCCCGGGTGCAGGGCTCCAAAATCGCGGATCACGCGCGGCAACACGGTTCGACTCACGTTGGTAAACGTCGCGATGCGAATATCAGTCGACGAAAGCCCCAGCAGCTCCTGCCGCTTGCCCTCGAGCTCGGCCTCGGCGGTCACAATCTGGCGCAGGTACGGCAGATATTGTTTACCGTCGCGCGTAAGCGAAACGCCCTGCTTTCCGCGCTCGATAAGCGTGGTGCCCAGCTCGCGCTCGAGCGCCTTGACGGCCTGGCTCACCGCGCTTTGCGTATAGCCCAGCTCGTCGGCCGCGCCCTTAAGACTGCCGCGATCGACCACCATACAAACAATCTGATACCGCGATGCCATCGTGCCTCCACATCAATGCAGCCGTAAAACGTTTTGCCAGGGCTTTTCCTACCGATATTAGCGTTTCTTAATCATACTGAAGATACATTCGCTTTACTGCATCCACATCTGGGAGCAGAATCCTTTTTGCGAAATCGTTCTGTAACAAAAGGAGTCCCATGGATCGCAAAAAAGCAATCGCGCTCTCATTTTCCGTTCCCGTCGCATGGGGCTTTTCGTACCCCCTCATGAAGATCGGCATGGACAGCATGAACGCCACGAGTATCGTTGCGCTGCGTTGCATTATCGCCTTTGTGGTCTGCCTGCTGCTCTTCCACAAGCGCGCGTTGCACATCAACCGCGACCTTATGGTTCGCGCCGCCATCATCGGTGCCATCATGGCAACCGAGCTCACGTGCATGTGCCTGGGCTCCAGCCTCACCTCCGCCTCCACCGCCGGCTTTTTGCAGAGCCTGACGGTCGTAATCGTGCCGTTTGCCAACGCAGCCCTGCTGCGTCGCGCCCCCGAGCGCAAGGTGCTCGTCGGCACCGCCATCGTCACCTGCGGCATGCTGCTGCTCTCGGGCGCCGACTTTACCAGCCTGAATCCCGGCGCAATCATCATGCTGCTCTCCGCTTTTGTCTATGCCGGCCACATCATTGTGGCGAAGCGCTTTGTCGAAGATGTCGACCCGCTGGCTCTGGGCGTTTGGCAGCTGGGCTTCGGCGGCCTGTTCTCGGGCATTGCCGCATGCGTCTTTGGCGGCTTCACGCTTCCCAGCACGCCGAGCGAGATCGTCGTTGTCGTCGCGCTCGCACTCATCTGCTCTGCCTACGGCTTTATCACCCAGACGCTCGTGCAGCCCCACGTGCCCGCCGAGACCACCGGCTTCGCCTTCTCGCTCGAGCCGGTATGCTCCGCCGTCTTCTCGTTCTTCCTGGTCGGCGAGGTCCTGAGCCCCATCGCCTTCTTTGGCGCAGCCCTCATCCTCACCGGCGTCATGGTGGCAACCGTCGAGCTTCCGCGCCTCCGCGCACATGGACAGGCTCGCATGGCAGGAGCGCCTGAGCACGTCTCGTAAACCCCGCTCCTCATGCGGCCGCGGCATAAAGGTCTCCGGACACCTTTACAATAGATGCCAACAGAGCATCTGCCATAAAGGAGCCCCATGGACACCGCAACCCGCGACCGCAACATAGCAACTTGGTTGGGCGATGCGCCGCAGCCGGTACGTGACACTACGAACCAGCTGCTCGAGCGCATCGCCCTTTTGCGTGCCGAGCAGACCATCTACCCGGCACAAGACGACATCCTCAATGCCCTCGCCTACACGCCAGCCGACCAGGTCAAGGTTGTCATCTTAGGTCAAGACCCTTATCACGAACCCAACCAGGCCATGGGGCTGTCGTTCTCGGTTCCCGCGACGCAAACCAAGTTGCCGCCGAGCCTGCGCAACATCTATAAGGAACTCAAAGCCGATCTGGGCTGCCCTATTCCCGCCACGGGAGACCTAACTCCATGGGCACAGCAGGGCGTCCTGCTTCTCAACACTACGCTCACCGTGCGCGAGCACGCCGCGAACTCGCACGCCAAACTGGGCTGGAGCACGCTCACCGACTACATTATCGAACGTTGCTGCCAGCTGCCCCAGCCGGTCGTCTTTTTGGCATGGGGCCGCTTTGCCCAACAGATGGTCGAAGGCAAGCTCGCCGCGACCGGCGCGGGCAAGGCAACCGGCAAGTTCTGCCTGGCCTCCACGCACCCCTCACCGCTTTCGGCCAACCGTGCCACGGCAGAACTCCCCGCTTTCATGGGGTCGCGCCCCTTCTCGGCAGCCAATCGGCTACTCGAGCAGCACGGCTCGACCCCCGTCAACTGGACTTGCCTCGGCTAAAAATCGATACATCAAAAACGCGCCCGACGGCTTTCCATCGGGCGCGCTTCCTATTCGGGCCAAATAAATTGTGTGCGGTCAGCCTCGCCGCCATCGATCAACAGACTCTGCCCGGTCATAAACCGGTTGGTCACGCCCACAAAGTAAATCCACTCGGCGATCTCTTGGGCGGTGGCCCAGCGTTTAAGCGGCGTAAGCTCCATAATCTGGCTCCACAGGTGTTCGTCTTCCATCACGCAACGGTTGAGCGGCGTGATAACGCCGCCCGGGTCCACACTGTTGGCGATAGCCTGCGGTGCCAGGCGGTTTGCAAGGTTCTTGGTGTAGGCGATAACGCCGCCCTTGCTGGCAGCATAGGCGGGAAACTCCGATCCCGTATGTCCGCTCGCCGACCCCACATTGACCACGGATTTGATAGCCAGTGTCGGCTTGGCGGCAAGCCCCTCCCCCACAAAGGCGTAGTGCTCGGTCACGTTGATGGTGCCACGCAGGTTGGCAGCAATATCGTCGGCCGAATCCTGCGTACCGGCAACGTTCACGATTACCTGGGGTTCAAGATCGCCTGGAAACGAGTCCGGCTCGCGTACATCAACGATCAGATGGCGGTAGCGCTCGTGTTCGATCGCCGCCGGCAGCAGATCAAAGCCCACGACCTCGTGGCCCTCGTCCAAAAAGCGCTGCACGCACGCGGCTCCGATACCGCCCGAAGCGCCCGTGATCAAAACCCGCATACTTGCTCCTTAGGCGGTTGCGTGGCGCTCGAGGTACTCGGAACCCACATTCTCGCGCTCCCAGCCGCGCACGACCTTGTAGCCCACGGGGCTCAGGAAGACCTCGCACAGCAGCTCGGCGACAGCGCCGGTCAGCGAGCACATAAGGACCTGCACCCAGGTCCAACCAAAGAACGTGTGGCTCACCACAATGGCAAAGACCAGGTTGTCGATAAACTGGCCAACACCCGTGGATACATAGGAGCGGAAGGCGAAGCTCGCAAAATTATTCTTTTTGAGCATGCGGCCGAGCGACTGGTTGAGCGTGGAGTTAACCACGGCAGAGACGAGCATTGCCAGCGAAGAGCCCAGCACCACGTACCAGGTGCCACCGATGGTAGCGTTAAGGGCAGTGTTAACCTCGATCATGCCCGTGTCGTAGTAGGCGCCCCACATACCGGGCGTGAGCGAGCATGCCCAAAAGCACAGGCTCACGGCCAGGTTAACCAACAGCGCGAGGATAGAGATTTTGATGGATGCCTTGGCGCCAAAGCGCTTGCAGATCATGTCCTGGCACAAAAACGAGACCCAGCTCACCACAAAGCCGCAATCGAGTGCCAGATACGGCAGGCTGATAAGCTCTTTGTTGGCCAGCAGGTTCATCATGATGACACTCACGAAAAACAGCGAAACCGTTGCCGCGGGAATGCTCCGCAACAGGACCTTGTAGTCCTCCATGACCTTCTTGATCATTATGTACTCCTTTGGTTTTAGGTTTAACGAGCAGGATATCGGACCCGAACTGCTCGGACGCCCCGGTCTTGAGACGACGGTGGGTATGATAGCCGCTCACACGGCATCAGGCAAGTAAATGGCGCGGCAGCCCCGCAGGGTCACCGCGCCGATGCGTTAAAAGGCCACGTTGCCAAACTCCGACAGGATAAGGTCGGGGTTGTGGTCGGTTGCCCAATCCACGTTCCACGGACTCGTGAACAGCAGCAGCTTGCCGCCGCGCATGTCCTCGACGCGCAGGGTGTCGCGCGTGAGCGAAAGGCCCGGGATATCGATGGTGTCGGGGTCGTTCTGGATCCAGCGGATGTCCGTATAGGGCAGCGGCTGGCGACGAACCTCAACACGGTACTCGGCCTTGAGGCGGCGCTCGAGTACCTCAAACTGCAGCACGCCGACCACGCCCACGATGACGCTCTCCATACCGGCACCCAGCTCGCGGAAGATCTGGATAGCTCCCTCCTGGGCAAGCTCCTCCATGCCCTTGACGAACTGCTTGCGCTTGAGCGTATCGACCTGCGTAATGCGAGCGAACATCTCGGGGGCAAACGTCGGGATCTGCGGATACTGCACGTGGCGCTTGCCGGAGCACACGGTGTCGCCGATGCTAAAGATACCCGGGTCGAACAGGCCCACGATATCGCCCGCATACGCCTCGTCCACGATGGCGCGGTCATCGGCCATCATCGACGTGCCCGTGGCAAGCTTGAGCTTGCGGTTGCCCTGCACGTGGAAGGCGTCCATGCCACGCTCGAACTTGCCCGAGCAAATGCGCACAAAGGCGATGCGGTCGCGGTGGTTCTTGTCCATGTTGGCCTGGATCTTAAACACAAAGCCGCTAAAGTCGTCGCGGCAGGGATCGACCGGTTCGCTGGTGAGCGTATCGGTATAGGCGCGCGGCGTCGGGGCCAGACGCAGGAACTCCTTGAGGAAGGGCTCCACGCCAAAGTTGGTAAGCGCCGAGCCAAAGAACGCCGGGCTCAGCTTGCCGCAGGCCACAGCATCCAAGTCGAGCTCGTCGCCGGCACCATCGAGCAACTCGATATCGTCCATCAGGTTCTTATGGTTTTCTTCGCCAATAAGCTCGTCCATGGAAGGATCGCCCAACTCGGCCTCGACCTCGGCGACCTTCTTGGTGGCGTTGGCGTGACCGTCGCCCTCAAAGGCGATAACGCGACGGGTTTGACGATCGAACACGCCGCGGAAATTGCGGCCGCTGCCGATCGGCCAGTTCATAGGATACGTATTGATGCCCAGAACGTTCTCGATCTCTTCCATGAGCTCAAACGGATCGCGAGCCTCGTGGTCGAGCTTGTTCACAAAGGTGAAGATGGGAATGTGACGCAGCGTACAAACCTTAAAGAGCTTTTTGGTCTGGGCCTCGACGCCCTTGGCGCCGTCGATGACCATGACCGCAGCGTCGGCGGCCATAAGGGTACGGTAGGTATCCTCCGAGAAGTCCTGGTGGCCGGGGGTATCGAGAATGTTGACACAGGCGCCGTTATAGGTGAACTGCAGCACCGAGGAGGTGACGGAGATGCCGCGCTCCTTCTCGATGTCCATCCAGTCCGAGACGGCATGCTTGGCCGAGCTCTTGCCCTTGACCGAGCCGGCAGTCTGGATGCTGCCGGTATAGAGCAGCAGCTTCTCGGTAAGCGTGGTCTTACCGGCGTCCGGGTGGCTGATGATCGCGAATGTGCGGCGCGACGAGATTTCATCCGACAGGCTTGCCATGCGGATCCTTTCTTGCATTAAGTGCATTACGTCGATGTAACCGTACTATTGTAGCCGCGAAATCTCGGCATAGGGCACCTATCAGGACAAATTCATCAGTTGGGGCCTAGGGTAGCAGTCGATGGCGACACTCCGCAGCAGTTTGTCTCGATCTGTAACATCTAGACGGTTTTTGAACCTCTACCTGTTACAGATTTAGACAAACAGGTGGGCGTCCCAGAAAGATCTCGGTCTGTAACATCTGGCCACTCAAAACGGGTCCATCTGTTACAGATTGAGATATAAGGATAGACGGGCGGCCAATGTCTCGATCTATAACATCTAGCAGCCAAAATCTTCTCCAGTTGTTACAGATTGAGATGAATGAACGAGCGGACAATCCCTATTTACCTCTTGCATAACTGTATATAGTGTATATATACTGTGCTTACCGGTTATATACACGTGTAGCCCATCAGCTAAGGAGCCGCTGTGGACATCATCCTATCCAATTCGAGCGACAAGCCCATCTACGAGCAGATATCCTCGCAAGTCAAAGCTCAAATCCTTTCGGGCACGCTCGCTGCGGGAGCAAAACTCCCCAGCATCCGTGCGCTCGCGAGCGACCTAGGCGTGAGCGTCATCACCACCAAGCGCGCCTATGCCGACCTGGAGCAGCTTGGGTTTATCTGCACCGTGCAGGGCAAGGGCTGCTTTGTCGCCGAGGGCAACCAAGAACTCTTGCGCGAAAACCAGCTCTGCCATATCGAAGAGCTGCTTGCGAAAGCGGCAAGCCAAGCCGAAGTCTTGGGCGTCACGCGCGACAAGCTGCACGAAATGCTCGACCTGGTAGCCCCCGAAACCATGCAGTAGCCATCTGCAAGAAAGGCTATACCATGCAAAACTTGCTAGAACTCAAAGGCATCTCACGCCGTGTGAGCGACCGTTTTTCGCTGCGTGATGTCACGCTCGCTGTGGAGCCCGGCCAGATTGTCGGCTTTGTGGGTGCCAACGGTGCCGGCAAAACAACGACGATTCGAGCCGCGCTTGGGCTTATCAAACTCGATGCCGGCGAGGTGCACCTGTTTGGGCAGCGCTGTGGCGCCGACGCACCCGGTGAAGCGCAGCGCTGCTTGCGCACCCGTGTCGGTCTCGTGCTGGACACGTGTCCTTTCCCTTCCACACTCAAGGTGACCGAAGTTGAGGCACTCGTAAGCCCGGCGTACCCCGCCTGGATCCATGGCACCTTCACTAGCCTCATAGACCGATTTGGCCTCGATCCCAAGACAAAGGTCAAGGACCTCTCCCGCGGCATGGGCATGAAACTTCAGCTTGCCTGCGCACTCAGCCACAAGGCCAGGCTGCTCGTTTTGGATGAAGCCACCGCGGGCCTCGACCCCATGGCACGCGAGGAGCTGCTCGATGAGCTGCTTACCTTTGTCGCCGACGGCCAGCACAGCGTGCTGCTCTCGAGCCACATTACGTCCGACCTCGATCGCGCTGCCGACCGCGTCATCTGCATCGATAACGGCTCGATTATTTTTGACCTGCCGCGCGAGGACATTACCGACCGCGCCGGCATCGCCCACTGCACCCAAGCACAGGCCGCCGAGCTTATGGCTTGCGTCGAAGGCGCCGTGCCGTCCACCACGCCTATAGCGTGGACGTGCTCGTGCCCAACCGTTGCGAAACGCTCGAGGCCTTCCCCGAGATTCCCTGCGATCGGGCAACCATTGATGACTACCTGCGCCTCACGCTGAAAGGGGCTTCGAAATGAAACGCGCCTTTATGTCCGAGCTCGCCATCGCTCGCTCGCTTATTCCGAGCATTGCAGGCGTCGGCCTGTTCATCTTCGTCGTGCTGACGCTCGCCAACGCGTCGGATGGCGATTCCGGTATGAGCGCCGGCGCCTGCGCCGTCAGTGCCATGTCACCCATCATATTCATGAACTCACTGGCCGGTTTCGACAATCAAAACGGTTGGGAGCGCTATCGCGCAACGCTGCCTCTTTCTCGTAAAGACATCATCTGCGCACGCTACCTGAGCATCATTGTCTTTTCGGCTGTCATGGCGTGCGCCGCCGCGCTGCTGAGCGTCGTCTCCTTCCCGCTCTTCAACCGCGCGGGTCTTCCGTTGACGGGACAGATCGTCTTTGAGATTGCAATAGCCTCGGCAGCATCGATGCTCATCTCCCTCATGATGGTGTTTTTAGCACAGCCGCTGTTCTTTCGATTTGGACACATGGAGGCGCTGCGCCTATCCGTTGGCCTGTTTGCCCTGCTCGGGTGCCTTGCCATGGCCACGCTGAGCTCCTCCAACCCCATTAGCAACTGGCTCATGTCCATTGCCGGAGCGAATCCCGATCCCGCCGTCCTTGGCTGCCTGTGTGCAGGAATTGCCGTACTGGCGCTCGCACTATGCGCAATCAGCTGCACCGTCAGCACCAAGGTTTATCGAGTACGCGATCTGTAATCGACGGCTAAAAAAGCTTAGGTGGTACCCCGCTTATTTTTTCAACGAAACGAGGCGGCATAGCGTCACCACCGCCCTTCACAGCAGGCCGTCTAGCTCTTGGCAACCAAAAAGACACCGTCAGCATATCGAAGGTGAATACTTTTCCGAGAAGTGAACGAGTAAAAACAGCGCCCTGTAGCATCGACATTTTTAGGGACTCAATTCCTGCGGTTTTTGTCTAAGAATCCTGCAGTTTTGTTCGAAAAAAGTGTGCATGTTCCAGGGGTCCAGATTTACTCGTTCACTTCGCGGAAAACCATTCACCTTCGATTCGAGCCTTAACCAAATGCCCTCTCGAACTATGGCCCCTGTCTCACCACAGCGATATCAAAGCTTCATGGCGGGACGGTATCATCGGACGAGCGCCGTAAATCTGGCGCGGTCGTTCTTTGGGGAGGCATTTCACCCGTGTCGTGGGTCGCAACAGCATTTGTGTCGGCTTTCTTTGCCGGCGTCACATCTGTCCTGGCCAAATGCGGCATCAAGCAGACCGACTCCGATGTCGCGACGGCCATTCGCACCTGCGTGGTGCTCGTTTTCGCCTGGGCAATGGCGGGCATTTCTGGATCCATTGGAACCATCGGCAGCATCGAACCCAGATCTTGGCTCTTTCTCGTCCTCTCGGGACTCGCTACCGGTGCTTCGTGGATCTGTTACTTTAAGGCGTTGGGCATCGGAGACGTCAATAAGGTCGTACCGGTCGACAAGATGAGTACCGTACTCGCTGCACTGATCGCCATCGTGCTTTTTGGCGAGACGAGCAACCTTGCGGTTAAGCTCGTGGGAACTGCTGTCATCACCCTCGGCACGTTTTTAATGATCGAGAAGAAGCAGTCTGCCGGACCCGAGCAGCAGCAAGACCGGACCTGGCTCGCTTACGCCCTCGGTGCCGCCGTGTTCGCGGCGCTCACGTCCATCCTTGCCAAGGTTGGCATCGAAGGCGTCGAGTCCAACCTGGCCACGGCAATCCGTACCTGTGTGGTACTGGTTATGACATGGGCAATCGTGGCAGCTAAAGGCAAGATGGGCCAAGCCGTGCACGTAGACCGCTGCGAACTCGTATTTCTCGCAGCATCGGGCATTGCGACCGGAGCATCGTGGCTGCTCTATTACTACGCCATCGCCACAGGCCAGGTGAGCGTCGTGGTGCAGATCGACAAACTATCGATTGTCGTATCGGTACTATTTGCGCGCCTGGCATTCAACGAAAAACTCTCACGACGCAGCGCCATCGGTCTCGCTCTCATCGTCCTGGGCACTGCAGCGCTCGCAGTTTGGAAGTAGCGCGGCCAGCAGCCGCTACATCCTCACACCTGGCTTGGGATGCCTGTACTGACCGTGGGATGCCGTGCGCTTACCGTGCGAGATAGCAAATTTGGGACAACAGTGCAGGCAACGAAGGCAGGCGGCGCACTCCGGCTTTGTCCAGACGGGAAGGCCGTCGCGCATCTCAATCGCCGCCATGGGGCAGCGCTTGGCACACAGGCCGCAGCCGATGCAGCGATCGGCATCGACGGCAAACTTGCTCGTCTGTTGCATGCGCGGCAGCCCAATTGCGTGATACGCGCACGATGCAAACAGAGGCACGCGATGGCGCATCATGTTGCCCGTGCGGCGTGCCTGCACCGCCTCGATCACGGCATCAATCTGCGCCTCGGCAGCTCTATTGATACCCTCAACCTTTTGAGGGTCAGACAGGTCGAAAACAGGCGTCCAGGTATCGGGCATCTTGACAGTTCGCATCTGTGCCGAGGACGAAGTCCTGGCGGGAATTCAGGATGCGCAGAGGAAGCTTACGGCAGAAAACCCCGACAGAGTCGTGACCGTCGGCGGCAACTGTATGGCGTCGCTTGCCCTCTTCGATTACCTGCACGGGAAATACGAGAACGTTGGAATCGTCTGGATCTATGCGCATCCGGATGTATCCACGCTGAAGGATGGCTACCCCAACGCTCACGCCATGGTACTTGGCAACCTTTTGGAACAGGGTGCACCGCAACTCGTTTCGCGGATGCGGCATCCGGTGTTTAAGCCGAGCGATGTCCTGCATGTCGGGCTACAGCAGCTCCACGACTATCAGGAAGTTTGCTTAAACAAGCATAGGTGTTGCGGTTTTAGCCGATGTCCTCATGGAGGAAAACGACATGCTGGGTCTGTCTGATTAAAGTCCAACAGTTTCCATGAGGCATCTAGCACGGTAAAAGCTAAAGACCCGGGAGATCCCAAACTGTCAACCATCTTTACGGGTGCAAGGGAAACGGGCAAGACAGCCCCCTCTCGCTCCTATCCGAAACGGCGCTTGAACACGGCTGGATTGCAGCGAATGTCTCCGCCATGCCCGGCATGCTCGAAGATATCATCGAGCACACAAAGGAGGCCGCAGGCCGTTACCTCTCGCAGCCCCATACACGCGTGAGCGGAGTTCAAGTTGGGCAGCGGGGCGGTTTAGCGCGCCAATATAATCAAATCGTGCACTTCCATAGCCTCTCGTCTACGTGGTGTACCGTCGTCTCCCCTTTTATCAGAGTTGGGCGATTTCAGGCACCCGAGCTGAACTCAAATTGAACTCAACGATGCCTTATCGGTCGAGGGCGTCCTAGCGAGAATATACAGAGGCGCACATTTCGCAGGGAACCTCCCATTCGTTATCATATCGGGATGCTGTCAAGGCAGCGTCAATGCGTTCGACCTACACCTTCTCGCTTTTCGAGGCCTCGTCTGCAGGACCATCGGAATCGATACGGAATCGATCGGCATACCATTCATCCGAAGCAATCACCTTATGGAGCATCTGGAGATGCAGGTCGACATAGTGGCAGAACGCCTTGCCGCATTCCACGAGAGGCGCATTGTTTCTCTCGTTGGGCTCGGCTCCAAAATTAAACTCGACCTCATAGCCCTCCCCAGGCACACCCATGCTCGGCAGAACATCAATGGAGAAGTGGACGAATCCAGACGTCACCTTGTATACATCTTTTACCTTTGGATCGAACTTCTCGAGTAAGTCTTGAAGTCTTCTATCGGACATCTTCTCACCCGAGAAATCTTTCAGCTTGTTCACAGGCACACCTTGAAACACCTGCTTGAGAAAGTCATCCTGGTCTTCGGCGGCGAATAATGCGAATGTCCGCAGGCAGACTCCAACCTGTGCGCGGAGAAGCTGGGCGACGCAAACAAGATTCCTCGACTCGAGCATGGAGATGAATCCGTCTATCAGTCTCATCGCATACTCAGAGGAGGATGCCAGATATAGATCCCATTGGGTAAAGTCGCCGTTCATGAAGGGAATCACTGCATTGCGCTCGGCGACTCTCAAGGCACTCAGGCTTTGTTCTATTTTCTCAGCTTCTTGTTTGAACTGTTCGCTATCCAAAATGCCCCCAAATGCCGGCTTCTCAACAAATCAAAAAAGCAGGAGAGACAGAGATTAGGTTCCTGCTCCACTGAACCCGCGCTTCCAGTCGAGACACTCCTCCTCGAAGATCTCCCCAGAGTCCCGTCTCTCGCGCCCCTCACGGAACTGTCCATATCAGTGTAGCCAATCCAAGCACAGCCCCACCGCACGGCCCAGTCGCTTCCGGTCCTGCGTGGCCCCATGAAGGCGGAAGGGCGTGGTTGTCGTCATCGCGTTCCTTTCTCCTCATACCTTTTGGGCATGCGTCACGGGCCCCCGCGCGGCGCCGAGAGCGAATCGGCGCAGGCTTGGGGCCAGTTGCGTAGAGGTTGAGGTTCGGGTTTCGCCGGCTTACGCAGCTTGGCGGGCAGAGCGCCCGGGCTCGCTGCGCCTAGGGCGCGGCGGGATCCGCGACGCCGGAGGTGTCGATCTCGCCCAGATTGGCGAGCTGCTCGATGAGGGGGAGGCCCATCGGGTCGTCCACCTCGACGCCGCCGAGCACGATGGTGCTGTCGCGCGTGTCGATTTGGGTTGTGAACACGGCCGGGTCGAAGCCCGAAGCGATAAAGCCAATGCCCGCGAGGACAACACCCGCGGCAACGAGCCCGCCCGCCACGGCGAGGTAGATCTTCTTCGCGCTGGTCATGGTACTCACTCCTTTCTACGCCGCGAGATGCGCGGCAGCGCCGCCCTTCTCGCCCTTGCCCTTCCAGAAGGGCGAGGCGGCCTTCCTCGCCCAGAGCGCCGAAAGGCGCGCAATTTGTTTTAAGGCGGCCCAAGCGCCAGCACCAACGAAGAGCGCCACGCCGACGAGGCCGAGCCCCACGCCCGCCGAGGCGAGGGCGTACGGGAAGTGGCCGATGGTGACGCCGCTTACGGCAAGCAGGAGCTCAACTACGCCCACGCCCCCGAGTGCCGCCGCGACGATCCACACGCAGAGTGCCAGCAGCCAGATGCAGATATAGACCGTGACGGCCACGGCGGCGAAGGCGGCGAGCAGCGGCACCCACACCGGGGAGCCCACGATGGTCAGCACCCACAGCAGCGTGGTGCTGCGCCGGCGCGTCCTCGCGATCGCGCGCGGCACGGCGGGCAGGTCGTCGAGCGTGGCCTCCGCCACCTCGCCGGGTGTGCCCATGGCGGCCACGGCCTCCTCCTCGCTCATACCGTCCTCCATGCGGTCAGCGATGGCCTCCGCATAGAACGCCTTGGTCTCCTCCACCTGCTCGGCCGGCAGGCAGGCGAGCAGCTCGCCCAACCGGCCCAGAAACTCATCGCGCGTCATGGTGCGCCCCCTCAACGTATGCGTAAATCTCCCGTACGGACGGCCACTCGGCCAGGAACTCCTCGATGCGTGCTCGCCCGTCGTCCGTGATGCGGTAGTACCGGCGCAGCCGCCCGTTGTGCTCGGCGGAGCGCGCCGTGATGCACCCGGCTTTCTCCAGGCGCTTGAGCAGCGGGTAGAGCGTCGACTCCGTGAGCCCCATGCTCGCCGGTACGTCCTTCACGATCTGGTAGCCGTAGGACTCCTCGCCGGAGACGGCCGCGAGCACGCAGGCCTCCAGGAAGCCGCGCTTCATCTGTGCCTCCATCCGCACACCTCCTCTCGTCATATACTATGCTATACACACTATACGATGCAAGGTATTAGACGTCAACTCTCATCGCGAAGATTCTCCGGCCCCTGCGCGCTGCGAACGTGATGTCGCGGGGCGGTTGGCATTATGCATGAAACGTCAAGTAACGCTCTTTTGATCCACTTCCACTCGGCCCCATTCGCCTTGTACAACGCCCCCTTTCAACCTTGGGTTCAAGAGAGCCGCTAGGCTGGACGTGCCGGACGGTAAAGTCCTGGACGCCATGGTGAACTTCTCCGATGCCATGGGGGTCATGGGTCTACGCCGATGGAGTCCCACGTACGCGGCAGGGCTCGCCCGTCACCGCTGGTCGCCGGACGGTCCCCACGCCCCGCTCGCCAACGCGCAGGCGACAGCAGCAGTCCAGCGCTGGCTGGAGACGCCGGAATGCCCAGAAGATGCGTTTCCCATCGCTGCGGCAGAGCTTTTTGCAGGGGTGGCAGTTTTTCTATATCCCAAGGTCAGATAGGCTTCGGTAGCCACCTTGGAAGCATCGCCAATAGACTCTTCCTTTATACGTTCGGCATAATCGTAGGCGATACCCACAAATTCCAGTCCCGAGCAACAGGAGTACAATTGCTGCAATTGCTGCAATTGTTGCCAGCTGTTGGGAGATGGAAGATGGACTGCGATGGCTACCCGCGCATTCCCATGCCGTTGATGTGCACCGCCTTTGTGCCGGGGCAGATTGACGCTGCGGTTGCAGGCATTTCCGACCCCGATTCACGCACCATCGCCACGGCAGAAGCGCTGTACTTTCGCGGACAGGCCACGCTCGCTGCCAAGACGGCGCGCCCCTATCTTGACGCCACCGATCCCGCACTGCGCTATTCCGCATGCCTTATCTGCGGATATGCCAGTCTGTCGCTCAACCGTATCGCCGACGCCCGCCGGTGCCTTGCTGGCATCCTCGATACGCCAACTGACGAGGAATCGCCCGCCGTCCACGCCACGCATATCCTGTTCGCCTCGGCCGCGAGTGTCCTGCTGCACTTGCCTTCCCCGTATTCTGCTGAAGAGTTTTATCCACTTGCGGCGCATCTGCCCGAAGGCCTGCGCCTATTCGCCAGCTACGTGATGGCGCACGCCTTGTACCTGCGCGGCGATTACGGCCGCAGCCTGGGCATGGCGGAAAACGCCCTGATTATGAAACAGGGAAGCTATCCCATCTCGGAGCTGTTCCTGCACCTGGCAGCTTCCATGGCATGCATGAGCCTCAAGGACATCGACGCCGCAAAAACGCACTTCGGAGCTGCTTGGAACGTTGCGCGCCCCGACGGCCTTGTCGAACTTATCGGCGAGCACCACGGCCTTTTGCAGGGGCTTATCGAGGCGTGTCTAAAAACGCAATACCCTGACGACTTCGCACGCATCATCGAGATTACGTATCGATTCAGCTACGGCTGGCGGCGCATCCACAACCCCGATTCGGGCGAAGACGTGGCCGACGATTTAACGACCACGGAGTTCACCATGGCCATGCTCGCCTGCCGCGGATGGACCAACGCCGAAATCGCACGCCACATGGGAGTATCGCCGGGCACCGTTAAAAACCGCCTATCAGGAGTGTATGCCAAGCTTGGTATCGGAACTCGCGCCGAGCTGATTGCCCACATGTTGCGCTAGCGGCCAAACTGCCCGGCGTATCGAAAGCGCTTCGGAGGCCTGACGCTTTCGCGCACTCAAATTGGACATTTTGGCCATCGAACGGCACTACCGCCACGGGGCACCTTCTCGCAAAATTGGATTATTTCCACCGATACCTGCGGGATGGGAGCCAAAGATGCTTGATCGCCGTTCGCTACTTGTTGCCGGAGCGTCCTCGCTGGCGAGCATTATGTTGCCGCGCGTGCCGGGAAGCGCAAACGCCTTCATATTGCCGTTCGCGCCCACCGAAGCCTATGCCGACGAAAAAGACCCCTTCAGGGTGCTCGTTCTCTCGCGTACCATGTTTGGTGTGGTCGTGGTCGACGTCGCCAACAAGAATACGCCCATCACGGGTGCCCAGGTCACGCTCACATCGCGCTATGCCGCAGGCAAGCAGCTCGCCGCCACGACCGATGACGAAGGCACGGCCATCTTTGAGGTCGCGCCGCTTTCGGAAGGCTACGTGGACGAGGCAACGCTTCTCGACGCGTACGACTTTAACGGCGGCATCTCCATTAGCATGGCGGGCTACCGTGATGTCGAGATTCCCCTTGCGCGCATCCAGGGCGGCACCGCCATAACCGCGCCCACGCGTCCGCTTTCCGACGGCGAGCCGTACTTCCGCCAGTTCACATTCGACGAATGGGACATCCAGTACGCCGATGCCACGTTTATGGCAATGCCGAAGGACGACGCGGCAAACGAGCAGGCCGATACGCATGCCTTTACCGTGCAGGCGCATCTGCCACAGGGTGGACAGGCAACGCTGCACATCAACAAGGTAATGCCCTCCACGAGCAGCTCACCCGAAACCGTCACGCAGATTGGCCAAGTCAAGGCCAGTGCATCGGGTTCGGATAATCTGGCAACGTTCACGCTTGAAGACACGTTCCTCGATGCAGCTTCGGGCCTTCTGGAGGAAGGATGCAAGCTGCGCTTTGTCCTCGACTATCAGGGCAAAACCTATACGCTCTCCTCCCCCATGGCCGTTGTCACCGCGCCGGCCGCAAAGGCGGAATCGGGCTCGCCCACTATCGTCCCCCCCCCCATGGCCCAAGAGATTACTCCGTTTGATTTCCCGGCGGCGTTTCCCGGCATCGGCGGCAATAAGTTCACGTGCTGGATGCCCTCGTTCCCCATTTTGTTCGATTTCTCGTTTGCCGGATACGTGCTGTTTGGCGGAGGATACAAACCGGTCGGCTACATGAACGATTCGGGCAATCCGGATCCGGAATACTGGAAGAAATCGCCGCGTGAGTCGGGCGCCAAGCAGGCAAACCGCTACCTCGACGAAATGGAGGGGAAGTGGAATCAGTACAAGAGTATGAGTGCCGGTTCGGGCACCGATCCAAGAAACACCAAGCTGCTTCGTCACCACTGCACGCTGCTGTTTACGATGGATATCGCCACACAGCTGTACGGCTCGCTCGCCTACGATTGGGTGGGCAAAACCTGGGGTAACAACAACGACCCCGCATACGGCAATATTAAGGCCCTCTTCCAGGTAAGAACCGACCTCAATTGGACCGAGCAGTTTACCCTAGGACCGGTGCCGTTTTTCCTAAACGTCAACCCCTGGGTGCTAGCGAAGCTGGCGCTCGCCGTGGGTGCCCACACGCACGGCAGCGGCGCGGCGTTTTTCAAGAACATTTCGCTCGCCTATTCCAACACGTCGGGCTCATTCACTATCCAGATCGGACTTGCCGTCACCTTTGGCGCCGGCGTTGCAGGCGTCGCTTCGTCTGCCGTGCGTGGCGCCGCATCCCTCACCCTGTTCATTGGGTACGAGAAGGCGGACGGGCACCAGCTTCCGCGGCTGCGCGTGGGTGCAGACGTCGATGTCGATGTGATACTCCAGTTCGTAATGTTCAAGTGGACCACCAAGGCTTGGTCGGGGTCGTGGCCCACACTCCTCGATTCATGGAATATGTCGGTGAACAATGGCAACCAGTATGTGCTCCAGCGCTCTGAGCTCGCATTGGGTGGAGATATGCCTTACACGTTGGATGCCCGCTTCGGCACGCCCAGCAACATCGAGGCGGGCGGCGTGCCGCAATTCATCGCATCGGCCACCATCGTCACCAACGCCGAGCTGCTCGCACGCGCCGAGGTTAAGGCCGCTGTCGTAAACGTCGCGCCCGTCGTGCGCGATTGGGATCAAGCGGTCACGCGCATTGAGCTCGAGGCGGATGCAGAAAGCGACGACACGGGACAGATCGAGCATTTCGTCCATGCACTGATAGAGAACGACGAAAACGCCGCGCCGATGTATAAGTACACCTATATCGGGCAGGCGAAGGACGCCGCTGCGGACCCCAACGCCAATTCTGCTGGTGTATCGGAGGACGAGCGTGGCGGCATCAAGCCCTCGAGCGACAACGTGCTGTTTGCTGGCGTGCTCAGCGAAGCCCACATGAAGCTGGCGATGATCGCCGGCGTGGAGTGCCTGTTCCGTATCGCCTCGGTGCGCTACGGAGAGAATGGTCGCTCGCGCCTGGTGGTGCATACAAAAACGAACGGCACGTGGTCCGCTCCCACGCCCGTGGACTTCCCCCTTGGGTTTGGCGAGGGCGACGTGGAGCGCAGCGGCATATTCGATTACGACTTCGACGTGGTGGAATATACAGACGGGAGGGGAAACCAAGACGCCTACGTGCTGCTGATCTCGGGCGAGCGCCCCGCCGGCGACAACACCCTTCTCGATGCGGCGAGCACATCCGGCATACTGTCCGTTGTGCGCCTACGCATCAGCAACGGCGGAGTTCGCGTGGTGTCGCATACGTCATGGCGCAGCATTTCGCGCGGCCGCCTGCAAGAGGATGGCTACCATTGTCTGCAGTGCCCGCGCATCACGGTGGGCAAGACGCTGGTCGACGGGCGTCTGTCGGGTGCCTACCTCCACCGCCGCGGAATCACCGCAGAAAAGGCGCTCGGCAGCGAGGCTGAGGTTGCGCTGGAATGCTTTGCCCTGTGGTCGGATGTTTCGGGCGACAGTCTCACGTTCCGTCAAGTCCTCCGCTTTCCGCAAGCACCGTCGAGTATCGAGCTGGGTGAGCCCGAGAATATCAACGGCAAAATGGTGGTGCCCGTTGCGTACGAGACCGCAAACGGTTGCGGCTGCGCATC
The DNA here is from genome assembly GCA_014871665.1 of Collinsella sp. Lineage (GTDB taxonomy): Bacteria > Actinomycetota > Coriobacteriia > Coriobacteriales > Coriobacteriaceae > Collinsella. Next base: position 5,351 of record WGSL01000005.1, on the reverse strand, counting down.
GTACGCCGTGATCGGCCAGTCTATCGCGGGCTGGGGCGTTATGCCGCCGGACGCCGCGGTGCCCCGTGCGGTGCCATGGCCGCAGCACACGGGCTTTTTGGCCACCATCAACGAGCAACTGCAGCATATTACTTGGACGCGAGGCGCATCGGCATTTGCAACGCAGCCCGTGGGTGCCGCAGGCTGTGGCCCAGCATCGTTTAGCGTAAGCAACAACGGCAGGTGCGTGCTCTATGTAGAGAACACCGATGGCAAGGTGGGACAAACCTACGACGAAGAAGGCAACCCGGTGGCGGTAATGGGCAAGCACTTCCGCATCTTCGCCAGCACCTTGGCAGGCGATCTGTTCACGGAGCCGTTCGTGATGTGCGAGCTGGACCATCCCGTCGATCAGATAACGACGTTTTTGACGTCGGGAGGCATGCTCTCCGCACTCGCCACGCACATTGTGAGTGCCGAGCAGAGCGAGGCAGAGCTGCACGGCATCGAAGTACCCTTGGTGGCGTGCGCCACTCCGACGGGCGCGGTCGCTACCTCGGGCGCGGTGGTGCCCGGAGCAGCAGGCGAATCCTTCATGGTCACGGTGCGAAACGACGGCAACACGCTGCTCACCGCCGGCACGATCGATCTATACCGAGAGGGCTCCAGCCAGCCGTTCTCCAGCGCATCCATCGGATTCGGAGCGAACGCACGCACGGCATCGATCTTTGATCCAGAGCTTGCCGAAGATGCTCCGGCCAACGACATGGCACACGTGAAATACGCAGTCGAGACGCTGGGCACACGTTTTGCGACGCACCCGCTGGTTGCCGACAATGGAAACGCCGTGCTGGCACCGGGCTGCACTGGACAGTTCCGCATGAGCTTCGCCATCCCCGAGAGTTGGGGCGACGAAGTGGGCAAACGCGTCACGCTCTACGCAAAGGCGCGTAATCTGGTGGCGCTCGATCCTGTAACGCTCGAGGAAATTCGACCGGGCGCAAACTCGGCGCTGGGTGCCGTGCTGCACGAACTTCATGTGCCCGACGCAGCATGCGAGCGCTCGGAAGTTCAGGTCGGCGTATGCGGCAGCGCGGATACGATAGGACTTCACGACGCCCCGATGACAGCAGACGGCGATGGTGGCTCGAGTGGCGGCGGTACTGACAAGGGCGGCGGCTCCGGCGGAAGCAGCTCCGGCAGTGGCAAGGACCACGGCAATAACAAGCGCTCCGGAAAAGCGGGCGCGCTTGCGGGCACGGGCGATGTCAACGCTCCCCTTACGGCAGCCGCAGCAGCACTCGCCGCAGCTGGTGCCGGCCTTGTCGCCTACAGCGCCCGCCGCACGGCGCTCGAAATCGACACCGCCGATGAGGTCAATTCGGATAGGCCTCGCTAGCTCCTAGTTACTTTTGTGAGAGACGCCGACTCGGCTCATCGAACATCAAATGGGCTGGTTCTGGATACCCAGAGCCAGCCCATTTCGCATTAGATATCGTCAGTGGAGTCGAGTTCTGCCTCGAGCTTGGCACGGCGTCTTTTCGCCGTGAAAAACGTTGCGCACAGGCCAGCAAACGTGGCCGCGAAAATCGTCGCACCGCAGAACACGCCCGTGGCCAGGTTCGCCAACCAAAAGACGCTTTCGAGCGGTACGACCTGCGCCTCAGCGATACAGCGCATTGCGGCAATAACAAGCGCGAACGCGGTGCCGCTAAGACCGCTGAGAAGCAGGAAATATCCAACAGGAAGATGCTCGGTTTGCCCAAAACGATTGGTATCGACATAGCCCTTCCGCGTTTGCAGTCCTGCGCAAATCAACATCACGAGAACGAGCCACAAATACATGGCCGCCTCGAACGGCGTTGCAAAGCCATGCGGCATTTCACTGGCGTCGCTGTGAACCCACGCAACCTGTCGAGCTATAAACTGGTAGAAAAAGATCATCAACATGCCAAACGAAAGCAGCACGAAACCAATCTTGTAGATCTTCGCGTTCTCAGCCTCCAGGCGCTCATCCTTTGGGCCGGCATATTCACGCCACTTTTGCACGAGTTTTAAATCTTCAAATTTCATAGCGAACTCCTAAAGAGCGTCAGGGTCGACGTCGCTCTCGTCTTCCCAAAACAAGTCGTTCAACGTAACGCGTAGCGCTTTACAGATTGCCACGCACAAATTGAGCGTGGGGTTGTAGCCGCCCGCCTCGATCAGGCCGATGGTCTGGCGCGTAACGCCCACGGCCTCGGCCAAGTCAGCTTGCGAAAGGCCAACCGCCGCGCGCGCCGCCTTCATGCGTAGGTTCTTTTTGCCCGGCATGGAGTTCCTTTCGTGGTAATAGACAGATATCCGTTGCAACATGGCAGAAATATATTGCATCTATCAGAAGATGTCAACTATATCTGTCATTATGGAAACCATGTTCGTCATCGCCATGCGGACATTACAACTTCGGTTCACTATTCAAACTTACTCGGACAGAACCGACTCGGTTTTGTCCGAGTAAACTCGAGCATAAACTGATTCATGCTATACAATTAACTCGGACAAAACCGAGTCGGAAGGAACCGAGTAAGTGGAATTCATTGGCAGGGAGCGTGAACTCGCCCGTATTAAGAAAACGCTCAAAGCACCTGAGCAGCGCAATGTTCTCATTTACGGCAGGCGTCGCGTCGGAAAAAGTGAGCTCATCAAGCAGGCGCTAACCGATTTGTCGGACGTCGCAACGGTCTATTACGAGTGCCGCCAAACCTCCGAGGCAGACAACCTCGAGAGTCTGTCCGCCCTTGTTGCTGAAACGCTGAGCTTTCCTCCGCTCGCCTTCACAGGCATCCGCGAGCTCATCGAATTTCTGTTTGCCCAAGCCAAAGACAAGAACATTACCCTCGTTCTCGACGAATACCCCTACTTGAGAGATGCGGTTAAGGGCTTAGACAGCATTCTTCAGACCTCAATCGACGCTCACAGGGAAGACTCACGTTTAAACATTGTCCTGTGCGGCTCCTACGTTGAGATTATGAAATCCCTCATCGAGCATGAAAGCCCCCTCTACGGGCGAATTGATCTCGCGCTTGAGCTTAAGCCCATGGATTACTTTGACGCTGCGAAGTTCTATCCCGCGTTCTCGCCCGAGGACAAGGTGCGGCTCTATAGCGTTTTTGGCGGCATCCCCTTTTACAATCGCCTCATCGATCAATCCCAAAGCGTACGCGACAACATCATCGAGCTCGTCACGGAACCTGGCGCCCGCTTAGAAAGCGAGGTGCCGTCCTATCTCAACGCCGAGATCTCGAAGATGACCAACGCCAACGAAGTTTTCGGGGCTCTCGCACAAGGTTACTCCCGTTGGGGGGACGTGCTGGCACAGTCGCACGTCTCGAGCGGTCCGGCCATGGCAGACGTGCTCGACAAGCTCATGTCACTCGAAATCGTCCAAAAGCGTGCACCCATCAACGACCCTACGAACAAGCGTAAGTCCGGCTACTTTGTAGTGGATCCGCTTTCGCTCTTTTACTATCGCTATGTTTTCCGCAATGCCTCGGCGCGTCAGCTGCTCGACCCGGAAGTCTTCTATGATCGTCACGTCTCCCAAGACTTCGAGGAAAACTACGTTCCTCATATGTTCGAGGAGGTCTGCCGTCAATACCTCGTGCGGCAGAACAGGACCGGCAAGATCGAACCGGCTTTCGACGCCATAGGCAAGTACTGGTACGACGATCCCGCAAACAAGACGAGCGGCGAGTTCGATGTGGTAACGCAAGACCCCGAGGGTTACGCATTCTACGAAGCAAAGTTCCGCAAATCCCCCGTCACGCAAAAAATGGTCGACGAGGAAATCATCCAAGTCGAGGCAACGGGGCTCAAGTGCCATCGCTATGGATTCTTCTCCCGTTCGGGCTTCGAAGCTGGCGAAAGCGATCGAACCGTCTTCATCGACCTACCGCAGATGTTTGGATAGGACAGGCCCCTCCCGCATTCCAAGCATTCATTATCTAATCGAACGATTGTTCGATGGATTTCGTGTTGGTTGGAATCGCCCACGGGCTGGGCTATGCTACCTTGACTATCTATACGACTTAAATACACAAGAGGAAGTACCAAGAGAGCGAGCATGGCAAAAAACACCGCAAACTATGGTAACGACAGTATTCGTCAGCTCAAGGACGAGGAGCGCGTACGCCTGCGCCCCGCCGTCATCTTTGGCTCGGACGGACTCGATGGCTGCGCGCATGCCGCCTTCGAGATCCTGTCCAACGCCGTTGACGAGGCACGCCAGGGCTACGGCAAGCTCATCACCCTTACCGCCTTTCGCGATGGCTCTATCCAGGTAGAGGACAATGGCCGTGGCTGCCCGCTCGACTGGAACCCTTCCGAGAAGCGCTTTAACTGGGAGCTCGTCTTCTGCGAGCTCTACGCCGGTGGCAAGTATAACAACAACCAGGGCGGCGACTACGACTTCTCGCTCGGCACCAACGGCCTGGGCTCCTGCGCGACCCAGTACGCTTCCGAGTACATGGACGTCACCGTCTGGCGTGACGGTAACAAGTACTCCCTGCACTTTAAAAAAGGCAAGGTCGTCGGTGCCAAAAAGAAGGCACTCGAGATTGAGCCCAGCGACGAGAACCGCACCGGCACCACCATCAAGTGGCGCCCCGATCTTGAGGTCTTTACCTCGATTAGCATTCCCCACGATTGGTATCGCGAAACCATGCGCCGTCAGGCCGTGGTCAACGCTAACGTGACCTTCCGCCTGCGTATCGAGGGCGACGATGGCGAGTTTTCCGAAGAGGATTTTTGCTATCCCAAGGGCATCGAGGACTACGTGCTCGAGAAGGTCGGTACCGACTACCTTACCGAGCCCTTCTTTATCGAGGCCGACCGTCGCGGTCGCGATCGCGAGGACCTGCCCGATTACAACGTAAAAATCACCGCGTGCATGTGCTTCTCGCGCACCTTCATGATGCAGGAGTACTACCACAACTCATCGTGGCTCGAGAACGGCGGCTCACCCGAGAAGGCGGCCCGTAGCGCTCTGACCAGCGCCATCGATGCCTACATCAAGCAACAAGGCAAGTACAACAAAAACGAGAGCGGCATTAAGTGGCAGGACGTCCAGGACTGTCTGGTGCTGGTGACCAACTGCTTCTCCACCCAGACGTCCTACGAAAACCAGACCAAGAAGGCCATCAATAACCGCTTTATCCAGCAGGCCATGACGGCCTTCTTTAAGGAGCGCCTCTCGACCTACCTGATCGAGAACAAAGACGCCGCCAACAAGATCATGGAACAGGTGCTCATCAACAAGCGCTCGCGCGAGAACGCCGAGAAGACGCGTCAGAGCATCAAGACCAACCTGCAGCAGAAGACCGACATGGCCA
>WGSL01000049.1 GCA_014871665.1 Collinsella sp. | reverse complement strand
ATTAATGGATAGAAACGGATGTTCTATCGGGACACACATTTTGTCCTATAAGCCGCAGTTTAATAAGCTGCTCGGGGGCCTTGTTGCTTATGGCCGGATGATTTCTAGCCGACCGTATCGTCAGGCGTGGGCGAGGGGTCGGGAGTGGGTGTAGGCGTAGGCGTAGGCGTGCCGCCATCGCCGCCGGTCGAACCACCAGTGGAGCCGCCCGTCGAGCCACCGGTCGTACCGGTGCCGCCGGTGGTGTCGCCGCCCGTGGTCTCGGTGGTCGTGGTCTCGGTGGTCGTGGTCGTCGTGGTAGTCGTTGTGGTGGTTTCCTCTTCGTCCTCGTTCTCGTCCTTGTCGTCGTTCTCCGTCTTCTTGGAGTTGTTGGTGCCGTAGAACTTCCAGACGCTGTTGTTCTTGTAGGTGGGCGCCGTTCCGGTCGCAAACTCCTCGCGCTCGGTACCGGTCAGAACGGTGTTCATAAACCGCTTAAAGACAGGCAGGTTGGTGCTGTCGCCCAGCAGGTCTGTGCCGTATTTTTGGATGGGGATCTCGCCCGCGGAATAGCCGGTCCACAGGGCGCACGCCAGCTGCGGGGTATAGCCGCAGAACCACAGGTTGGTGGTGTTGTCGGTGGTGCCCGTTTTGCCGGCATAGGGCTGGTTGACGCTCAGGGCGCCAGCAGCACCTGTACCGCTGCCCTGCATGACGCCGGACAGAACATCGGTGACCGCGGCGGCCTCGCCCTCGGTAAGCACCTGTGAGGGATTGTCGGTGTGCTGGTACAGCACCGAACCGGTACGAGAGTCAATCTCGGTGATGGCGATCGGCTGGCGATAGTAGCCGCCGTTGGCAAACGTCGCGTAGGCGGCGGCCATCTCGAGCGGCGAGATCGAGCCAGTGCCGAGGGTCATGACGGGAACGTCCTCGATGTTGTCCTTGGCGGGATCGATGCCGAGCTTTTTGACGAGCGAGATGATCTTGCTGTTGCCGACGGCTTCCGCCACCTGGATGTAGCCGGTGTTGGAGGAGTATGCCGTTGCCTGCTTAAGCGTGATGTTGCCATAGCTATGGTTGGCGTAGTTTTGGACCTCGGTCGTGGTGCCCTTGGCCTTGAGCGGCGAGTTGCAGTTGAGGGTGACGTTGGGGTTCATGCCGTTTTGGATGGCGGTTGCCAGCGTAAAGGCCTTAAAGGTGGAGCCGACGGGACGCTTGGCCGTGGCATGGTTTACGTGGTTCTCGTCGGCGTTGTAGTCGTAGCCACCCACCATGCACTTGATGTAGCCGGTCTTGGGGTCGACGACGACCATGCCCATGTCCAGGCCGTCGAGCGAGAGCGTGTCGAGCTGCTCGCGGACGGCATTCTCTGCCACCTGCTGCATCGTGGGGTCGATGGTGGTCTTGACGGTCAGGCCGCCCTTAAAGAGCACGTCGGTCGAGAACTCCTGCTCCAGCAGCTGCTTAACATAGGCGACAAAGTAGGGCTGTGAGTATACGTCGACGCCGCTGCCCGAAATCTCGGTCACGTTGAGGGTGATGGGCTCGGCCTGTGCGGCATCGTGTTCCTCCTGCGTAATGTGGCCCAGGCGCAACATGTTGTCGAGGACCTTGTTGCGACGGGACAGTGCCAGGTCGGGGTTGACCGTGGGGTCGTACTGCGAGGGCGAGTTGGGAAGGCCGATGAGCAGTGCGGCCTCGCTGAGGGTGAGGTCGGCGGCGCTCTTGGACAGATAGGTCTCGGCTGCGGCCTCGATGCCGTAGGCGCCGTGGCCGTAATAGATGGTGTTGAGGTACATCATGAGGATCTCGTCTTTGGAGTACATGTCCTCCATCTTGACGGCGATGTAGGCCTCGCGCACCTTACGCTCGATGGTCGAGTCGAACTGCTCCTCCTGCAGGATGGTGTTGCGCACCAGCTGCTGGGTGATAGTCGAGGCGCCTTCGTGCCCGCCGCCGAGGGTTGCCACCGCAGCACGCGCGATACCCCACAGGTCGATACCGCCGTGCTCGTAGAAGCGCTCGTCCTCGACGTCAACGGTGCCCTGCAGCACGTAGGGGGAGACCTCGTCCTTGGTGATGGACTTGCGGTTTTGCGTGTAGAAGCTCGCGATCTTGTTGCCGTTGCAGTCGACGATCTCGGTGGGCTCGCTCACCAGATACGCGTTGGCGTCGGTGTAGTCGGGCAGATCGGACAGCCAGCGGTTGACGTTGCCGACCATGCCGATGCCAAATGCCACGCCCGCAATCAGCAGAAAGCCCAAAAACGAGAGCAGGATTATGGGCAGAGCATGCGTCTTTGAACGGCTGCGTCCCTGTCGTTGGCGAGGACCCATATATTGACCTCCAGGTATGTCGTGCCGGACGGTGGATGTGCCGTCGGGGCAGGATGGACATAAGTTATTACACGATAAACCAAACGGGGCGCGCGAGGCCTCGTGTATGCTGGAAGACGGCATTTTTCAGAGTGAATGCATACCTTGGTAAGGAGTTTGCCGATGGCGATTCGGGCGATGGGGCCGAGCGGACAATACGAGACTGGATTGGATGCTGCCGGTGCGGCGCTGCCCGAGCTGCTGGCGCCGGCGGGCGGGCTCGACCAGATGCTTGCGGCCATCGCCGCGGGTGCCGATGCCATCTACGCGGGGTTGGGCGGCTTTAACGCCCGCGTGAGCGCGCATGGCTTTACGGATGACGAGTTTGCGCGCGGCTGCGCCGCGGCGCATGCCCATGGCGTGCGCGTGTACGTGACGCTCAACGTGTTCGTGTTTGACGATGAGCTGTCCGATGCGGTGGCGCTGGGAGCTCATGCACTGGAGCTGGGCGCCGATGCTCTGATTGTGGCCGATGCCGGGTTGGCCTGCGCGCTGAGCGCGGCGATTCCCGGGGTCGAGATTCACCTGTCCACGCAGGCGGGCGTTCATAGCGAAGGCGCCGTGCGGCTTGCCGCCGATGAGCTGGGGGTCGAGCGTGTGACGACGGCGCGCGAGCTGACGGTCGACGAGATTACGGCGCTATGTGCCACGGGCGTGCCCATCGAGGTATTCTGCCACGGTGCGATTTGCATCGGCTATTCTGGGGCGTGCGAGTTCTCGGCCCTGCGGCGTGGACGCTCGGCGATGCGCGGCGACTGCACGCAGCCGTGCCGTCTGGCGTACGACCTGGTGGACGAGGCGGGGCAGAGCGTTGTCGCCGTCGAGGGAGATCGCCTGCTGTGCCCGCGTGACTATCTGGGTATTGCGCATCTGCCCGAGCTTGTAGATGCCGGCGTGGCGTCGCTCAAGATCGAGGGGCGCATGAAGAACCCCGATTACGTATTCAACGTGGTGCGGGTGTGGCGCCGGGCACTCGATATGCTGCGCGACGGCGCGTGGGACCCCGATGTCGTGGAAGAGCTTGAACGCGAGCTGGGAAGGTCGTTTAACCGTGGGTTTACCGATGCGTACCTGCGAGGGCGTTCGGGTGCCGAGCTGATGAGCTTTGAGCGCGCAATTAACCAGGGCGTGCGCGTGGGGCGCTTGGTCGCTGTGGGCCACGAAGAGGTGACCGTTGAGCTCGACGCCGCCGTGGCGGCGGGTGACACGCTCGAGATTCGGTTCTATCCGGGTGTCGACGCGCGTCCCGATGTGCCCAAGCGCTGGCCGCAAGTGCCCTGCCCGGTGGATGCCGCAGCGGGGAAGCGCGTCGTCGTGCATTGCAAGCGTAAGGTGGACGCGGGCTGCGAGGTGTACCTGATTCGCAGCGCCGGCGTGTTGGATCAGACGGCGGCGGTGTTGGAGCGCATGCGGGCCGAGGCGGATGCGATTGCGCCCGTTGCGCGTGCCGTTGAAGTGCTGCCCTTTGAGGGCGTTGCGGTGGATGGCGGTGCATCGACGGAGTTGGTGGAGTGCGCGGTTCCCACTCGCATGGTTTTTGCTTGGCAGCTGATGGATGCCGACCCGTGCGGAGAACTCGATTTGTCCGACGCCGTTGTGGTGCTTGACGAGGTGTGCCGCGCGAGTGACGCTGACTGGACCCGCTCACTGATGCAGCGTGCCGGGCGCGTCGTCTGCCGCAACCTGGGACAGGTGGTGATCGCTCGCGAGCTGGGCGTGACGTTTGACGTGGCGGCGCCGGTGTTCTGCGCGAATCGGGCCACGCTTACCTGGCTGCGCGGACTCGGTGCGGGGCGGGTGTACTTGCCGGCCGAGTTGCTCGGCAATGATGCGAAACGTATTGCCGAACTGACGGCCGAACCTGATGTTTTGGGCCCCGTCGATGCCGATTGCCCCGAGCTCATGGTGTGCGAGCACTGCCTGCTGACCGCCGAGGGCGTCTGCGCCACCGATGCGACGGGGCAGGTCCATTGTCGTGACTGCTTGCGTCGTCGGCAGGCACGCTATCTGGTCGAGCGTGACGGTACACGTCTGCCAGTTGCCATTGACGCATGCGGCAGGACGAGGATTTTCCTGTCGTAGGTGCCGCGTCGCGTCAGTTTGTTATCATAAGAGAGTTTATGGACTTCCAGCACCGCCGTTTTCGGCGAGGGTGCTATAGCAAAAGGAGGATACCCAATGCTGTCTGTTGACGAGCAAATGCGTATCATCACCTCGGGCGCCGCGCAGATCGTTCCCGAGGCCGACCTTCGCAAGAAGCTTGAGAAGGGCGAGCCCCTCAACATCAAGCTCGGCGTCGATCCCACCAGCCCCGACCTGCACCTGGGCCACGCCGTGCCGCTGCGCAAGATGCGTCAGTTCCAGGACCTGGGCCACAACGTCACCCTCATCATCGGCAACGGTACCGCGTTGATTGGCGACCCTTCGGGCAAGAATTCCACCCGTCCGCAGCTTTCGCAGGAGCAGATCGAGGCCAATGCCGAGACCTACGTGAGCCAGGCCATGAAGATCCTGGATCCCGAGAAGACCACCATCGTGCACAACGGTGACTGGATCTTGTCGATGGATCTGGCTGGTCTGCTGCAGGTGTGCTCCAAGTTCACCGTCGCCCGTATTCTTGAGCGCGACGACTTTACCAAGCGCTACCAGTCTCAGACGCCGATCGCCCTGCATGAGTTCCTGTATCCCGTGATGCAGGCTTTCGACTCCGTGCAGATCAAGGCCGACGTGGAGATGGGCGGCACCGACCAGCTCTTCAACCTGCTCGCCGGCCGTGAGCTCATGGAGAAGATGGGCATGGAGCCCCAGATTGCGCTCACCATGCCGCTGCTCGAGGGTACCGATGGCGTCCGTAAGATGTCCAAGTCCTACGGTAACTACATCGGCCTGACCGACGCGCCCAAGGATATGTTCGGCAAGACCATGTCCATCCCCGACGAGATGATCGGCAAGTACTACCGCCTTGCGAGCTCGCTCACCCCGGCCGAGGTCGACAAGATCGATGCTGCTCTGGCCGACGGCTCTGCCGATCCCTATGAGCTTAAGCGCGCTCTGGGCCGCGACCTGTGCGACACCTACCACGGCGCCGGTGCCGGCGACGAGGCTCAGGCCGAGTTCGACCGCGTGTTCAAGGAGGGCCAGCTCGCCGACTTCCCCGAGAAGCATGTTGAGCTGACTGTTAACGACGAGGGCCAGATCTACCTCGCCGGTCTGCTTAAGGACCTGGGCCTTTCGGCCAGCGCCGGCCAGGCCCGTCGCGACATCGACGGCGGCGGCGTCAAGATCAACGGCAAGGCCGTGGCTCCCAAGAGCTACAACATCGACCCCAGCGCCCTCAAGCTGGGCGACACCCTCTCCGTGGGCAAGCGCAAGGGCTTCAAGTTGATTTAGTTCCGCCGTTCTACCGAACGGCGGACCGGCCGACGCTGCGCGGGCCGCATTTGGACAATCTGACGTTCAACTTCAAGGGCGCGACCAGAAGGTCAGCGCCCTTTCGTTTCACGTCACCTTGTCTCAAATGCGGCCCGCTCGCTGTGGTTGCCAAAACATCGGCGCTCCCGTTGTTGGCACTTTGGGACACTCCTTGTATTGGTGCTCAGCGGCAGCCCCCCCATTGCGCCAAGCGGCGTGTGCCGTTAAGCGGAAGGGGTGTTATCGGCGGCCTCCTTTTGGCATACAATGGCTATTGGTTTGCTGCGGTGAAGGCCTGTCCGCTCCGCAGCTTTTTTCTACGGTTAAAGGAGTATGTATGTCCGTTGAGGTCATGAGATCTGTGATCGAGGCCGCCGAGGGTCGTGTGCCCGTTGACACGCTGTTTGCCAACGCACAGATTGTCGATGTGTACGGCCAGCGCGTGGCGCCCGGTAGCGTTGCCGTCAAGGATGGCGTGATCGTCGGTGTGCTCTACGATGGTCGCGACGATGCCGCCGGTACGTATGAGGCTGCCGAGGTCATCGATTGCCAGGGCCGCTATCTTGCCCCCGGTTTTATTGACGGACACTTGCATATCGAGTCTTCGAACATCCGCCCTGCCGAGTATGCGCGCATGGCGGCGACGCGCGGTACCACCACTGCCATTGCCGACAGCCACGAGATCGCCAACGTTTCCGGCCTGGACGGCCTGCGCTTTATGATCGAGGACGGCCGTCGCGCGCCCATTTCCATCAAGTACATGATGCCCTCGTGCGTGCCCGCGCTGCCCGATGAGCAAGCAGGCGCTGTGATTACCGCCGCTGACATGCAGGCGTTTTTTGCCGAGCATCCGGGCGATGTCTTTGGCCTGGGCGAGATGATGAACCTGCCGGGCGTCTTTATGGCCGATCCCGAGACCTGCGCTCGAATCGACGCTGCCAACCAGACGCCGTCCAAGCAGGTTGACGGTCACGCGCCGCTCGTTGCCGGCAAGGACCTCAACGCCTATGCCGCAGCAGGTATTATCGCTGACCATGAGTCGACGATTCCCGAGGAGGCACTCGACAAGCTGTCTCGCGGCATGTATGTGATGCTGCGCGAGGGTACGTGCGGCCATGACCTGGCCAACCTGTCGCCGATGCTGCTGGAGAATCCTGCCCGTGCCCGCCGTTGCTGCTTTGCGACCGACGACCGCGCTCCTTCCGATGCGCTTGCGTCCGGCATGATCGACAACGCCTGCCGCGTGGCGATTGAGGCCGGTATCGACCCGGTGGTCGCTATCTCCATGGCGTCCCTTTCCACGGCTGAGGCGTTTGGCCTGGATCACGGCTGCCGCGACCCGCACGAACTGCGTGGCGCCATCGCCCCGGGCAAGCGTGCCGACCTGCTGGTGCTCAATGACCTGACGTTCACCACGGCTCCGCATCGCGTATACGCCGCCGGTGCTCTGGTGGCGCAGGACGGCACCTTTGTGGGCGAGATCGCACCCGAGATGGCCGAGGTCGCAGCCCTTGCCGACGAGCTGCGCGCGTCCGTTAAGCTGCCGAAGCTTTCGCTCGACGTATTCGACTATGCCTTTAAGCCGGGCGAGGCCGTGATTGACGTGGTGCCGGGTAAGGCCATCACGGGTATGGCTCGCCCCGAGAGCGCCGAGGGCCTGCGTCGCATTATGCTGATCGAGCGCCACGGCCGCGGTGTGTCGCTGCAGGCCGAGGGCGCCGACGGTGATGGTCCTGCGGGCCTGGGCCTTGTCGGCAAGCATATCGGTCGCGGCTGGGTGCGTGGCTTCACCATCACCGGTGGCGCCATTGCCTCCACGATCGGCCACGACTCGCACAACGTGTGCGTCGTGGGTGATAACGCTGCCGATATGATGGCTGCTGTTGAGGCTGTGGGCCAGGGTGGTCACGTGCTGGTGCGCAACGGCGAGGTCGTGGCGCGCATTCCGCTGGCGCTCGGCGGTCTGATGAGCGAAGGCACGGCCGAGGATGTCGCCGCGCAGCACGACGACTTTATGGTCAAGGCGCGCGCCATGGGCATCGAGCCGCCGCTCGACCCCATCATGGGCATCATCTTCCTGCCCCTGCCGGTTATCCCGACGCTCCGCATCCGCCCCGAGGGCATGTTCGACGTCACAACCTTCACCTACGCCGACTAGTCATCGGGGACGTTCTTAAACGTCTAGTCGCCTGCGACACTCTTTGACGTGTTGCCTGGCGCTGCGAATGTGGGACCCCTGGTGCGCGTGAGCTATTTGCCAGGTCCTTGTAACGTTTGCGCCCGCGGAGTCTTACCTGAGCTCCCTTTGGGTACGTTGGAATTGGATACACGTTCGATTCCAACAAGCCCGAAGGGAGCTTTTCTATGTTTAAACTGATTGCATCCGATATGGACGGCACGTTGCTTGACGAAAACAGCCAGGTGCCTCCCGAGACCTACGAACTGATTCTGGCGCTACACGAGCATGGCGTGCATTTCGCCGCATCGTCAGGTCGTCGCTACGATCGCCTGTGCGAGTTCTTTGCGCCCGTTCGCGACAAGATGGACTTTGTCGCCGCTAACGGTGCCCAGGTCTACGCCGACGGCAAAATGGTAGACCGTGAGGTGTATTCGCACCTGGCGATTCGAAGGCTCGCCCAGGCTGTCGCGACGTTTCCCAATCTGCATCTTGCGCTCTTTGACCGAACCAAATCCTTCTTGCTCGATGACGAGTGCAAGTTCGTACGCGAGGTCGATAAGGACCTTCCCAATGCCGAGCGCATTTGGGAACTGCCCGATCCCAGCGTAAATATCATCAAGGCGAGTATCTTTTGCGATGACTGTGCCGTTATGGACAGTGCGTACGTGCTACAGCGAGAACTCGGTCAGCTCTTTACCTTTGCGCCTTCTGGAAATGCGTGGATCGATGCCATGCAGCCCGGCGTGTCGAAGGCCTCGGGCATCGCACAGCTTGCGGAGCATTATGGCATTGGGCGCGACGAGGTCATGGCGTTTGGCGACTCGATGAACGACTACGAGATCATTCGCTTTGTCGGCACGGGCTGTGCGATGGAAAACGCGCGCCCCGCGCTCAAAGCGGTTGCCGATCGCGTGGTGGGTCGCAACCGCGACCACGCCGTCCAGCAGGAGCTCCGCCGTGTTCTGGAGAGCCTCGCCTAATCCGGCAGTTAGGGACGTTCCTTTTAATATGAGCAGGACATTGTCAAGAGGCAAAATCGGGCCTGGCCCCAACGATATGGGGTCAGGCCCTCTCCCTATATCAACCCGTCCGCGGCGACCTCGGCGTGTCTTCCCGACGCTCGTCTTTGCAGTTTAATATCCGCCCGTGGCGATCTCTCGCTGGGCAATCCGTTGCTACGGCTGAGGCTTCTTCGTCGAACCGACAGTCTGTGCACGCGTGTGGCGCCCTGGGCGCTCGCAGAAAAGGGACCTGAGGTTCGCCTCAACGGCTTCGGATCAAACCACTTCCGGGGTGATCGGCTTATGTGCGGGGGACCGGCCCCCTACGCCTCCTCGGCCATGAGGCCGACCGCCCACACCCAGCAGGCGAGCTCGCGCGCCGTGGCCACGTTCGCCTTGTTGTTGTGGACCCCGCGCGCGAGCAGCGCCTCCCGCCTCTCGACCAGCCTCCGCACGCCCTTGGCGGCATGCCTGCGGGCGACCCGGTCTGGGGCCTGGCCCTTGGCGAGGTCCTTCGGCCGCCCCGAGCACGTCAGGTAGTGCCACGCGGCCTCGACCAGCGCCTTCCTCAGGTGTTTGTTGCCCGCCTTGGTGATCGCGCCCCTGCGGTCGCTCTCCCCGCTGGAGTGCTCGGAGGGCGTCAGGCCGACCCATGCGGCGAACGACCGGGCGTTCCTGAACCTCGAGAACTCGCCGGCCTCGAACACGAGGTCGGCGGCCGTCGCGGTGTCGACGCCCTTGAGGCAGCGCAGGGAGTCGACCCTCTTCCGCCACCTGGGCTTGCGGGCCTCGGCCTCGACGAGCCCCTCGAGCCTCGCCTTCTCCTCCGCCGCCCGCCTGACCGCGTCGACGTAGTAGGCGAGCACGTCGTTGTCGGCCCCCTCCGCGAACCTAATCGACTCGATCCAGGACCAGTGCGCCCGGGTCCAGTTGCCCTTCCTGCGGCCGGTGGGCGTCCTCTCGTCGAAGGCGAGCCCGTGTCTGAGCAGGAACTTGGAGAGCCGCTGCTTCGCGCGCGAGAGGTCGTCCCTCGCGTCCTCGAGCGCCCTGGTCAGGTCGCGGGCGGCCTCGCACTCGTCGTCGGGGACCCACACCTCGACGACGTTGCCGACCGACAGCATGCGGGCGGGGAACTCGGCGTCGTTGCGGTCGTTCTTCCTGCGCCTGTCCGCGCTGGGCTTGATCATCTTCGAGACGGCGCCGACCACGCAGTCGACCCCGAGGCCGGAGAGCCTCTTCTGCAGGTCGAACCCCGTGACCCCGGATTCGTACACGCACCTGGCCTTTGGGTCCACGGACCGCACCCACTCCGCGACTGCCCCGGCGTCGTAGCCGAAGGTCGCGCAGCGCACCTCCCCGGTCATGACGTCGAGGGAGACTGCCTTTATCGAGCGGGCGTGGACGTCGAGGCCGACGAAGGTGGTAGTATCGAGCATGGGAGCCCCTTCCATGAATGCGGCGTGGCCGCCGCGGCTGAATTAGACACTCACCATTGTCGGCCTAATCCGCGGTCTTTCATGCAGCAGGGGCTCTCAATGTTTTTATGTCCTGCTCATATCGTCTCTGCCGGCAGCCGGGGACAGTCCTTGCAGCTTTTTCGCGAAGAGTGTCCCCAACGACTAGTCATTTAAGAACACCCAATGACTAAGAACGTCCCCAATGACTAGGCGAGGGCGGTCATGATGGCGCGGGCGACGCCGTCGTGGTCGTTGTCGTATTCGGTGATGGCGTCGGCGGCCTCGCGGTCCTCGGGCTCGGCGTTGATCATGGCCATACCGTGGCCCGCTGCCTGCAGCATGGGGATGTCGTTGATGTTGTCGCCGAACGCCCAGGCGTCGGCGAGACGCTCGCCCAGGTGCTCGCACAGCCACGTGAGTGCCGTTCCCTTGGTGGCTCCCTCGCCCATGACCTCGATATTCATGGCGTACGAACGCGTGACCTCAATGCCTCCGAGCGTGTCGAGCTCCGCCGCGATGGCGTCGCGATCGGCTGGGTCGTGCCAGTACATGGCGATGCGTTCGAGTGTCTCGACCTCGTCGATCTTGTTGTCGATATCCATGTCGATCGGTGTTCGTGTGCGCTTGAGCGAAGCCGCGATGTGGGGGTCGCCGCCGCAGAATTCGTCCAGGCGCGTGTAGAGCGAGCGGGGGAGGAAGCACTGCCCGTCCGCGAAGATATCGAAGGTGACGTCATGGCCGGCGGCAATGCTATGGACGCGGTGGGCGATGGCGCGGTCGAGCGGTCGGCTCAAAATGCACGTAGCACGTGAAGTATCGGTGGGCGTACCGTCGTCGAGCTGCCAGACGCTGGCACCGTTGGCGCAGACCGCGTAGTGTACGGCGGGGTGAGCGAGGATGGGCTCAAAGATGCCCGACAGCGGGCGCCCCGTGCAGGGCACAAACTCAATACCGCGGCGCGCAAGCTCGTCGAGCATCGCCCAGGTGGCGTCGCTCATCTGCTTATCGCTCGTCAGCAGCGTTCCATCCATATCGGAAAACACAATCATTCGTTGCGATCCTTTCTACTGGCATAAAAAGCGTGGCCGAGGGCGGTGATGCCCTGGCCACGCTCGGGTTCTATGACGGTCCGCGTCCTAGCGGTCGGCGAGCGGCTTATACTCCAGCGGCTCGATCACCGGACGATAGGCCGGGCGGATGATGCGATGCGCGCAGAAGAGCTCTTCCATGCGGTGCGCCGACCAGCCGGCCATGCGGGCGACGGCGAACAGCGGCGTAAAGAGCGTCTCGGGCACGCCGAGCATCTTGTAGATAAAGCCCGTGTACAGGTCGATGTTGGCGCAGATGGGCTTGGTCATGCCGTGATCGCGCATCACCTGCGGGGCCAGGCGCTCGATGCGCTCGATGAGCGCGAACTCCTCGCCCAAGTCCTTCTTGGCGGCAAGCGTGCGCGCGTAACGGCGGCACACCTCGGCGCGCGGGTCGCTCAGCGTGTAGACGGCGTGGCCCATACCGTAGATGAGGCCCGTGCCGTCGAAGGCCTGCTTGTCGAGGATCTTGCCCAGGTAGGCTGCGACCTCGTCCTCGTCCTCCCAATTGGAGACATGCGCACGGATGTCCTCGTGCATGGACACGACCTTGGCGTTGGCGCCGCCGTGGCGCGGACCCTTGAGCGAGCCGATAGCCGCGGCGTAGGCGGAATACGGGTCGGTGGCCGAGGAGGACAGCACGCGGCAGGCAAACGTAGAATTGTTGCCGCCGCCGTGCTCGGCATGCAGCATGAGCATCACGTCGAGCAGCATCGCCTCATCGCGGGTGAACGCCATGCCGCCGCGCAGGACCTGTAGGATGGTCTCGGCGGTGGAGAGACCGGGCGTGGGGTGCGGCACGTGAACCTCGGAGCCGCGAAGCTTGGCGATCGAGGCCATGTGTGCGAAGGCGGCGATGCGCGGGAGACGTGCGAGCATGGAAATAGCGACGTCGATTTCGTGCTCGGGCGTGATCACGTCTGGTTCGGCATCGAAGGCGTAGAGCAGCAGCACGGCGCGCTGGAGCACATTCATGATGCTCGACGACACCGTGGTCATGGGGAACTCATTGACGTACTCGTCGCTCAGATGTCTAAAGGCACCCAGGCGCTCGCAGAAGCCGTCGAGCTCTTCCTTGTTGGGCAGCGAACCCGTGATAAGCAGATAGGCGACTTCTTCGTAGCCGTAGCGATTCTCGGCCTGGGCATTGTTGACCAGATCCTCGATGCTGTAGCCGCGAAGCGTGAGCTTGCCCTGATCGGGCACGACCTTTCCGTCGACCTTGTTGTAGCCGTGCACATCCGAGATACGAGTGAGGCCCGCGACCACGCCCGAGCCGTCGGCATTGCGCAGGCCGCGCTTGACATTGTGCTCGACAAACAGGCCCTCGTCATAAGGGTCGGTCGGCAGGCCGTGGTAGAGGTTTTCGCTCTCAGGCGAAATCTGGCGGCTTGCTTCGTAATCCAGAACCAGGCGGCTCAAGTGGTCATCGAAGCGGTAGTAGATTTTCTTGGCGTCGTAAGCCATGCGCGCTCCTCTCGGGGCCGTGTGGGGGCGGCGTGCTTGGGTGCAGATGCGCCGGCCTGTTCCCGCACGGCCTGTTCGCTACAGGCGGTACATAAAGTTAAAGACGTCCTCGCGCTGGATGGACACGTTGACGCCCGAAAGCTCGCCGGCCTCGGCCAGGGCCTTCTGCAGCTCGGCGAAGTCGAGCTTGGACTCGGCGGTGTCGGCCAGCATGGTCATGGTGAAGATGTCCTCGATAATGGACTGCGTGATGTCGCGGATGTCGACGTTGGCCTCGCCCAGAACGCGGGTGACGCCGGCGACGATGCCGGGGCGGTTCTTGCCAAGGACGGTGATGACGATACGGGAGGACGAGATCTCGGCCATGGGAAACCCTTTCGCGTGGTTGCGGCGCGCGCGGGGCGCTCCGCTACGGTACAGTGTTCATCATTGTACCTGTCTGGCGCCAAAAGGGGTGTGCTTACTGCGGCGTTACACGTCTGCAACATGGGTGAAGGCTCGTCGGGGTGCGTGCTCGCTGCGGTTGGCCACGCCGCCCTGCACAAAGACCGTGAACCTTTTGTGGGACGCGCGACGCCGTGGTACCATAGCCAAGTTTGTTGTCTTGGTCGGAAACCAAGACGCCTTATGCGCTGATCGGTAACCAGCGCCTGACCAATAAGGAGTCCTACCATGAAGCAGGGTATCCATCCCCAGTATGTCGAGTGCACGGTGACGTGCTCCTGCGGCAACACCTTCAAGACGCACGCTACCGTGTCTGAGATGAAGGTCGAGCTTTGCAACGAGTGCCACCCGTTCTACACCGGCCAGCAGAAGTTCGTCGACACCGGTGGACGCGTCCAGCGCTTCGCCGACAAGTTCGGTGGCGCCGCTGCCGCCCAGCTCAAGAAGGCTGAGGAGGCCAAGGCTGCCAAGGCTGCCAAGGCTGCTGAGGCCGAGGCCGCTCGCAAGGCCGCCGCTGAGGCTAAGGCTGCCGAGAAGGCCAAGCGTGCTGCTAAGTTTGCCGAGGAGGCTGCCAAGCAGGCCGCCGAGGCTCCCGCAGAGGCTCCCGTCGAGGAGGCCGCTGCCGAGGCCGAGACCACCGAGGCTGCTGAGTAAATAGCTCGCCGAGGAATCGCTCGCATTCATGGCAAAAGGGCCGTGCATCCGTTTGGGTGCGCGGCCCTTTTCTTTTTATTGGTGCAGGCTAACCCGTTCCCATTGCACCAGATTGGTGCGAAGGGGACGGGTTGGTTTGCACCAAATGGCAGAGTGACGGCGTTTTCCCAGATAAAACCTGCCAAAATAAACCAGTCCCTTTTTGGCAGGTCGGTCGGGTCGTAGTTATTACGTGGCGGTCGAGGTCGACCGTATAGGCCGCGCCTTGTTTGGCTAAAGTACAATCATCTGTGTTTAACTCGCCCGCAGCTGCACGGCGTGGGCGATGGCCAAAAAAGGAAAACCACATGGGATTCATGTCAAAGCTGCTGTCCTTTGGATCCGATAAGGACCTTAAGCGCTACTACAAGATCGTCGACCAGATCAACGGTCTTGAGCCCCAGTTTGAGAAGATGACCGAGGAGGAACTCCGCGGCCAGACCGATAAGTTCCGCGAGCGTTACGCCAACGGCGAGTCGCTCGACGACATGCTTCCCGAGGCCTTTGCCACCGTGCGTGAGGCTTCCAAGCGCACCATGGGTATGCGCCACTTTGACGTGCAGCTCATTGGCGCCATGGCACTGCACGAGGGTCACATCGCCGAGATGAAGACCGGCGAAGGTAAGACCCTCGTCTCCACGTTGGCCGGCTATCTCAACGCTATTGCCGGCAAGGGCGTGCACGTCGTTACCGTCAATGATTACCTTGCCAAACGCGACTCCGAGTGGATGGGCCGCATCTATAAATACCTGGGCATGACCGTCGGTCTGCTCCAGAACAACATGCCGCTCGAGCTCAAGCGCCCGGCCTACCAGGCTGACGTTACCTACGGCACCAACTCCGAGTTCGGCTTTGATTACCTGCGCGACAACATGGTTACCCGTCCCGAGCAGCGCGTGCAGCGCGGCCACAACTACGCCATCGTCGACGAGGTCGACTCCATCCTGATCGATGAGGCCCGCACCCCGCTGATCATCTCGGGCGCTGGCACCAAGTCCGCCAGTACCTACAAGGACTTCGCGCGTGCCGTGCGTGGCCTTGAGCGCGGCGAGGACGTGTCGCACGACATGCTCACCGCCACCGAGGACGTGGAGCCCACGGGCGACTTCGTTATGGACGAGGCCAAGCACACCATTGCCGCCACTGAGCGCGGCCTTAAGAAAATCGAGCGCCGCCTGGGTATCGATGACATCTATGCCGATCTCTCCGGCCAGCTGGTCAACCACCTGCAGCAGGCGCTGAAGGCCCAGTACATGTTCCACCGCGACAAGCAGTACGTGGTCACCAACGGCGAGGTCAAGATCGTCGACGAGTTCACCGGCCGCATTATGGAAGGCCGCCGTTACTCCGAGGGCCTGCACCAGGCCATCGAGGCCAAAGAGGGCGTGCTCGTACGTGAGGAGAACCAGACACTCGCCACCATCACCCTGCAGAACTACTTCCGTCTGTATGACAAGCTCTCCGGCATGACCGGCACGGCACTTACCGAGGATGCCGAGTTCCGCGAGATCTACAAGCTGCCCGTCGAGGTCATCCCCTCCAACAAGCCCGTGCAGCGCGTGGACCACGAGGACCTGGTATACCGCACCATTCAGGCCAAGTACAACGCCGTCGCCGACGATGTCGAG
>WGSL01000048.1 GCA_014871665.1 Collinsella sp. | reverse complement strand
CTTGGCGGTTGATATCCTCGGCGGCGGTGACTGCGGTGACGGTGCGTGCTGCAGAGCCGACGTGGATATGCTTGGTCTTTGTCGGGACCTTGTTCTCGATTTGCTCCATCAGCAGTTGGACACCCTTGCGGCCAATCTCGTAGCCCGGGGGCGCTACCGTAGTGAGCGGGACCGATCCGCTCCAAGCGAGTGGGTTGCCGTCGCATCCGGCCACGCGAACCTGCTCGGGGACGGAGATGCCTTTGTCGACCAATGCCGAGATAACGCCCGAGGCCAACACGTCGGTCAGACCGACGACAAAATCGGGGCGTTCGTTGGCGGGGCGCCCGGCAATCTGAGCGCCAATGCTGTAGCCGTCGGCTGCGGTATTCCACTCTCCGGCGTCAATGACCTCAATTTTGATATCGGGATGCAGGGCGAGGGCCTTGTGAATGCCAAGTACGCGCAGGGTGAGCTGCATAAATGCTGCTCGGCCGACGACGACAATATGATGCGCGCCGCGGGCGATGGCGAGCTCGGCGATAATGCGCCCCTGTGCCTCGTTGTCGGCCGCTACGTAGTAACCGGGCTCGGAGCAATGGATGTCCAGATGGACGATCGGCACGGGCATCTTGGTCATAGCGGGGTGCCAGTCGGGGGATGCCATGGGCTGAACCATGACGCCGGACATTTGCGTGCCCATAAAGTAGCGCAGGTAATGGTCCTGGAGAATATCGTCGTTATCGGCGTTGGCGATGAGTAGGTCGTAACCGTGCTTGCGGGCCTCGTTATGGGCGCCGCTGGCAATTTGGAGCGAAAAACCGTGGTCGAGACGGGGGAGCACCAAGCCAAAGGACTTGGTGGCGCCGCCCGCGAGCTGACGAGCGCTTTGGTTGGGCAGGTAGCCAAGGCGATTGATGGTCTCGTTAATGAGCTTGAGGGTCTCGGGGCGCAGCTTTTCGGGGTGGTTGAGCGCGTTGGAAACCGTGCCCAACGAAACCCCGGCCTCGCGCGCGACGTCGCTGATTTTTACCTTTGCCATAGCGGCCCCTTTGATGCGTTTCAAGTACAAGCCAGATTGTAGCATCGCCCGCCTCTGAGGTGTCAAAACCTGCCAATTAGGGACAGGTTTATTTTGGCGGGTTTTATCTGGGCAAACGCCGTTGCCAGCGCGACCGCCACGAAGGGGACAGGCGCCTTTGTGGTGGTTTGAGCTGCCCGGACCTTCAATTGTCTCGATCTGTAACATCTGGACGGCAAAACCGGCTCTACCTGTTACAGATCGAGACATAGTGCTGGGGCCGAACCGTAATGTCTCGATCTGTAACACCAAGCCGGCTTCCGGAGCCCCAGATGTTACAGATCGAGATCTTTCGCCGGGACAGAGCGCCGCCTCGGTTCAAACCACCACAAAGGTGCCTGTCCCCATTGTGGTGGTTTGGGCATGTGTGCATCGAGTGGTATCTAAGTTGAGATACCACTTCTGGTATATCAGCTTGCGCTTGCGTGAGTACAATACTCGAACGTTATACGTCTCAGCGCCTCCCGTGCGTGGACGTCTTGCAGTCACGCGAACGAAGGGATTTATCCTATGTGCGGAATTGTCGGCTACACCGGCTCTGATATTGCAAAGAGCATCCTGGTCACAGGCCTTAAGCGCATGGAGTATCGCGGCTATGACTCCTCGGGCGTCGCGCTCGAGGTGGGCGAGGGCGCCGCGGCGCATCTCGACGTTATCCGCCGCGTGGGTAAGGTCGCGGGTCTGGAGAGCGAGCTTTCCAATATCGATAGCGACGCAACCTGCGGTATCGGTCACACCCGTTGGGCCACTCACGGCAAGCCTTCCGTCGTTAACGCTCATCCCCACACCAGCTGCGACGGTCGCATCGCCATCGTCCACAACGGCATTATCGAGAACTTCGCCGAACTGCGCGAGGAGCTGGAGGGCCGCGGCCATCACTTTAAGAGCGAGACCGATACGGAGGTCTTCGCGCATCTGATCGAAGAGGCCTATGCCGAGACGCACGACCTGATGGCCTCCGTGCGCGAGGCTTGCACCCACGTGGTAGGCGCCTATGGCTTGGCCGCCGTGTGCGCCGACGAGCCTGGCGTGATCGCCGTTGCCCGCAAGGACTCCCCGATCGTGGTCGGCGTGGGCGAGACCGGTTCCTACGTTGCCTCCGACGTCATCGCGCTTATCGATGCCACCCGCGATGTCGTGGTGCTCGAGGACGGTCAGTTTGCCAAGCTTACGCCTGCGGGCGTCGAGTACACCGACGAGGCCGGCAATGTCATCGACCCCAAGGTCACCCACATCGATTGGGATCTGGACATGGCCGAAAAGGGCGGCTATCCCGACTTTATGCTCAAGGAGATCCACGAGCAGCCGCGTGTCGTGCGCGACACACTGGTTGGCCGCATGACCCCCGCCGGCGAGCTCGATATCGACGAGCTGGGCCTGTCCCTCGAGGAGCTCAACGACATCGACCGTGTCTACGTGATCGCCTGCGGCACCAGCTATCACGCCGGCCTCATCGCAAAGAACCTTATTGAGGGCTGGGCTCGCATTCCCACCGAGGTTGAGGCTGCAAGCGAGTTCCGCTATCGCAACCCCATCATCACGCCGACGACGCTCGTCGTTGCCGTGTCCCAGTCGGGCGAGACGGCCGATACCCTTGCCGCCATTCGCGACGCGCGCATCAAGGGCGCCAAGGTCTTTGGCATCACCAACGTGGTGGGCAGCCCTGTGGCGCGCGAGAGCGACGGCGTCATCTACACCAAGGCCAACAAGGAGATCGCGGTCGCCTCGACCAAGAGCTTCATCGGTCAGGTTGTGAGCCTGACGCTGCTGGCTCTGCTGCTGGCGCAGGTCAAGTACCGTCTGACCACCAAGCAGACGCGCATGATGTTCCGCGAGCTTTCCGATACGGCCGAGCAGATCCAGTGGATTTTGGACACGCAGACCGAGGCCGTGCACGAAGCCGCCCTGCTGTGCAAGGACGCGCAGTCGGCGCTGTTCGTGGGCCGCGGTATGGGCGCTGCCATCTCCTACGAGGGCGCACTCAAGCTCAAGGAGGTCAGCTACCTGCACGCCGAGGCGTATGCTGCCGGCGAGATGAAGCACGGCCCCATCGCGCTGATCGATCCGGGCTTCCCCGTCATCGCCGTGGCCACCAAGAGCGCCACCTACGACAAGACCGTGTCGAACCTTATGGAGTGCAAGGCGCGCGGTGCCAAGGTCATCGTCGTTGCCACCGAGGGTGACGAGGAGATCAACAAGATTGCCGACTGTATCATCCGCGTGCCGGCCGTCCGCGACGTGTTCAGCCCCATCACGGCGAGCGTCCCGCTGCAGCTGCTCGCCCGTGAGGTCGCCATCCTGCGCGGCTGCGACGTCGATCAGCCTCGAAACCTGGCGAAAAGCGTTACCGTGGAGTAGTTGGTTCCGCCATTCTGGCGACCAAGGCCCGGCTCCGTTGCAGCGGAGCCGGGCCTTGTTTCATTTGCCCAGATAAAACCTGCCAAAATGAACCTGTCCCTATTTGGCAGGTTAGCGGAGCTTGCTGGTCTCGAAGTACTCGGGGAACTGGTCCAGAACCTCGGTCTGGTTGCGGAACATCATATGCAGGTGCTTGCTGACCAAAAAGCTCGCTTCGATGGGGTCGCGACCGGCGATAGCGCGGCGAATCTGCTTGTGCTCGTTCACGATGTCCTGATTGTCGAGAACCTGCGTGGCGGCGCGCAGCCAGCGGAAGCGCTCCAGGTCGGCATTGGTCTCTTCGAGCCACGACCACACGGTGCTGCGACATGCGATGCTAAAAATCATGTGATGCATGAGGTTGTCGCTCAAAAAGAAGCCGATGCGATCCTCTTCGGCCATGGCCTTTTCCTGCAGCACGATGGCGCGGTCGAGCTGCTCGATGCCGGCCGACGTGGCGCGCGCACAGCACTCCACAATCACCTGCTTTTCCAGATGCTCGCGGATGTAACAGGCACTCTCGGCAAGGGTGAGGTTGATGGGCGAGACGTAGGTACCGCTCTGGGGCACGGTGCGCACCAGGCCTTCCTGCGCCAAACGAACCAAAGCCTCGCGCACAGGGGTGCGCCCCATATCTAGGTCGTCGCAAAGTTGCTTGACGCCCAGCTTTTCGCCCGGCTTGTAGTCCAGGTAGACGATTTTGCGTCGAATGGTGTGGTAGGACTGGTCCTGTAGGCTCGTTTCCTGCTCGCCGACGTGCATCGATTCTTCCATAGCGCCTCGCAACTGTTCTATCAAACTCATATGTCAGTTGTTAATTATGCCGCGAATCAGCTCTCCGCGGTGGGCAATTCGGCTGTTGCCTGAGAACTATTGCGGCATCTTAGTCTGTGTTTGCGCAAGGCTGCGCTCAATGTTGCCGTATCATAAGCCGTCGCAAACGTGAAATAGAAAGAAGGAATCCCATATGCAACTGGCAAATATCGTTCGCGAGCGCTGGAAAGGCGTCTTGTTCTGCCTGATCATTGCCATTCCCGCGACGTTGCTCGGCAAACAAATTGAGGTGGTCGGCGGTCCGGTATTTGCCATCCTCTTTGGCATGGTCCTGGCGCTCGTCTTTCCCAGGAAGCGTCGCGAACAGCTCGCCGCCGGCGTCACCTATACGTCCAAAAAAGTCTTGCAGTACGCGGTTATCCTGCTTGGCTTTGGCATGAACCTCTCCCAGATTCTGTCCAAGGGCGCCCAGTCGCTGCCGATTATCGTGGCGACGATCTCGACCTCGCTTGTCATCGCCTTTGTGCTCTGCCGCGTCATGAACGTACCGGGTAAGATCGCGACGCTTGTGGGTGTGGGTTCGTCGATTTGCGGCGGTTCGGCCATCGCTGCGACCGCGCCCGTCATCGATGCCGACGATCGCGAGATTGCCCAGGCCATTTCGGTCATCTTCCTGTTTAACGTTATCGCGGCGCTCGTGTTTCCGACGCTCGGCGGCATGCTCGGGCTGACCAACGAGGGCTTTGGCCTGTTTGCCGGCACCGCCATCAACGACACCTCGTCGGTAACGGCTGCGGCGAGCGCCTGGGACAGCATG
This sequence comes from Collinsella sp., assembly GCA_014871665.1. Taxonomy (GTDB): domain Bacteria; phylum Actinomycetota; class Coriobacteriia; order Coriobacteriales; family Coriobacteriaceae; genus Collinsella. Next base: position 11,305 of record WGSL01000048.1, on the reverse strand, counting down.
CATCCCGGCGCCAATGTGCTCGAGAGCGCCACAGTGGTCAAGCTCACCAGGACGCTGGCCATTATTCCCATCACGCTGGTCCTCGCATGCTGGCAGATGCATCTGGCACGCAAGGCCGGCGGTGACGCCAAAAGCACGTTCTCGCTTAAACGTGCGTTTCCCATGTTTGTGCTGTTCTTTGTGCTGGCGAGCGTGATCACCACGGTGCTTCAGCTTCCCGCGTCCATCACGGCGCCCATCAAGGAGCTGTCGAAGTTCTTTATTGTGATGGCCATGGCGGCTATTGGTTTTAATACCGATATCGTCGAGCTGGTCAAAAAGGGCGGCAAGCCCATCGCGTTGGGCTTTTGCTGCTGGATTGGCATTGCGTGCATGAGTTTGGGAATGCAGCACGTGCTGGGAATCTGGTAGAGAAGTAGCTTATTCGCGTGCTGGCTGCCGGTGAGCGCAAGCCTTCGGTGGAGCGATAGGAGCTCTTGCGGGTATGGCTTGTCCGCAGGTTTATAAGTCCCGAAGAGCTCTTATCGCCCCGCCAGGATGGCGATGCGGGGCAACACCTATACTCGCAGGACGGCGCTTTCTGCCCTATAGTGTTTGGTGAGCAATATCGTTCAATTTTGAAACGCTCGGTCGTGCGACCGTCGGCGGTTGCACGTCGCCGCGGACAGGGGCAAATCATGGATAGCAATGCCAAGCTGAACATCTTGACCGATGCCCTAGCTGCTGCCGGGGCCTCGGCATTGGCAATCGATGCGCGTGGGGACGTCGCGATCTCGACCATGAATGACGCGGCGCTTGAGCGGGATGTGGCGGCTTTTGTCGCTGAGCGTCTCGACCGTATAGGAGACGGCGCGCGTCTGGTTATGGGGCGTGAGGGTGCGCGCCTGAGCCTGACCGTTCGCCCCACCGACAAAGAGGGCGGGAGGCTTTGGGTCGTTGTGGTCCGCGAGGTGCGCGGTGCCGCGGCGCATGCGGGCATCGAGTGGCTCAACGCCGACGAAGTTGAGGTCCGCTATGAATCGAGCGCGTACGGCATCGTTGAGGGGGCGGCCTCGGTGGCTGTACCGGTTACCGAGAGCTATGCGCGCGGCGTGCCCCTTATGCTCGAGGGCGAGCTGGGAGCGGGTCAGGTCGAGATTGCCAAGCGCCTCTATCTGGATGGCCCTTTTGTCGATCAGCCCTTTGTTTCCGTCGCGCTCGATGAACTCACCGATCGCGGTTGGCGCCATGTGCTCAAAAGCTCCGAATCGCCGCTGTTCCAAACGGGGCTGACCCTTTGCATTGAGGGCTGGAACGCGGTTGGCCCCCAGCGCCTCCGCGAGCTGGTCTCCACGATGACCGACACCGCGTTGGCGACGCGCTGCCATGTGGTGCTGACGGCGAATGACATGCCGGGCGGCGGCGAAAGTGATCAAGCCGCCTTTGTGACCGAGCGCTTCGCCTGTGCGGTGAGCGTCGCGCCGGCAATCGCCGAGCAGGGAGCCGCGTCGACGAAGGTCGCGCGCTATTTGGAATATCTCGCTGATGCATTTGGGACGGCAGCGCCCACGCTGTCTGCCGCGGCGACGAAGACGCTCGATGCTTACCGCTGGCCGCGCAACTATCTGCAGCTCCGCGAGGTCTCGGAACGACTGTATATATTGGTGGGGACGGGCACGGTGGACCGCGCTGTGGCGGAGGAAGTGCTCGCCCAAGAGGACGTGATTAAGACCGCAACCTTTGGCGCCCCGACGCTTGAAAGTGACCTGTATATCCTGCGACCGCTGGCCGATACCGAGCGAGATATCGCGCATCTGGTTGTAGACCATCTCCACGGCAACCGAACCCGTGCGGCGGAGGTGCTGGGCATAAGCCGTACAACGCTGTGGCGCTTGCTGAAGGACGATGACCGTTGAGCGAGGCGCCCGTGACCGCACGCGACGCGTGTGCTACAGTCCAAAGCGTTATTGTTTCGATTTGGTTACGGCGTGCGAGGGCATATGGCTGAGACTTCAAAACCGAGCCGCAGAAGGCGGAGTGCCGCGCCGGTCAACCGACGCACAACATCGGTGACGTGGGGCAAACACGCCTCGGGGTTTGATGGCTCGTTCAAGCGCACTAAATACGGCTATCCTTCGGCAAGCGCCCGCTTGGCAATGCAGGCAGAGTCCTCGCTGTGGGGCCGCAAACGCGTGGTGGGCTCAAAGCTCAAGCACGACGGAACGCTCGGCTACATCAGCCGCGGGGCGGCTCGCCGCAGCGGGCTCAATCCCGCCGGCTGGCATCGCTACGTGCCGATCGTGGCCGCCGTTGCAGTGATCGTCATCGCGCTCGCTGCGCTCGGATATGCCGGCGGTGGCGCCAACTTGGACGCAATGTTTAAATCGCCCGAGCTCGCGCATGTAGGTACAGAAGTTGTCGAGGGCGCTCAGGCCCAGACGAGCGTCGCGCCCCAGCGCGGTATCGTTGCGGCGGCCTCCACCATCGCCGATGTGCAAAAGGACGAAGACAGGCAAGGCGACGACGCCGAAATGGCCCAGGCAAATGAAACGGCAACAACTCCATCGGCGGGATAAGTTGCGAGTGGGGCAGCAAATTTGGGACGGGGCCTTTCAGCGGGTCCGCCGTTCGGTAGAACGGCGGAACTAATTACTTTACGTACACCACGTTGTCGCGGCGCGGCTTTGCCTCGGGTAGCGTGTCCTCGGCATAGCCCAGAATGCAGTGACCGACACCGCGCAGGCTGCCGTCGGCGGGTAGACCCCAACTGGCCAGTAGCTCCAGGCCCTCGGGCGAATTGAAAACCTCGTGGGCGCGATGAATCCAGCACGAATCAACGCCCAGCGCATAGGCAGCGTTGAGCAGGTTGCCCATGGCGAGCGAGCCGTCTTCCAGATGTGTGGGCACGCTGCGGTCAACCAGCACCACCACAACGGTCTTGGCGCCATAGAAGGGGTCGCTGTTGCTGCCCATGACTTGCGCGTTGAGCTGCGAGAGACGCTCGACGGTCGCGGGGTCGGTGACGGCGACAAACGTCACCGGCTGGCGGCCCATGCCGCTCGGTGCATATTGGCCGGCTTCGATAATACGTGCAAGCTTTTCGGCCTCGACGGGACGATCGCTGTAGTTGCGGCAGCTGCGGCGGTGAATGAGTGCTTCGATAGTCTCCATGGTGTCTCCTTGCGGTGGCGTTGCAGATGCCCCGTTCATACCCGTCGGGCTCAAACGATAGACGGTCAATTGCCCGGCCAAAAGGATAGATTCCAATTGGGAAAGTAGGTTTGCATAAAAGTACCTTCAGAATGTGACAAACAAATGGGATGGTTAAACGTTTTATCCCGTCTACCCTGCGGTTTTTTACCACTTGCCTAAATGACGAACGCATAACCTCTGATAAAGGTTTTACTAAAGGAGTACCAACGTTTATCAATGCGCCGTGGTGGCGCCGGGCCAGGAGGTAACATCATGTTCCAGGCTGGAGATGTCGTCGAGACCGATTTCGAAGGATTTCTGAAGCTGCTGCGTTCCAAGACGCGCGCTTTCGTGTCGATCAACGATCACGAGTACTACATCACGCACACCGATGGCTATTGGCGTGTTCAGGATTGCGAGGCCCTCAACGACAAGGGCCACTTTACTGACTGTTCTGAGTTGGTCAACACGGTCTGCGAGGTCGTCGAGCTGCCGTGGATTGCCGGCAAGAGCCTGCATGACAGCTTCTCGGGCGCTACGGTCTATGAGGCCGTCGCCGCTTAACAGGCAATAAAACCCGATTTTCACGTGACCGCTGGCGCCGCCCCCGCGCCGGCGGTCTTTTTCTGCCGATAGGCCATAAAAATGCACGCATTTGCGGAGAGCCTGTTGACGATAGTCAAAACTCGGACTAATCTAGAGACACATAATTGGTCAAAAATCGGACAATTGAATGGTGGGATAGATGAATAGTGCGGTTACGCTGGCCGACTTCGATCGGTTGCTCAATGGACTCGACCATATCTATTCGGAGTTCTCGCGCGCCTGCGGCCTTTCGGACTGCGCCTACTGGATGCTCGTCGACACTAGCACGGCGGGCGGCAGTATTGCCGTAAGCCGTCTGACAAGCGAATGGTTCTACAGCAAGCAGACCATCAACTCGGCAATTAAAACCTTGACGGCGCGGGGCTTCGCAACGTTGGGGTTTGCCGAAGGCAGTCGTAAGAACAAGGTTGTGAGCCTGACCGAAGAGGGCAGGCGATTTGCCGAGCGTTATGCGCTGCCGGCACTCAAGGCCGAGCAGCGAGCCTTTGGCGCGCTTGAGCCATGTGAGCAGCGCGAGATTATGCGCTTGATCGGCAAATTCTCTCAGGTGCTCGGCGATGAGTGCGATGCCTTTAAGCAGCATATCGCTGCCGAGAGCCAAGCCGAGAATCAAGGTGAGGGGGAGTCGTGCGACTGTTAATGAGGTTTTTGAAGCCCTATCGAGGGCTTGTCGCAGTGACGCTGCTGGTGCTGCTGGTGGATAACGTCGGTACGCTGCTGGTTCCCACGATGCTGGCGAACATGGTCAACACCGGTATTACCACGGGCGATATCGACTACATTTTACGCAACGGCCTATACATGTTTATCGCGACCAGCATGGCTAGCGGCGGCACGGTGCTGGGCTGCTATCTTTCGGCGCGCCTGGCCGCCAACGTGGCTTGCGATATCCGCAATGCCGTGTACGACAAATCGCTCGAGCTCGCGGCCAGCGATTTTGAGCGCTTTGGCACCGGATCGATGATCACGCGCTCGCTCAACGACATCAACGTGATTCAGCAGGCGATTCTGCAGACGATTCAGCTGGTGCTGCCCGTGCCGTTTTTGGCTGTGGCGGGCATCATCTTCGCCTGGTTTATCGATCCCGCCATGGGCACGCTTCTGGGCGTAGTCGTTGCGATTGTGCTGGTGGCGGCGGTCTTTACGGTTGCCAACGCGGCGCCGATTTTTATGCGCCTACAGGGCTTTATCGACCGCATGAACGTGGTGCTGCGCGAGAATATTGTGGGCGTGCGCGTCATCCGTGCGTTTAACAAGGAGCGCCACGAGGAACGGCGTCTGGACGAGGTGTTTAGCGAATACGCCGCCAACGCCATCAAAGTCAACCACCTGTTTGTGGGCCTCGACAGCTCAAGCTTCTTTTTGATGAACATCGCCGAGGTGGCGGTGCTGTGGGTGGGCGGCAACCGCGTAGGCGCCCACGCCATGCAGATTGCGAGTATCTCGGCGGTGCTGGAGTATGCAATTCTGATCCTGTTCTTTGTGATGATGGCCCAGATGGTGGTGCTGACGCTTCCGCGTGCTGCCGCGTGCCTGAACCGTGCGCAGCAGGTGTTGGAGATTGAGCCGAGCATCGTCGATGGCGAGCGCACGCTGGATGACGGGGCGCGCGAGCCCCAAGACGAAGCCGATGCGGTGGCTGTGTTCGACCACATGTCGTTTCGCTTTGACGATGCCGACGAGGACACCCTGTGCGACCTGAGCTTTGCCTGCCGTCGCGGTCAGACGACTGCGATCGTTGGCTCGACAGGCTCGGGCAAATCGACGGTGGCAAAGCTTCTGCTGCGCTTCCACGATGCCACCAAGGGCTCCATTCGCCTGAATGGTGTGGACCTGCGCGAGCTTACGCAAGATGAAATCCGCGGACGCATTGCCTATGTGCCGCAGAAGGCGTGGCTGTTCTCGGGCACGGTGGCGAGCAACCTTCGCTTTGGTAACGAAGGCGCGACCGAGGGCGGCATGCTTCACGCGCTTGAGGTTGCCCAGAGCACCTTTGTACTCGACCAACCGCAGGGGCTCGATACCCCGGTTGCCCAGGGCGGTACGAACTTTTCGGGCGGCCAGCGCCAGCGCCTGGCCATTGCTCGCGCGCTCATGAAGCGCGCCGACCTGTATATCTTCGACGATAGTTTTTCGGCCCTGGACTTTAAGACCGATGCGGCCCTGCGCCATGCGCTGCAGGACGAGACGCGCGACGCCGCGGTGCTCATCATCGCGCAGCGCATCTCGACTATTTTGCATGCCGACCAGATCGTTGTGCTCAAGGACGGCGAGGTCGTGGGCTTGGGCACGCATGGCGAGCTTATGGAAACCTGCGAGGTGTACCGCGCCATCGCGGAATCGCAAATGAAGGGAGGTGAGTAGCATGACCGGGGAGCTCAAGAAGCAGGGCGGCGTTGATGACGCCGCTGCCGCGGGACTGGTCGAGGAAACGGCTGCCGCGTCGACCGAGCTGGATGACGCCGCCAAGCGCGAGGCTCGCCGCCAAGCGCTCTACGAGGAAAACGAACGTGCCGAGGACGAGCGCGCCCGCGCCGAGGCAGAGCGTATGCGCGACGTGGACGACGAAGACGAGGACGAGACGCCTCGGGATACCTGGGCGACGGTGCGCCGCCTGTGGAGTGAGGCTGCCGGCGACCATTGGCGCTTCTATATCGTGTTCGCGAGCATTGTGTTCTATGTCATCTTTAACACTGCCGCGCCGGCATATAGCGCCCGCGTGATCGATGAGCTGTGGGGCCACATTCAGGTAGCGTTTGTCAACAACGCCACCTTCAGCATCACCTGGGAGAACTGCGGCAGGACTATCTTCATCTACTTTTTGATTTGGACGGCCGCCGCTTCGTTCTACGCGCTCCAGAGCTTTTTGATGTCGAGCGTGGCCGAACGCCTCAATCTGTGCCTGCGCAACCGCATCGCGCAAAAGCTCAACCGTCTGCCGCTCGCCTATTTTGACGCGCATCGTCCCGGCGAGGTCGTCAGCCGCGCGACCAACGACCTGGACAAGATGTCCGAGAGCATGCAGCGCGGATTGCTGCAGCTGCTCGTGTCGATCGGCACGGTTGTTGGTGCTGTGAGCGTGATGTTCGTGTTCAGCGTGCAGCTTACGCTCGTCTTTCTGTTCTTTACGGCACTGTCGCTGTTGGTGACGAAGGTCGTCTCACGCCGCACACACGATGTGACGGGCGAGCGCCAGGAGTGGGTGTCCAAGATTACGAGTGCGGTCGAGGAAGGCTATTCGGGCCGTCTGGTGATCCGCGCGTTTAACCGCGAACGTCAGAGCTCCGCTGAGGTGCACGAGGCTTCGAAGGAACTGGCTCGTGTGAGCACCAAGGCCGACTTTATGATCAATGCTGTCGGCCCCGCAGTGCGCTTTATCGGCCGTTTGGCGCAGATCGTTATTGCGCTTGTGGGCTGCAGCATGCTGGTTGCCGGTCACATGACCGTCGGCGTGTTCCAGGCGTTCTTCCAGTTTATCTACGAGGCGTCCGAGCCCATGACGCAGTTGTCGTTTACCTTCAACTCGCTGCAGAGCGCGCTGGCGAGTGCAGAGCGCGTGTTCGACCTGCTCGATGAGCCCGAGATGGAGGCCGATCCGCTGCCGGACAAGGCCGCCAAGCTGCCGGGTCGCGTGGAGGGCCGCGTCTCCTTTGAGCATGTGCGCTTTGGTTATTCGCCCGACAAGCCGCTTATGCGCGACGTGTCGTTTACCGCCGAGCCGGGCCAGAAGATTGCCGTGGTGGGAACCACGGGCGCAGGCAAGACGACGCTCATCAACCTGCTCATGCGCTTCTACGAGATTGACGGCGGGCGTATTACGCTCGACGGCGTGGATACGAGCCGCATGGACCGCGGCGAGCTACGGCAGCAGTTTGGCATGGTGCTGCAGGACGCCTGGCTGTTCGACGGCACGATTGCCGAAAACATCGCCTACGGCTGCCCCGAGGCAACGCGCGACGAAATTGTGGCCGCCGCTCGTGCCGCGCAGGTCGACTTCTTTGTGCGCACCATGCCGCAGGGCTACGACACGCGCGTGGCCAACGATGCCGAGAGCATTAGCCAGGGCCAGCGCCAGCTGTTGACCATCGCACGCGTGCTGCTCAACAACCCGGCGATCCTCATCCTGGACGAGGCGACCTCGAGCGTGGACACACGTACCGAGCTTGCCATCGGCCGTGCCATGGACGCGCTTATGCGCGGACGCACGAGCTTTGTGATCGCGCACCGTCTGTCGACGATCGTCGATGCCGACCTGATCTTGGTCATGGACCACGGCAATATCATCGAGCAGGGTACGCATAAGGAGCTGCTGGCTGCCGAGGGTGCCTACGCCGACCTCTATCTGAGTCAGTTCGCATAATGTGACAAAGGGACAGTCCTTCATGTCACATCAAAAAGAAAGGCGCGCCGGGGATGAATTCCCTGGCGCGCCTTCTTGCGTTGATGCCGATGCCGTTTTGTGCCGCTTGCGTTCCTAGCGTTCGTCTACGAGCTTGGCGACGAGGGCCTTGAGCTCGGCCACTTCTCGCTCGAGTTCTTTGACGCGGCGGGCATTCTCGGTGATGCCTTGGCGGTTGAGGGCACTCTGCTCGGCGGCGTCATCGGGCATGTACTCGCGATGCTGCTTGGCGTCGAAACTCTCCTCGAACACACGGCAGCCGTTGCGCTTGATGATGCGTCCCGGCACGCCCACGACGGTGCAGTTGTCGGGCACGTCTTTGACGACGACCGAGTTGCCGCCGATCTTGACGTTGTTGCCGATGCGGATGTTGCCGAGCACCTTGGCGCCCGTGCCCACCGTGACATTGTTGCCCAGGGTGGGGTGACGTTTGCCGGTCTCGTTGCCGGTGCCGCCGAGCGTGACGCCCTGATAGAGCACGCAGTTGTCGCCCACAATGGTGGTCTCGCCGATGACGACGCCCATGGCGTGGTCGATAAAGAAGTGCTTGCCGATCTGCGCGGCAGGGTGAATCTCGACGCCGGTGATGTGGCGGGTGATTTGCGAGAGCACACGGGCGAGCGAGCGATGGCCATGCTCCCAGAGCCAGTGCTCGGGCACGTGGTTCCACTTGGCGTGCAGGCCAGGATAGGAAAGGAAGATGACCAGACCGTTTTGCGCGGCGGGGTCCTGCGCTTGGACGGTCTTGATGTCCTCGCGAATGGTATTGATAAAGCTCACCGGCCGCCCTCCCTTAGCGCCATGGCAATGCGATTCAATAAAGTATAGCGATTCGCTAGGGATTAGGAAGGACAATCTTGGCGGCATTGCGCGACAGGTGTCAGTTATGCAAACTTGCTGGTAATGGAGTCATGCTTTTGTGGGGTTGCGCACGAGGGGACGCCGCAACCGTATACTGGTCAACTTGGACGTGTCCGCGCCCGCAACTGAGAGGTTTTACTTCATGGGTTTCATCAATTTTATCGCCGAGCTGCTTAAGGATCCGCGCACCGCGATCGCCAGCTGGATCGCCGCCGGCCCGCTTATGGCCTACGGCTGCGTGTTCCTGATTATCTTTATCGAGACGGGCGTGGTGTTCTTCCCGTTCCTCCCCGGCGATTCGCTGCTGTTTGCTTCGGGTTTCTTTGCCCACAACGGCGGCTTTAACATCGTGGCGCTTCTGGCCACCGCATGGGCCGCTGCCATTTTGGGCGATCAGTGCAACTTTATGATCGGTCACTTCTTTGGCCGCAAGATCATCGCTTCGGGCAAGGTCAAGGCCATGACGCCCGAGCGCATCAAAAAGTCCGAGGACTTCTTGGACAAGTGGGGTCACCTGGCCATCTTCCTGGGTCGCTTCTTCCCGTTTATCCGCACCTTTGTGCCCTTTATCGCTGGCATGGGCGGCATGCACTGGCGCAACTTTGTCGTCTTTAACGTGCTGGGCGGCATTACCTGGTCGACGGTCTTTACGCTGCTGGGCTACTTCTTTGGCGGCATTCCCTTTGTGCAGGAGCACTTTGAGCTGCTGATTATCGGCATCGTTGCCGTGTCGATCATCCCGACCGTGGTCGGTCTGGTTAAGGCCAAGCTGGGTAAATAGAACGCCTAGCTCGAGCCAGCGCGCAGACCGTACAGTTGAGGCCCGTCACCGCTTACGGTGGCGGGCCTTTTTGCTTCGGTCAAATGAAAATACTTTACTTAGTTAAAGAAAAGCGTTTTATCAGACGCGTGCGGGGAGTACAATCTCGTGCATGCGAATCGACGTGCCATCGGCTTTGATGCTGCTCGCGTGTCCCGTCCGGCTCTACGCTCCGGGCGTGCGACGTTGCGACGCGGTCGGCCTCGGTCCTTGCGTGCGGGTTCGCGAGTATGCAACTGTGTATGTAAGGAGCGACATATGACTGTCGAGAAGAAGGATATCGATTGGGGTAGCCTCGGCTTTGGCTACATGAAGACCGATTACAGCTACGAGGCTCATTGGAAGGATGGCGAGTGGGACGAGGGCGGCCTGACCACCGACCACACCCTGCATGTCTCCGAGTGCGGCGGTATCTTCCATTACTGCCAGGAGGTCTTTGAGGGCCTGAAGGCCTACACCGCCGAGGACGGCAGCATCGTCTGCTTCCGTCCCGACATGAACGCTGAGCGTATGTATAACTCTGCCCAGCGCCTCGAGATGCCCCCGTTCCCCAAGGACAAGTTCGTTGAGGCCGTCAAGCAGGTCGTTTCTGCCAACGCCGCCTGGGTTCCGCCCTTCGGCTCCGGCGCGACCCTGTACGTGCGTCCGTTTATGATCGGCTCCGGTGACGTGATTGGCGTGGCTCCCGCTCCTGAGTACACGTTCCGCATTCTCGTGACCCCGGTCGGTCCGTACTTTAAGGGTGGCCTTAAGCCCGTTAAGCTGCGCGTTTCCGAGTACGACCGTGCCGCACCGCACGGCACCGGCAATATCAAGGCCGGCCTGAACTACGCCATGTCCCTCAAGCCCACGATGGAGGCCCATCGCGAGGGCTATGCCGAGAACCTGTATCTCGACTCCGAGTCCCGCACCTATGTCGAGGAGACCGGCGGCGCCAACGTCCTGTTCGTGAAGGAGGACGGTACGCTCGTCGTTCCGCAGTCGCACACCGACTCCATCCTGCCTTCCATCACCCGTCGTTCGCTCGTTCAGGTTGCTCGGGACCTGGGTATGACCGTCGATCAGCGCCCCGTCGAATGGGCCGAGGTCAAGGCCGGCACCTTTGTGGAGTGCGGCCTGTGCGGCACCGCTGCCGTCATCTCCCCGGTTGGCGAGATCGACAACAAGGTTTACGGCGCCGACGAGACCGTGACCTTCCCGGCTGGCTACACCGAGATCGGGCCTGTGATGAAGAAGCTCCGCGAGACCCTGACTGGTATCCAGTCTGGTGCTGTCGAGGATAAGCACAACTGGGTTTACACCGTCGCGTAATCTGTCTTACGGATATGTCCGGCCCGAGGGCACCTTCCTTTCCGGCGCGTCCTCGGACATGAAAGAGCCCCCGCTGCGCACTTGAACTGCCTCCCATTTCTTGGACATGAGAAATGGGAGGCTTTTGGAGTGGGAAG
>WGSL01000047.1 GCA_014871665.1 Collinsella sp. | reverse complement strand
GGGTCTGCCACGGCAAGCGGGGCGGGAGCGGCGGCGCGAGGCGTCGGCTGCTGCTGGGGCATGGCGGCGGGGCGCTGCTGCTGCGGGGCGGCAAACTGCTGCTGGCCGGCGCGCGGGGCGCTGGCGGCACGGCTTGCCGCGGAGTTGTTCTGGCCCAGGCCGTTCTGATAGGCGCGCTCTTCTTCGTACAGGCGGCCGAGCGTGGGGGCATCGACGTTCTCGGCAAAGACCGAGAACTTGCCGGCGCGCAGCTGTGGATCGATCATAAAGCGCACGAGGGGCTCGCCGACAAAGACATAGCGGCGCTTTTCGGCCTGCGCCTTCACAAACTCGCGGACCTCGCGCGAAAGCTCGGGGTAGAACGGGGCGAGCATGGGATCGTCGTCGGCGGCGATAAGGATGGTATAGAGTGCCGGCGCCGTGTTGACGCCGTTGATCACCAGAGTCTGATCCTCCATGTCGCGAGCGGCCTGCTTGGCAAGCTTCTTAAAGGAGAACGGGGCACGGGTGGCACCGAAGATGCCGGCCACGTGGTCCTCGAAGATGTTCAGGAAGTTCACGAAAGATCACTCTCCGTATAGGTTCTTTGGTATCCGAGCAAATATAGGCATATCCCAACGATTATAGAGGATAGGATTCCCGCAACCGCCGCCTTGGCGATGACCGCGGCTGCAAGGCTGGCAATTTCCATATGGTGTGCAAGACAGGACGCCGCTGCGCAGCCGATGCCGGTGACAGCGATTGCGGCGATTGCGGCAAGGTTTGAGCCCTGATTGGCACGCTTGGCATGGGCATTGAGCAGCGCGGATGACGCTGCGGCAGTTGCCGCGGCCAGCCCAAAGGCAGCCCAAAGGAGCGGGTCTCCCAGCGCTGCGGCAACGTTACCGAGCCCCAGCACGCCTCCGGCTGAAAGCGCGACTGTCGCCAGGCGGGCAAAAAGCGCGCCCATGCCCGTTGCCGCGGCGGCGCTTGCCGGGCCGAGCCAAAATGACGCGACGCCGGCGGCGACCCCAGCTGCCAGGAAGGTATTGCCGGTCAGACAGCCAAGCGCGAGTGCGCAGGTGAGCGTGGCGCTCGCGGCAGCCTCGGTGCGACCCCAGGCAATCCACCAACCGGACATGGCGGCGGCAAAGATCACCGCGACGGGCAACATCGACAGGATGCCCCGTGCCTGCATGGTGGCGTTGGCCATGAGCACCAAAAAGCCCACAGCCGAGATGGCCGAGCCGATCTGGGGGGCCAGGCCAGCCGCCGCTCCGATTGCGATAGCCGCAATGACCAGGCCGGGAAGCGCCGCGACCCCGGCCGTTTGCATCAGCAAAAAGCTAAAGGTGCCGCACGTTAGCGCCGAGATAATGCGCATGGTGTAGTCGCGCGCATGGCTCCAGCGCGTGCCTGCCCAGCCGAGTGCGGGGTCGACCTCGATGGCGTCGTCCTCGTAGTGCGACGGCTCGATATCGTCGAGTTCCTGCTCGTCATCCGAAAGCTCGCCAACCATTTGCTCCAAGCTGCGGCGGCCCTCGCGCACACTGCCCAGACCGGCAAGGAGCTGGTCGCAAAATGCCTCGATGCTGTTGGGGCGGTCCTGCGGCAGGGGGGCGAGCGCGCTCATGCGCGCGCTCTCGGCTCCCGGGGGAAAGTGTGGTATCAGCTCGCTGGGATAGGTGGCGCCGCCGATGATGCGGCCGAGCGAGTCGGCGGGCGTGGCCGCCATAAAGGGAGCGCTGCCGCACAGGCCCTCGTAGATCACACAGGCGAGGGCAAAGACATCGGCGCGCTCGTCGACCGTGCCGGTCTCGATATCGAGCTGCTCGGGCGGCATGTAGCCGATGGTGCCGCCGCGCGAGCCGCCAAAGCCACCGGCGGACGACAGCCGCGCCATGCCAAAGTCGGTGAGCTTTACATTGCCCGAGTGGTCGATGAGCACGTTGGCGGGCTTAATGTCCAGGTGGAGTACGCCATTACTATGGGCGAAGGTGAGCGCCTGGCCCAGGGCATCGGCAATGGCCGCGGCCTCGTCAAAGGTAAGTGAGTGGCCGTCCACGCGATGCAAAAATTCGGCCAGCGACATGCCATCGACATATTCCATAACCAGGTAGGCATAGGCTGTGTCGTGCGTAAAGTCGATGACCTGCACGATATTGGGATGTTGAAGCATGGCGGCGGTGTGCGCCTCGCGCAGGACATCCATGATGTCGCTGGCGGGCATGCCGGCACCGTTGATAAGGGGGATACGCTTAATGGCGACGCGGCGGCGCAGGTGCGTGTCGCGGCAGATCTCGATGGAGCCAAAACCGCCGGTCGCAAGTGTCTCGAGCGGCTGGTACCGCTTGAGCAGCTCGCGAGAGCTGGTGCCCTCCAAAGGAACGTCCGGCGAGAACCGGGCGGTATGTTGCGAGAAAAGCGGCATGGCCAACCCTCGTGCGTTTAAAGTTCGTTTGCGAGCGGCGGGCGCGGAGCCGAGCCGTTCGCGGTGGCATAGATGCTGCTAGTGTAGCACGCGCAGATGGGCGACATTCAATTTAAGCTCCGTCTGGGGTCTGGACCCTGCGTCCGGCCTAGCGATTCTTCTTGTTCTTCTTCTGCTTGCGCTGCTTGCCCTTGGCCTCCTGGGGCTTGTCGCCCTGCTTGGCCTCGGCGGCGGCCTTCTCGGCCTTCATTTTCTTCTTCTTGGTCTCGATGCGGAGTTTTTTGTTGATGCGCGCCTTAAGGAAGGGACCGAACTGCTCGGCATCGCCGCGGACAAAGGTGTCCTTAGGGATCGTCACGCCCTGGTCGGCGAACATGGCCACAAAGATGCGCTCGCCGTCGAGCACGTGGTCGAGCTTTTCAAACGGGAAGAACTGCGACTTGCCGCTCTTGCCCCATACCATCAGGCCGTCCTCGTTGGCGGCGACGCGGCGATAGCGGCCACCCATGGACTCGTCGGCCTCAACGGCGTCGATAAAGTCGCGGGCGAGGGTGTGGTGCAGGTTTTTGCTCCACCAGGCCAAAAAGGCGCCGAACACGATCAGGACGACGCCAAACTTGATCCAGTTGCCGCCGGCTACCAGCATGCCGATGCCGATGAGCGCGGCAATTGCCGCGGCGACATACAGCGAGCCGCGACGCCTGGGCGAGGCGACCAGGCGGGCGAAGTCGGTGACCAGGTCGTTTTCGTACTGGTACTCGTTGAGGTACAGGATGCCGTCGTCGGCTGCGGCCTGCTCCTCGAGCGCGACCTCGACCTGGTCGGCTGCTTCGGAGGGGACGAGGTTGCTCTCTGCGTCTGCCATGCTCTTTGGACTCCTATCGCGGCGGGCTCGCCGTACGGGTATTATGGAATGCAGTATGCCGTGCGACCGCATGGCCGCCGCGGCAACAAGACTCAGTATACCCGGGGGAGCACCCATGGAATCGTTGTACCGAAAGTATCGCCCGCTCACCTTCGACTCCGTGGTGGGCCAGCAGCATATCGTCTCGACGCTCGAGCACGCCATCACCGAGGGGCGCCTGTCCCACGCCTACCTGTTCTGCGGACCGCGCGGCACGGGCAAGACCACCATGGCGCGCATCCTGGCCAAGGCGCTGCTGTGCCGCAATGCGGAGGCGGCGCGCGCCGAGGGTGCAAGCGGCTGCATGCCCGACGGTACTTGCGAGGAGTGCGAGCTCATTGCCGAGGGTAACCACCCCGATGTCTACGAGCTCGATGCCGCCTCCCGCACGGGCGTGGACAATGTGCGCGAGGAAATCATCAACTCCGTCAACTTTGCCCCGGTGCGCGGCAAGTACAAGATTTATATCATCGACGAGGTCCACATGCTCACAACGGCGGCGTTTAACGCGCTGCTCAAGACGCTCGAGGAGCCGCCGGCACACGTGATCTTTGTGCTGTGCACCACCGACCCGCAAAAGATTCTGGAGACCATTCTCTCACGCTGCCAGCGCTTCGATTTCCACCGCATCGGCAACGAGGATATCGAGCGTCGCCTGGCATACGTGTGCGAGCAGGAGGGCTTCGATTACGACGATGAGGCGCTGGCTATCGTGGCGCGCCATGCCAAGGGCGGCATGCGCGACGCGTTGTCCACGCTGGAGCAGCTGAGCGTCTTTGGCAACGGTTCTGTGCATGCGGACGACGCCCGCTCGCTTTTAGGTGAGGTTTCGGACCAGATTTTGGGCGAGTTTTCCCGCGCCATTGCCGATCGCGATGTTGCCGAGCTGTATGGGCTTATTCGCGCGCAGGTCGAGGAAGGTAACGATCTGCTGGAGCTGACGCGCGACCTGGTGGCGCACGTGCGCGACGTGTATGTTGCCTGCGTTGCCGGTGCCCGTGCCGAGTTGTTTGAGGGCGGCTCCGAGCAGGCCGAGGCGCTTGCTGCCGAGGCCGCTGCCTTTGGCGAGCATCCTGCCGACCGCCTGGCTCGTGTGCTGACAGTGCTCGACGATGCCGCACTGGAGATAAGGGGCGCGAGCGACGTGCGCCTGGTGCTCGAGATTGCCTGCACGCGTCTGGCGCGTCCCGAGGCTGATTTAACGATTGAGGCATTGGCCGAGCGCGTGGCACGTCTGGAGGCCATGGTTGCCAACGGCGCCGTGCCGGCGAGCGTGGCTGCTGCTCAGGCCGCCGCGCCTGCAGCATCCGTACCCGCTGCTGCCCAACAGCCGACGCTCATTTCGGGCGCCCGTGCTGCCGCTCCGGCGGCATCCGCTGCCCCTGCTGCTACGTCCGCGCGCCAGGGTGGCATGCCTTGGGACCGCGGAGCTGCTGTTCCGACTGCCCAGCCTGCGCCCCGTTCTGCGTCCGTGTCAGCCTCCAAGCCTGCAGCGCCTGCGCCTCAGCCCGTTGCGGCCCCCGCGCCTGCCACCGCTCCGGCACCTAAGCCCCAGTCCAACAACGCCGCCCAGGTTGCCGCCGCCGGTGCCGCCGAGACGCCCGCGGTCGAGGATGCCGGAGAGCTGCAGCGCAAATGGGCCGAGGTTGTCGAGCGTGTCAAGGCGCGTCAGGCTTCCTACGCAGGGCTTTTGCTCAACGCCCGCGCCACGGCCGACGACGGCTCCAAGCTCACGGTCTCGTTCCCCGCGGGTTCGACTTTTGCCATTAAGATGCTCGGTCGCGCCGATACGCAGTCGGTGGTCCTGCCGACGGTCTGCGCGGTCTTCGGTCGTCGTGCCGTCGACTATGTCCTGGATGGGGGTGGCACGCCGGCTCCTCAACATGAGGAGCATTCTCCATCTGCACGGGCTGCGGCATCTGCGGACCCGCAACCCGTGTCCTCGGTGCCCCCTGCATCCTCGAGCGCCAGCGCGACGCAGCCAAAAGCGGCGCCGGTAGCGGCACCGACCCCGTCGGCGCCTGAACCCGCTGCGCCCAAACCGGCTGCTCCGATCCCCGCGCCCAAGTCCGCTGCCGCGCCTGCGCCCAAGTCGTCTGACCTGGGCAAAGCCCCCTGGCTACGCTCCGACAACCCCGCCGGCGCTCCTGCTACGGGTAAGCTCCCGACCGAGCCCGCGCCCCGAGCGCCCGAGCGCGCGTCCGCCCCCAAGGCCCAGCCTGCCGCGCCGTGGGAATTCGAGCAGGTGCCCTACGACGACGCCATGGTCGGCGGCTTCACTGGCGATGCGAGCGGGGACGATCTGCCCCCGTTCGACGTGCCGGGTGCGGCGTCCGCGCCCAAGCCCGCTGCGGCGGCATCCGCGGCCCCCGCAAGCGACGACGCCCCTGCGGCTCCCTGGGAGTCCAACCCCGGTGCCGGCAGCCCCTTCGGCCACCAGGGCGCAGCCCCGAGCATCCCGCAGACCGAGGACGAGGCCAAAGACCTCATCCGCAGCGTCTTCGGTCAGGCCACCATCTTCAAACCGGTGGAGTAACCGTGCGGGCGGGTATGCTGCTCAAGAAGAGGTCTCTTTGTCCGGGCGCATCTGTATTTCGGACATGTGTAGTGTGGTGCCGCGTATCTCGCATTCGAGCAGGCAGGTACGCGACGGTCGGCCTAGGATGCTGAGGTCGATACGATACGCCGCATAGCTGTCCGTGTACTCGACTTGCTCGGCGTCGAGGGTTGCTCCGATTGTCAAGAAAGCGCCTGGTTCGGCATCGGCAATCTTGGAGTCCTTTATCTTGACCTTGAACTCTTGGTAGAGGGACGGGCTGTTGTAGTAAATGGTTCGGGTTCCATCGGTGCACTCATCGGTCGCTTCCCATTTGACGGTGGGCTGGTCCGAGCTGGCTATCAGCAGTTCTGCTCCAAAGGCTATAGCATGGGTGATGATAACCAGCAATGCCCAGCCGACAAAGAGATAGAGAACCACATATGCAACGGGGTGTTTTGAGCGGATGTTTTGGAGCGCGTCGGGGGCATTCATGGGGCACCTCCAAATTGCTATCTATGACAATCAAATTATACCCTGCCGCCATGTGCGCCGCCTCGAGTAGTGGCTCGGCATTTAGCCATTTAGTGGTACGCGGAAAATGTCGGATTCCGGCTCTACAAGATTTAGCTTTCAATATTATGCAGATGCGAATTATTCAACTTTGCATAATCTTTGGGCGCGGCTTGCACTCCAGGACATGTATATCGACTGAGGTAACACGTCCGCCCCGCTCTCTCGCCGCGCGCCGTGGTACGATTTTTGAGTTTGAAAGTCCCGCCGTGCTCCGGCTGCCCTTGCAGCTCGGCGTGCGGCCGCACGTAAAGGAGCCATCATGGCCGGTATGAACATGCAGCAGATGATGAAGCAGGCTCGCAAGATGCAGGAGCAGCTTGCCGCCGCGCAGGAGAACCTCAAGTCCCAGACCGTCGACGCCTCTGCCGGCGGCGGCATGGTCAAGGTGACCGTTAACGGCGAGATGGAGCTCGTCAACCTCACCATCGATCCCGATGCGCTCGATCCCGAGGACGTCGATATGCTGCAGGATATGATCATGGCTGCCGTCAACGAGGCCGTCCGCGGCGTCAACGAGCTCGCCAACAAGCAGATGGGCGCCATCACCGGCGGCCTCAACATCCCGGGCATGCCGTTCTAAGACACGCATATATATGAGTGCCAACCACAGTCTGCAAAAACTGCTCGATGAGCTGGGCCGTCTGCCGGGCATTGGTCCCAAGTCGGCCCAGCGCATCGCCTATTACCTGTTGGAGGCCGACGCCGAGGAGGCGCGCCGCCTGGCCGAGGCCATCCTGGAGGTCAAGCAGGAGGTCCACTTTTGCAGCCGCTGCTTTAACTACGCCACGGCCGACGAGTGCTCCATCTGCCAGGACCCGATGCGCGATACCACTCGCATTTGCGTGGTGGGCGAGCCGCGCGATGTCCAGGCGATCGAGCGCACGGGCAGCTACCACGGCCTCTACCACGTATTGGGCGGCGTGATCAGTCCCATGGACAAGATTGGCCCCGAGCAGCTGCACATTCGAGAGCTGCTGGCACGCTTGGGCCACGAGGACATCCACGAGGTCATCATCGCCACCAACCCCAATATTGAGGGCGAGACCACGGCGAGCTATCTGGCCCGTACCATCAAGCCGTTGGGCGTCGAGGTGTCGCGTCTGGCAAGCGGCCTTCCCGTGGGCGGCGACTTGGAGTATGCCGACGAGCTTACGCTTGGCCGCGCCATCGAGGCCCGCCGCGCGATTTAGGTGGCGAGCCTGCTCCTGCCGTATGTTTTCCTCGCGACGCACGGGGTAGTCATAATTTCCCCGTGCGACTGTGAGTTTGTTGTGCAACAAAGATGCTTCGTATCCGCTTATCGCATGGATGCTTCCGCTCGCATCCTTAATTTGTCCATTCGTTGCGCAACCTTTTTGGTTCGCTGATACACTCAAATATGGATTCGAATGAATGCGCCGCTCCCGAGCGGCGTGTTTTTGTTGGAGGAGAACGCATGCGGCCCGGTGGCACTCAGACAAAGCGCGGCGCCGCGGTGCGCATACGACGCCGACTGGGCTTGGCGCCGCGGGCGTACGCACTGCTATCGTGCTCGCTGGTGCTGGTCATAGCTGGCGTTTCTGCCTATGGCATGACCGTGCCGTCCATGATGCAGGCGCATGCCGCACGCGAACCGCGCGTGGGGCATGAGGTCAAAAGCGATCTGGGCACCACGACTGGATATGCTTGGGCAAGTGTGGTCGGGCATATTGTGTTTGGCACCGACGATGCGGACGGCGCCGAGGCCCCGGACAACGAAGTCACGCTTGCCAATGGCAAAACCATCGTGCTCACCAACACCAAGATCATCGATCGATTGTCCAACAATAGCGTGGCGGCAACGGTGAATAAGGTCGAGCAGCAGAAGGGGCAGGACGCCCAGCAGACAGGCAAGCCCGGTAGCTCGGATTCATCGAGTTCGGGCGGCGGCTCTGGGTCGGGTTCCTCTACCGGAGGGTCTGGAAACGGCGGCTCGACGGGCGGCAACACTGACAACGATGCAAACTCCGGTGGCCTTTCCGCTGCTGAAGAAGAGAGCATTCACAGTTGGCTTGTGACCAAGTACAACATGCTCGACGGCTATGTTTCTCGTGCCAATGACGTGGTCTCGACCTATAACTCTACGGGAGATCCCAGACCGTGCGACAGCCTGGTCGGGGAGATGTTTGTTATTCGAGCCGAGTTCGGTCGTCAGACATTCTCGCCCCGGTCAAAGTGGTATCAGCAGTATGCCAATCTGTGGGGCTGTTACACCAACCTATGTCAATGGGTCGGCCATTACGGCGATGATGACGTCGCGCTCGGTAACTTCAACAATAACGTGGCGGCGCTTGCCCTATGATGACCGATCTTGCATCCACCACACCACAATCGCTCGGTCGCGATCCCATGGTCGGCCTGCGCCTGGCGCGTGTCGACGGGTTTGAGCCGGCCATTGCGCTCGGTCAGGACGAACTGCCTGCCTATCTGCGTCGTTTTACGATGCTGTTTGCCGACGATGCCACCATGCGCCGTGGCGGTATCGGCCGCGTGACGCGTGCCGTCAACGCCCAAGGCGAGGCCGTGGCACTCAAGCAGCTCATCTTGCCGACGCGCGATGAGTTTGACGACGATGCCGCTCACGAGGCGCTGGTCGCCAAGTTCAAGGCGGCGTTTCGCGAGGAATACGAATGCCATCGCGCCCTTTCGGGCCTTAAGGGCTTTCCCCGCCTCTATGGCTGGGGCGAGGTCGACGGTGTGCCTGCAATTGTCATGGAATGGGTCGAGGGCGAGACGCTCGCCCGCTTGCGTTCGCGACTCGCCGTGGACGATGCCGGGCGCCTGTCGCCGCTTGTGGCGGCGCGTCTGGGTCGCGACCTGTTCGATCTGCTCTGCCGTATGAGCCTGGTGGGTGAGGGCTTTGTCCATCGCGATATCTCGCCCGCTAATATTATGGTGCGCACGGCGCGTCTACCGCTTGACCGGCAGCTTGCCGAGGGCACCTTTGACCTGTGCCTGATCGACTTTGGCTCGTCGCTGGCGCTTGAGCCTGCGTCGGCCGTGGCCGGTACCGGCGGCAAGGCATCCTTTACCGAGCGCTATGCCACGCTGCGTCGCGCGACGGTTGCCTATGCCCCGCCCGAGATGCTCACCGACGATATTCCCGATCTGCGCGCTTTGCGTATGTCGCCGGCGATCGACGTCTATGCCGCGGCAAGCACGGTTTACGAGCTCATTGCCGGCGTCGCGCCATACGAAGCCGCGCCGAGCACTTCGGGCACCTCGGGTTCGCGCAAAAAGACGCGCGACATCGCGAGCCCCTACCGTCTCAAGATGGACACGCGGCCCGACTATCCCATTGGTGCCCATGCGCCCGGTTGTGATTTGACTCAGCTGCTTCGTCGTGAGCCCGATGTGGCGCTCGCCGCGGCCGAGCAGGCCCAGCAGCTAGGGCTTGAGCCGGATTCCGAAGAGCTACGCGATGCGCTGGCGTTTGTCGATGCCCAGCTGTTCGACGTGGTGATGGCCTGTCTGTCCAGCCATCAAAAAGATCGTCCCGAGCCGGCGGCGGTCGAGGCGGCGCTCTCAGCGTTTTGTGACCACTATGCGCAAAATGTCGGCCGTTCGCTCCGCGGCGAGCCGCTCACGCCGTGCCCCATGGATGCGTCTGGCCGCGCGGTTCGTCGCGCGCTGATGGTCGGCGCGACGGTCGTCTGTGGCGTGGTTTGGGCTGTGATCGTGGTTTCGGCCGCGCTGCTGGCGTCGGGCGCTCGCGTGACGGCGACTTTGGGATCGCTCGTGTGGTCTGGGTCGCTACCGGGTATTATTGCCGCACTGGCGTTGGCGCTGCCAGGCATAGCCGGCGTTGCCGCGGGGGCGCTTGCGCGCGATCGGCGCTCGGGCTTCCTGCAGGGTGTGCTTGCGCTTTCTGCCTGCGAGGTTCCGGTGCTGGTTGTGGCTGCATGTAGCGTATTTTCCCAACGCGCCGTGATGGGCGGCCTTGTTGCCGCTCTGGTTGCAACCTATACGCTTACGTGGTTTTTGCTTGCGATGGGCTTTGCCTTTGAACTTCCCGTTTCGGCACCGCGACGCACAAAAGCCCAGATGGCGACTCCGCTTGCCGGTGGAGCCGCAGCTGCCCGTACTTTTGGCGGACCTGTCGAAGTATCGTCCGATTCTATTTCTACGACTAAGGAGGCCTAGGTCATGGCATCTCAAGTTGAGCTCACCCCATGCGGGGCCATGTTTGACATCTTTAAGCGCGCGGCGCATCTGAGCCATATCGAGCTGTGCGGCTTGGTGCTTTCGTCCCGTCCGCTCGCCGACGGCCGCAGCCCGCAGAGCCGAGCCGCCGATCGCTCTTGGGTTTCCCGCTTTATCGTTCGCGCGCCGGTCGGCACGCTTCAGCATCGCTACTTTGCCGAATACGGTACCTCGGCTGCGCGTATTATGTCGCAACTGGCCCTGCGCCAGCGCAATCCCATGGACTCCACGGCTGTGATCAATATGGTGTGCGGTCCTGCAGGTGAACCGATGGTACGCGCGCTCGAAGAGTGCCACCAGGACACGAATCTCTATCGCAACGCGCTCGATCGCCTGTCCCAGGCGGCGGAACTCATGCCCGCCGAGCGCGCCGAGGCCGTGCTGGTGCTGTTTGTCGCCGTCGGTTGTTCGGCGGATGTGCGGTCCTCGGTGAACTATGCCATCGACTACGCGCACGCGACCTGTGGCGGAGGCACATCCACGCCGCGTTCGCTTGGCATGTCGATGACCGCGGGCGAACGCGAACCCGCCCCGGCGCACCCCTTGGGCTTGCTGCGCGTACAAAACAGTTTTGTCGTGAGCGCCCCGCGCTGGATTCAGCCGAGTGAGCAGGGTGTTGAGATTGGCGCGCTGGCCACTGGCGAGGGCGATATTACCGACGTCGGCGACGATGTCTCGGCCCGCCATGCCCATATCTGGTGCGATGCTCAAAATATCTGGCACGTCGAGGACTTGTCGTCCACCAACGGAACCGTGGTGGTAAACGGGGCCACGCGCGTCTGCATTCAGGTCGAGCCCGGCCGTTCCGCCCAACTCAATCCCGGCGACGAGCTCAAGCTCGGCGAATCCACTACCTACGCCATTCTCTTCGGTGCCCTTTAGCCAGTCCTGCCAAATGGTCCCTCCGTCCCCAAGGGATCATTTTGCTCCCGGCAGTCACCCGAGGTAAACCTTTACCGCCCGCCTATATTTGCCGAAATTACACTTGACGGCGGGGTACAATAAACCCGCATGCGGATTTCCGTTGCGGGCGCTTCCCATCGCCGGGGCGTGCCCGGGAGCATCCGGCATGCGGCCTTTGCGGCGCTCGGTCATGTGCAAGACGGGCGGTCGGGTCTGTGGGGCGCATCAGCTGGCCCTCGCCTCGGCATGTCTTCTCTCCACGCCACGTACCTGCTGCTGAGCCTGCCTGCCAGATGATTGGAAGCAACAGCGTAAATCCCATCACGCCAACATCCCGGCGATCGCCGGGGCCTGTATACCTATATGAGAGGAGAGGGGTATATGGCGCGTAAGTTTAAGTCTATGGACGGCAACGAGGCGGCCGCATATGTTTCGTATGCGTACACCGAGGTAGCGGGAATCTATCCCATTACGCCGTCCAGCCCGATGGCCGACCATGTCGACCAGTGGGCGGCCCAGGGTCGCAAGAATATCTTCGGCACCCCGGTCAAGGTCGTCGAGATGGAGTCCGAGGCAGGTGCAGCCGGTACCGTTCACGGTTCGCTGGGCGCCGGTGCTCTGACCACCACCTACACGGCTTCTCAGGGTCTGCTCCTGATGATCCCGAACATGTACAAGATCGCGGGCGAGCAGCTCCCGGGCGTCTTCCACGTCTCCGCGCGTTGCGTCGCTTCCCACGCCCTGAACATTTTTGGCGATCACTCCGACGTCATGGCCTGTCGTCAGACCGGCTTCGCCATGCTCGCCGAGGGCAACGTCCAGGAGGTCATGGACCTCTCGCCGGTGGCTCACCTTGCCGCCATCGAGGGCAAGACCCCGTTCCTTAACTTCTTCGACGGCTTCCGCACCAGCCACGAGATCCAGAAGGTCGCCATGTGGGACTACAAGGATCTGGCCGAGATGTGCGACATGGACGCCGTCCAGGCTTTCCGCGATCACGCGCTCAACCCTGAGCACCCGCACACCCGCGGTAGCCACGAGAACGGCGACATCTTCTTCCAGAACCGCGAGGCCTGCAACAAGGTCTACGACGAGCTTCCCGCCGTCGTCGAGGGCTACATGAAGAAGATCAACGAGAAGCTCGGCACCGATTACGGCCTGTTCAACTACTACGGCGCTCCCGATGCCGACCGCGTCGTCGTGTGCATGGGCTCCTTCTGCGACGTGCTCGAGGAAGTCATCGACTACCTCAACGCTCACGGCGAGAAGGTCGGCCTGGTCAAGGTTCGTCTGTTCCGTCCGTTCTCCATCAAGCACTTCGTCGACGTTCTCCCCGAGACCGTCCAGAAGATCGCCGTCATGGACCGTACCAAGGAGCCGGGTTCTATCGGCGAGCCGCTCTACCAGGACGTCGTCTCCGCTCTCTACGAGGCCGGCAAGACGGGCATCAAGGTCGTCGGCGGCCGTTATGGCCTGGGCAGCAAGGACACGCCTCCCGCGTCCGCGTTCGCTGTCTTCGAGGAGCTCAAGAAGGACGAGCCCAAGCGCGAGTTCACCATCGGCATTGTCGATGACGTGACCAACCTGAGCCTGCCCGAGGCCGAGGATGCGCCCAACACCGCAGCCCCCGGCACCATCGAGTGCAAGTTCTGGGGTCTGGGTGGCGACGGTACCGTCGGCGCCAACAAGAACTCGATTAAGATCATCGGCGACCACACCGACAAGTACGTCCAGGCCTACTTCCAGTACGACTCCAAGAAGACCGGCGGCGTCACTGTCTCGCACCTGCGCTTTGGTGATTCCCCGATTCGCTCGCCGTACTACGTGACCAAGGCCGACTTTGTCGCCTGCCATAACCCCAGCTACATCGTTAAGGGCTTCAAGATGGTCCGCGACGTCAAGCCGGGCGGCACCTTCCTGGTCAACTGCCAGTGGAGCGACGAGGAGTTCGCCGAGCACATGCCCGCCGTGGCCAAGCGCTACATCGCGAACAACAACGTCAGCGTCTACCTGATCGACGCTATCGACCTGGCGGCCAAGGTCGGCATGGGCAAGCGCACCAACACGGTGCTCCAGTCCGCCTTCTTCGCGCTGGCCAAGGTCCTGCCCGCCGAGGACGCCCTGCAGTACATGAAGGACGCGGCTACCAAGTCCTACATGAAGAAGGGCCAGGCTATCGTCGACGCCAACCACAAGGCCATCGATGCCGGCGCTACCGCCTTCCGTAAGTTCGAGGTTCCGGCCGACTGGGCTACCGCCGAGGATGTCGCTCCCGTCGAGCTCTCCGAGGAGACCAAGTCCGCTATCGCCCAGCAGGTCAAGAACCTGCTCGAGCCCATCGATCGCATGGACGGCGACAGCCTGCCTGTTTCCGCCTTCGTCGATTGCGCCGACGGCCAGTTTGAGCTGGGCGCCTCCGCATACGAGAAGCGCGGCGTCGCCGTGGTCGTTCCCCACTGGGACGAGACCAAGTGCATCCAGTGCAACCAGTGCGCCTACGTGTGCCCGCATGCCACCATCCGTCCGTTCGCGATGACCGAGGACGAGGCTGCCGCCGCGCCCGAGGCTACCCGCACGCTTGACGCCATGGGCCCCAAGGCCAAGGGCATGAAGTTCACCATGGCCGTGTCCCCGCTCGACTGCATGGGCTGCACCAACTGCGTCAAGGTTTGCCCCAAGGGCGCCCTCGAGATGGTTCCCACCGAGCAGGAGATGGACCAGCAGCCCGTTTGGGACTACATGGTCGAGAACGTCTCCGAGAAGAAGGAGCTCATCGCGGCCAACGTCAAGGGTAGCCAGTTTAAGCAGCCCTACCTGGAGTTCTCGGGTTCCTGCGCCGGCTGCGCCGAGACCGCCTATGCACGTCTGGTGACCCAGGTCGCCGGCGACCGCATGTTCATTTCCAACGCCACCGGCTGCTCCTCCATTTGGGGTAACCCCGCTGCCACCGCTCCTTACTGCAAGGACAAGGACGGTCACGGCCCGGCGTGGAACAACTCCCTGTTCGAGGACAATGCCGAGCACGGTCTGGGCATGGCCGTCGGTTACGAGGCCGTCCAGAAGAAGCTGATCGCCGCTACCCAGGACATCATCGCTGCCGATGGTCCGTCCGATGAGCTCAAGGCTGCCGGCCAGGCTTGGATCGACTCCATCAACGACGCCGAGGCCTCCAAGACCGCTGCCGCTGCCTACGTTGCCGAGCTCGAGAAGTGCGGCTGCGACGCTTCCAAGGCGATTCTCGCCGACAAGGCTTACCTCACCAAGAAGTCCTTCTGGATCTTCGGCGGCGACGGTTGGGCCTACGACATCGGCTTCGGTGGCCTGGACCACGTCCTGGCTTCCGGCCACAACGTCAACGTCTTCGTCTTCGACACCGAGGTCTACTCCAACACCGGCGGTCAGGCCTCCAAGGCCTCGAACCTGGGCCAGGTTGCTCAGTTCGCCGCTGCCGGTAAGGTGACCAAGAAGAAGTCCCTGGCCGAGATCGCCATGAGCTACGGCTACGTCTACGTGGCGCAGGTCGCCATGGGCGCCAACCCGGCTCAGACCCTCAAGGCCATCCACGAGGCCGAGGCCTACGACGGCCCGTCCCTCATCATCGGCTACAGCCCCTGCGAGATGCACTCCATCAAGAAGGGTGGCATGCAGAACTGCCAGGCCGAGATGAAGAAGGCTGTCGAGTGCGGTTACTGGAACCTCTTCCGCTTCAACCCCGAGGCTGCTGCCGGCAAGAAGTTCTCGCTCGATTCCAAGGAGCCCGCGGGCGGTTATCAGGAGTTCCTGATGAACGAGGCCCGTTACGCTTCGCTGACGCGTTCCTTCCCCGAGCGCGCCGAGGAGCTCTTCAAGGAGAATGAGCAGGCCGCTATGGACCGCTATCAGCACCTGCTGAAGCTCAAGACGGTGTACAACGAGGCCTAGGTCTCCCACCGCAGGATCTGAGGGCTAACCTTCGCGGACGTCCTCGGACATGAAAGAACCCCCGCTGCGCACTACGTGCGGCGGGGGTTCTTTCGTCCTGCGGAGTGTCCGCGAAGGTTAGCCCTCAGATCCTGCTACGACTACGTCCTCGGATGTGATGGCGGATGAAGGACGTGGTTGTGGGGGCTTTTGTCCCCTTCGCTGTTTCGCGGCTTTGCCGCGAAACCTCGCACCACTTTGGGGATGGATGGGGGACTTGGCCGTTGCCGCTTTTTCGGAGCTCTTCTTTATTCCTTTTGTTGGATGAAAAGCCCCTTGTTTTTGCAGGGGTGCATACTCGACTTATATGTGCATAGAATCTCGTATAGTGCGAGTAAGATATTGCGCTGTCTGTTTTGTGTTTAGCAAAGATATAGTTTGCATAATCCGACATAATCCTCGCTTCATTTAAATAAAGTCGCACGTAAATTACGTAGATATGTCTTAGCTGGAGTTCTGTACGCTGAGCGGATAAAAACGACCGTTCACCGTTCCGCTATTTTCAAAATGAATAAAATGAGCGATAAAGAGAATATAAACCTTAATAAACTCGCGTATCGCACGGACGCGGGTTATTAATGGGTTGTAGGCCTTTTACAGAAAGGATTCCAGCAATGTCTAAGCCTCTTGGCAAGCCCGATCGTATTGTCGTCGCCCTTGGCGGCAACGCCCTCGGCAACAACCCCGTTGAGCAGATCGAGGCCGTGAGCAACACCGCCCACGCTCTCCTCGGGCTCATCGAGCAGGGCAACGAAATTATCATCACCCACGGCAACGGCCCGCAGGTCGGCATGATCCAGAACGCCTTCGCTGCTGCCCACGATGCCATCGGTACCCCCGAGATGCCGCTGCCCGAGTGCGGCGCCATGTCCCAGGGCTACATTGGTTATC
>WGSL01000046.1 GCA_014871665.1 Collinsella sp. | reverse complement strand
TTAATGGATGGAAACGGATGTTCTATCGGGACACACATTTTGTCCTATAAGCCCAAAAAGGCTCGCCGCACAAAGTGCGCAGCGAGCCTTTTTGCATGTCCGAGGACGCGCTGGGAAGTTACCCCATGCGGACGGCGGACAACTATGTAGCCTCAGACTAGAACATGCCCAAGAAACCATGCACAAACAGCGCGGCCAGAGCGGCACCGACAAACGGCGCGATGCCAGGAACGAGCAGGCCGTACTTCCAGTTGTTATCGGCCTTGTTCTTGATCGGCAGCACCTGATAGGCCATGCGAGGACCAAGGTCACGAGCCTGGTTCATGGCGAAGCCGGTGATGCCGCCCATGCCCATGCCAACAGCCCAAACGATCAGACCGACGCAGATAGCGAGCATCAGGACGTTCTCGCCAGCACGGTTAGCAGCAGCAAGGATGGCGCTGATGAACACAAAGGTGCAGATAGCCTCGCAGAAGAAATTACGGGCATAGTTCGTACCCTCGGTGGTGGGGTTGGTCGAGAAGATGTTGCGCTGGGCAATGGGGTCGACGACGCCCTCGGAAGCCTTGAACTCATCGGCATACATAAGCCAAGCGATTACGGCGCCCACAAAGCCGCCGAGCATATCGGCAATCATGAAGGGGATGCAGCTGCTCCACGGCACCAGGCCTACGATGCACTGGGCAAGCACCATGGCGGGGTTCATGCACACGGCGCCGCCAAAGACAAACAGGCAGACCGAGATGCCAAAAGACCAGGTGGTGATGGCAAACATATGACCGGAGCCCTGATACTTGGTGCCCTTAAGCACGGTATCGCAGTGCACGCCCACGCCAAAGATGATCATGAGGGCCGTTGCGCCGAATTCGCAGAGGAGTTTGGTAAGCATAAAACCTTATCTTTCTTGTCGGTTATAAACGATTCGTTAGGCCGCGTACTAGTGCTGCGCGACGACAACGCCTAGGCCATCGGGAATGACGGCCACCTTGGCATCGGCACCCTTCATCTCAAAGGCGAGCTTGAGCGCCTCATCGAGAGTGTTGACCGGCGTCATGTGCATATCCTTGATCATCTGGTGATCGCACAGGTCGGTAACCATGATCACAGGGTGATGCGCCAGGATGCGGGCGAAGATCTGGCTCGTCCACTGGTCGGGCAGGGTCTCGTCCTTAGGACGGTCGATGCAGGCGCGCTCAAACTCTGCCGGATCATTGTCGGCGATGTTGTGATAGAAGCCCTCGCCACCGTGACCGTCGGCACAGCCGGCGACGTCGATGATCACGCCGCCCTCGGGAAGCGTGGCCTCGGCAGAGCACATGCCCTTCACGGCCTGGTAGATGTTCTGGTCGAGCGGGTAGCCGCCGTTGGTGGTGATGGCAATCTCGCACTCGACGGGCTCAACGCCGGCAAGGCTCTTCACGAACTCGCAGCCAGCCTCGTGCGCCTTGTGGATATCGCCGGCAAAGGAGCCGATGACCTCGTGCTTGCCGTTGAGCACCACGTTAAGCACAAAGGCAAGGTGAGCCATCTCGGCGGCAGCAAACATGTCCTCGCTCACGTGGTTGTGGCACAGGTTGCCGGCACGCGAGTGGGAATCATTCACAAACTGACCGTTGTGGTTGTACATGATGGTCTTGTAGCTGGCGATGCCAGGCAGGACGGACTTGCGGCTACCAGAGAAACCGGCAAAGAAGTGCGGCTCAATAAAGCCCTCGGCAAGCAGCAGATCGCAATCGGCGGCAATCTTGTTGATGATGCACTCGCCACCAGAAGGCAGGGTGCCAATCTTTTTCATCATGCTGTCGTCAGTCGCGACGTGCATAACGATTTCCTCGTTGGCAACGATCTCCTCGCCATACTTGTTGACGAGCTCCTCGTGCGTCGAAGGACGATGCATACCCGTAGCAACCAAAATACGCACACGAGCCTCGGGCGCAGCGGAATGGATGTGATGCAGCAGAATAGGCATCGTCACACGCGAGGGAACGGGACGCGTATGATCGGAGCTAATGATGACGATATCCTTCTTGCCAGCACAAAGCTCCTCGAGCGAAGGCGAGCCATAAGGGTTGGCAAGCGACTCCTCTACCAGCTCTTCCTGCGATTTCGTGGTCTTAAACTCGTTTTGATGACCTTCCATCACACCCGCGAAGTTCTTATCCTCGAGCTCCAGATGCAACGTCTTGTGGTCAAACGGCAGTTCACATTCAAACAATGACGAGCGCCCTCTTCCTTTCAACTGACACACTAGATAAACCGTTGGAAGGATACGCCGCTCACCGAAAAACACCACCGTCCACCGACTCATTAACACAACGTTCATATTTGACCCACAACAAAACGGCCGCGACCCCAAACGGAACCGCAGCCGCCTGTCAAAGACACTATAGACAGGATGATTTACGCAGCGCCGAGGCAAACATCTAGTCCGAGACGTACGCACGTAAGCCATTTTGCATAAATTCGTTAATTAATTGCATAAGATGGCGCATGGATTTCTGGCCATAACTGGGTAGTACCCTCCGGAGCGTGCATTTTTGCGAGTATTCAGCATCGCGGGATAAGATTTTGGTGCCAAAAATCTTTCAAAAGGTAGATAGTCCTCATGACTCGACCCATCTGGATAGCATGCGGCGAGAAACCAGCCATATATGATCGTCGCCAAAGCCCAATCGTCGTGCAAAAGCATCAACAAAGGCAGCGAAAGCCGGCTATGGCCTTATGCATCAATCTTTGGCTGCTGAAAACTCCGTTTTTTGCACGTCGCCCCAAGCACCACCCTCACCCAGCGGCTGATCCGCCGAAGACCGGACATCGCAGGGCCCGCCATTAGTTTACTTTTAGGCACACTCCGCAGGACGCAAGAAGCCCTCGCCGCACTCCACATTAAGCGCGAAGCGCGCCATTATCCCCTTCAGCCCCAATCCCTGAAGACCGAGGCCGACGGGGCCCGATGGGTTTCCCTCTGAATGCATTCAGCAGCCGGAGACCCCCTTATCCGCGGCTCCGAAGGAGCAGGATAAGGGGGCTTCAAGTGCGAGGACGCATTCAGAGGGAAACCCATCGGGCCCCGGTGAGAGCCACAGGGCTATCGATTACCCCGTGTTCTGCAATCCTGCCGAGACGCCGGTCACAGTCGAAAGAATCAGGCTCATGTACTCGGCCTTCTTCTCCTCGGCCATCTCGTCCTGGTTCATACGCACCTCGCGAAGGGCGCGGACCTGGGCGATGGACAGGGCGTCGACGTAGGGGTTGCGCACGCGGACGGCGCAACCGAGCACGCGGCGACGCTGCAGCGGCCACTCATCACCGACGATGGCAAGGACCCACTTACGCGTGAGCTGCATCTCGGTGAAGACCTTCTCGGACAGATCCTGGCGATCGCCCAGGTGCAGATACATCTTGGCGATGCGCTGGTCGGTCTTGGCGATCGACATCTCGATGTTGTCGATAAAGGTGCGGAAGAACGGCCACTCCTGGTAGGCAGCCTTGAGCTGGTCAAGATCGCCAAGCTGCTCGCAGGCGGTGCCCAGACCGTACCAAGCGGCCAGGTTAATGCGCGCCTGGCTCCAGCTGAAGATCCACGGGATGGTACGCAGGTCGTCGAGCGACTTGGCACCCAAGCCGCGCTTGGCGGGACGCGAGCCGATCGGCAGCAGACCGACCTCGGTCAGCGGCGTCACGGTCGAGAACCATGGCGTAAAGTCCTCGGTGTTCAGCAGGTCCAGATAGCGCTCGTGGCTTGCGGTGTTGAGCTTCTCGGCCATATCCCAGAACTTCTGCGTGGTCTCAGTGTTGGTCTTCTCGACACTCGGGGCCGACTGCAAAAGCGTTGCGGCAGCAACGGACTCAACATGGCGCTGAGCCAGCGTGCGGTTACCGTAACGGGCAAAGATGACCTCGCCCTGCTCGGTAAGCTTAAAGAAGCAGTTGACCGAACCCTTGGGCTGCGCCAGCACGGCCTTGTTGGCCGGGCCGCCGCCACGGCCCACGGCACCGCCGCGACCGTGCATGAGCACCAGGTCGATATCGTTCTTCTCTGCCCACTTGGCGATGCGCTCCTGCGCGGAGTGCAGCGCGAGCATGGCCGTGGTAGGACCGGCATCCTTGGAAGAGTCGGAATAGCCCAGCATGACCTCCATGCGGCGGTTGGTCTGGGCAAGGCGCTTTTGCACCACGGGCAGCGTAAGCATCTGATCGAGCACGTCGACGCAGCCCTCGAGGTCCTCGAGCTGCTCGAACAACGGGATCACGTCGAGCTCGGGGACATCCTCCTCGTGTGCAAAGGACAGGTGCGCCAGCTCAAAGACGTCGGCCACATGCTGAGCGCTCTTGGTAAACGAGATGATGTAGCGGTGCGCCATCTTCTTGCCGTAGCGCTTTTGGATGGAGCCGATAGCGCGGAAGGTATCGATGACCTCGCGCGTCATGGGCTGCAGGTCGCCATGGATACCGTTCTCGTGGATATCCTTAAGGGCGCGGGCATGCACCACGGAGTGCTGACGGAACTCCATCTCGACCATATGGAAGCCGAAGGACTCGACCTGCCAGATGATGGTCTGGACCGGGCCGTAGGCAGCACGGACGGCACCGCAGGCGGCCAGCGAGCGCTGGACGACGCGCAGGTCCTCCAGGAACTCATCGGCGCTGTGGTACATGGTGTCGGTGATACGACGGACGGTGGCGTTCAGGCGGTCGGCCATGACGAGCATGACGGCGCGATGCGGCTCGTGCTCGGAGATCAGCTCGGCGCGGGCCGTGTAACGAGGGCTCATCTCGACCTGATGGTTCCACAGGTTAATGAGCTCGGCCGACGGCTTGCTGTAGGTAGCCTCGAGCGTGAGGTTGCGGCCGATGTGGCGGCACTTGTCCTCGAGCTTGAGCACCATGTGCGTAAAGTACTTGGCGGCGACCTCACGGCTCACCTTGGCGGTGACGTTGGGGTTACCGTCGCGGTCGGAACCGATCCAGCTGCCGGGATGGAAGAACGCCGGGCACAGCGGCGGCACAGTACCGGCCTTGTCGCCCAGCACCCAATCGTCAAAACGACGATAGATAACGGGGATAACGTCGAACAGCGTGTTATCGAAGATGTCGATGATGGTATCGGCTTCCTCGACCGGCGTGGGCTTCTTGAGCGCGATGGGACTCGTACGCACCAGGGCGTCGATCTCCTGCAGCATATGGCGCTCGTTCTCCACCAGGTCGGAGCCGCCCAGACGCGGACGCTCCTCCAGCAGGTTGGAGATACGGCGGATCTTGCCCTCGACGGCCTTACGACGGGCCTCGGTGGGATGTGCGGTAAAGACAGGGTGGAACTCGAGCTTGTCGAGCAGCTCGTTGGCACCCTCGACACCCAGCTCATTCACCAGCTGGTGATAGGCAACGGTAAGCTCGTTGGCAGGATCGACCTCGGTATCGGTCGACGCACCGGCCTCGCGCTCGCGCAGCTGCGCCACACGGTAGTTCTCCTCCGACAGGTTTGCCAGATGGAAAAAGCTCGTAAAGGCGCGAACGATGACCTGCTGCTTATCGAGCGGCAGGCTGTCGATCAAATCGACGACCTCACGAAATGCCACGGCAGTGGGCTCGTCGGCGGTGGGCCCGCCCTGCTCGTCGACGGCTTCGTCGGCAGCGCAGGTACCGGGGTTGCCGGCATTGACCACAATCTCGGCTGTCAAAATCTTGTCGAACAGGTCCGCGATCTCGGGATCATACTCGCTAAGCACACGGCGCTCCAGGCGCAAGAACAGCGCCAGATTGTCGCGCAGCTCCTCGGGGATCTCGATCTCGGCGAGACGCTCCCTGGACTCGGCATTCGAGCCGATTCGGTTAACGAGGCGGTTGACCACGGCAGCGACGCGCGCCGCGGCTTCGGGTACAGACTGGTTGCTTAGGTTCTCAGCCACGTTTCCTCCCATTCCTCCTTCTATGCACGTAACATGCGGTATTCATTATAGGCGCTTGAGAAATACTTTCGACACTGATTGCGCTTTACCACACAAAAGTATTTTCTGCATTGCAAGGGTTTTTGCTCTAAATGGTCGTATTTCTCGGTGGACGGCATACACAAACGGGGGCATTCCGCATAAATGCGAAACACCCCCGTAACAATCGCTCGTCGCGAGCGGGACATGTTAGCGGGTCCGCAGCTCAAAAATCATACGCTACAGACGCTCGCGAACCGCCTCGACGACGTTGGCCAGATCGACGAGAACCTCGTCATGGCTCTGCATGTCGCGCACCTTGACCTTGCCGGCGGCAAGCTCGTCGCCACCCAGAACCAGGATGAGCTTGGCGCCTACCTTATCGGCCTGCTTAAACTGGGCCTTGAGCGAACGGCCCTGATAGTCGGCCTCGGTCACGATGCCTGCGGCGCGAAGCTCCTGCGTAATGGCAAAGACGTTCTGGCGCAGTTCCTTGCCGGCATTGGCGACATAGACGCACGGGGCCTCATCGGCACCCAGATCGCTGCCAAAGGCCTGCAGGGCCAGCAGGGCGCGCTCAAAACCGACGGCAAAGCCGACGCCCGCCGTGGGCTTGCCACCCTCGAGCTCGACCAGGCCATCGTAGCGGCCGCCGCCGCCGATGGAGCCGACGCCGGCGCCAGGGGCCTCGACCTCAAAGACGGTGCGGGTGTAGTAGTCCAGACCACGCACCAGGGTGGGATCCTCTACATACTCGATACCGGCAGCATCCAGATAGCGCTTGACCTGCTCGTAGTGCTCGCGGCACTCGTCGCACAGGTTGTCGCCCATCAGCGGGGCCTCGGCCATGATCTCGCGGCAATGGTCGTTCTTGCAGTCGAAGGCACGCAGCGGGTTAAGCTCGGCGCGCTCGCGGCACTCGTCGCACATCTCGTCTGCGTGATCGAGGATGAACTGCTTAACCTGCTCGCGGTATGCCGGACGGCACTGGGCGTCACCCATCGAGTTGATGAGCAGACGAAGCTTGGAAAGATCGAAGCCCAGGCGCTTGTAGAACTCCATGAGCATGATGACGCACTCGGCGTCTGCCGCCGGATCGGGAGCGCCGAGCCACTCGATGCCCACCTGGTGGAACTGGCGCAGGCGGCCCTTCTGGGGACGCTCGCCGCGGAACATGGCCTCGGCGTAGTACGCCTTAAACGGCGTGGAGCCCTGGGGCACCAGATTGTTCTCGACGACGGCGCGCACCACGCCGGCCGTGCCCTCGGGGCGAAGTGCCAGGCGCTGCTTGGGCTTGAGTTTGGTGTCGGTGCCCTCGGTAAAGACGCGCTCCAGGTTGGCACCGCTGAACACGCGGAACATTTCCTTGCGCACGACGTCGGTCGACTGGCCGATACCGTGGACAAACACGTCCACCTGCTCGATCGCGGGCGTCTCGATGGGTTTAAAACCAAACGGCTCGAACACGCCGGCCGCAATCTGCTGCATCTTTTGCCAGGCGCGCATCTCGGCGCCGATAAGGTCGCGGGTTCCCTCCGCCTTCTGTGCCTGCATGGGCAAACACCTTTCTTTTGTATCGCGTCATAGGTAACGGTCATTATACGGCACAAACACAAACCGCGGCGGCGCGTCTGACCGAACGAGGGTATGGGGACTCGTTCGGCCTGACGCACCGCCGCTGTTTGCGATCCGCTTTCCTCCGTCCCCTTCGGATCACGTGATCTGTTGGGGACGGAGGAAAACGGATCATTTCGTAGGCCCGTGGCCGCCTTGGAAACCGAATGATGGCACGAGCATCCATTCGGCTTCCAAGGCGGCCACGGACAGAACGGGGCGAACAGAAAAGAGCGACGGACGCCTACTCCCCCGCCACGCTTGCGCGCAGCTTGGCGGCGATGGGCTCCGAGGCCAGCAGGAATACGAGCATGACAACAGAACACACCAGGCACACGATCCAGGCGCTCGCAAAGGAGCCCGAGACGGCAAAGAGCACATAGACCTGCCAAAGCTCACCCACAAAGCTCATGCCCGCGAGCACCGCCGAGGTGGCGATAACGGTTAGGGAGCCCAAAACGCGACCGCTTACTTTATCGGCAACATGGCCAATGACAAGCGATCCGATAACGCTCACCACGGTAGAGATCGCATTGGAGACGTTGTACTGGGCAAGCGTAATCCCGAGGTTGCTGACGATCAGCAGCTGGAACATGCTCATGCAGTTGACGAAAATCGTGTAGCACGTGGCCATGATCACGAAGCCGGAGGCCACCACGAGCCAGCCGGGGAAGAACTTACGCTGCTGGGACATACTACTCCTTATTTAACAGACGAATAGCCGGCGCCGGGCGCCGGTAGTGCCCAAGATTGCCTTGAAAGACAAGGGCATAGGCCTTACGGCCATGCCCGCAGGCTTGAAAGGCAAGGTTGGGTACTACCGGTGGTCGGCGATATAGCCCAAAGCGACGGCGGCATAGGCCGCAGCACCGAGCGGCAGCTCGGCATCGTTAAAACGTGCCTTGGGATGGTGCTGGGCAAAGTGTTCGTCCGTGTCGGTTACGGCCGCGCCCACGGTAAAGTACGCGCTCGGAATCTCGCTCGAGATAAGCGCGAAGTCCTCACTCGCCATGGCATGGAATAGCGGCAAGAAAGCCGCCTTGGGCAGCACTGCGCCCATGTAGCCAAGCGACGCCTGAGTCATATCGCTGTCGAGCACAAGCGGCGGAACATCCGAAAGCGTCTCGATGGTCGCCGGCGTACGATATGTTGCGGCAACGCCGTTAACGACCTCCGCGATGCGGGTCTTGAGGTGAGCCATGAGCTCAACATCAAAGCCGCGCAGCGTTCCCTCGAGCACGCAGGTGTCGGGGATGACGTTGGCCGCCAAGCCGCCGGCAAACTTGCCAACGGTAAGCGCGACTTCCTTGGCCGCCGGCACCTCGCGGGAGATAAGCTCCTGGAGCGCCAGGTGCACATGCACGCCGGCCGTGATGGGGTCGATGCAAATCTCGGGGCTCGAGCCATGGCCGCCCTTGCCCTGAAGCGTGATGCGAAAACCGCACACGCCCGAAAGCGCCGGGCTGCCGTAGAGCACCAGGCCAAGCGGCGACTGGCTGTTGACATGCATGGCAAAGGCCGCCTGAGGGCGCGGGTTCTCGAGCAAGCCGTCGGCGATGGCAGCGCGTGCTCCCTCAAAGGTCTCCTCGCCCGGCTGGAACAGCAACTTAACCGTAGCGTTGGCATCAACAAGCTCTGTTTCGCGCGCTTTGAGCATACGAGCCGCACCAAGCAGCGCCGTCGCGTGCATATCGTGACCGCAAGCGTGCATGCAGCCGTTGGTGGATGCAAAGGGCTCGCCGGATTCCTCGGCAACGGGCAGGGCGTCCATGTCGCCACGAAGCATGATGACCGTACCGGCCTGCTCATTCGTGCAGACGCCATTGCCTTGGGCCGCGGCGGCACCGGCGCCGACAAGGCCCACAACGCAGGAACCATCGACGAGTGTAGCAAATGGGATGTCCATCTCGGTCAGGCGCGCTTGGATATACGTAGAGGTCTGCGGGAGGCTATTACCCAGCTCGGGCATCTGATGTAAATCGTGTCGCCACGCAGCGAGCTCGTCTGCAAAAGCCTGAGCTTCTGCAACAAGACCGTCACCGATAGCGGTCTGCGCCGCCGCGGTGGCCTTGGGCGCTGATTGCGGTTGAAGATCGGACAGTGCTGGTGCCATAGATGCCCTCCAGTAACGTTTTTGCAGCAAGCACTTTGATAGCGTAAAGTACAAGGTACTACTTTAAGGGCGACGCATAAAAAATGCCGCCCCGGGAGGCGGCGCAACAAATTGTTTACAATTGCGGACGCGGCTTTCGACGCAAAAAATCGAAATGCGTCTCGCTCAAGATAATCGAAAGAAAGATGAGCGCGAAGCCGGCGAGCAGGCGCGAGGTGAGCGCCTCCCCCATCAGCAGCACCGAGAACAGCACACCCGAAGGCGACTCCATCGAAAGGAGCAGCGAGCCCGTTGAGGCCGGGACATGCGCCAGGCCGACGTTTTGGATGAGCAGAGCCACACACGTACAGCCCACCGATAGAAACGCCATCACACCGATAAAGCTCGGCGTCCACACGGACAGCGGCGCTTGGGTCTCGAATAACAGCGACGAGATCAGGCTCAGCACGCCGTTGCCCACAAACATCCAAAACGTGATGACGTTGATGTCCATCTTACGGCCGTACTTGGCGGTCACCGCCATCTGGATGGCAAAGAAGACCGCGCCGCCCAGTGTGATGACATCGCCGACATTGAACTCGACGCTATCGAGCGCCACCAGGCCAATGCCCGCCAGGCACAGCAACGCGGCGCCCAAGTTGTAACGGGTAAGCTTTTCGCCGCTTAGGACGTAGCTCGCAAACGGCACGAGGATGCAATAGGTACCCGTCAAAAATGCACTCTTGCCTGCCGTGGTCTGTGCCAGGCCAATCGTCTGCAAACCGTAGGCACCCCACATGAGCGCGCCCATGCCAAGCCCGACGATTAGGTTGCGGGCATTGAAATGAGCGATGATGCGTTTGTGGAAGATGACGAACATAACCAGCGAAGCCGGAAGGAAGCGAACGTAGAGCAGCTCGAACACCGGAATGGTATCGAGCGCATCCTTCATGGTGGTGAAGGAATAGCCCCAGATGACCGCTATCGAAAGCAGCAAGACCTTCCAGAACAGCGGCGAGCGTGCGCCGGCACCGCGAGAGGCGCCGCCGGCACCCAAGTCTTCGCGGGCCACAGGGCTGTCGGGCAAGTTTTCGATTTCGTTGGCAGCGTATTGGGCCATGGAACGTCCTCACACTCAATCTGGGCGTGGTGTCCGCACGCGTATGGCTGCGTGCCGCCTCATGGTCAAATACAAACAGGGCGCACCGGACCCCCGGTACGCCCCGCTACTGTAGCAACAACCGGCGTTGCATCGCAATCCAGCATAATAAAGCGTTTTGTTCCGCCGTTCTACCGAACGGCGGACCGGCCGACGCTGCGCGAGCCGCATTCACGCCAATCTGACGTTCAATTTCAAGGGCGCGACCAGAAGGTCAGCGCCCTTTCATTTCACGTCACCTTGGCGCAAATGCGGCTCGCTCGCTGGCATTAGTGCTACATCAGCGTTAACGTTGCCGCACTAAATTAGCTTTGTCGACTCCAGTTTTTCGATGATCCAGTCGTTGGCTTTGATGACCGGACGGCGGAAGACGACGCCCAGGGCCAGCGACGGAATCAGATAGCTCGCCAGAATGCCCAGCTCAACCCAGTACTCCATATGGTAGGCGCCAGCCATGGCGGCATGCATGGCGTTAATGCCATGGGTAAACGGCAGGAACGGATAGATCGCCTGGAACACAGGGCCAGTCATCTCGATGGGGAACGTACCGCCCGAACCGCCGACCTGCATGACCAGCAGCACAACGGCGAGCGCCTTGCCGATATCGCCAAACGAAACCGTAAGCGTGTAGACGATATTGGAGAACACGAGACTCGCGACCCAGCCCGCCAGCACAAACTGCAGCGGGTTGTCGCACTGGATGCCAAAGAACAGGATGTCGCCCGCGCACACGAGCGTTGCCTGCAGCAGAGCCAAACCGCCAAAGAACAAGTAACGACCCAGGTAGATCTCGTGTAGGCGTACGGGGATGAGCTCGTTGATAAGCTCATCGTCAACCGACACCTTCATCATGGCCGCCAGCACGATCGAGCCGACCCAGAGCGACAGAATCGTGTAGAACGGCGCCATGGCCGAGCCGTAGTTGCGGATCGGATAGACCGGTTTGCGATCGAGCGCGACGGGACCGGAAAGCGACACGGCCAAACCCTCGGGATCGTTGCCAATCATCGTCTTGATCGTGGCAAGGTCGTCCGACATCAGGGCGCCATCGAGCTCATCCTTAAACGCACTGATCTTATCGGACGCTTCACCTAGCTGATCGGAAGCCTTGTTGACCAGCTTGGCGGCCTTGGAGAGGCCCTTCGCCAACGAGCCGGATGCGTCGGTCAGGCCGCCTACGGCGCTATCTAGGTCGCCCGAGATGCCATCAAGCGAGTCCAGAATGCCCGAAACCGTCTTCTTGAGCTCCTTGGCCTTAACCGAGAACGTGGAATCGTAATCGGATTTGGCACCCGCGATGCCGGCCTTGGCATCAGCGATGGCCTGATCGACCTCGGCACGCAAGTTGTTGACCTCGGCCATGCTATCGGAGAGAGACTTCGCGGTAGCCGCCAGATCCTTGGCATTGTTGCGGTACTCAACGGCGATTCTGCCCAGCGACGTCGCGGCGGACTTGAGGCCGTCCTTCAAATTCTCATCGCTCACCTGGTCGGCAAGGCTGCGGAGCTGATCGGCCATCGCATCGATATCCTTGGCGCGCGCATTGAGGGCCGCAGCGGCATCGTTGAGTTGGGACACCGTAAGGTCGACATGCTGGTTTGCGGTGTCGAACGCCTTCGCGAGCTCGGCAGACACATTGTCGAACGAACCCGCACTTCCATCGATTGCGGCATCGATGGCATCGTTTGCCGCCTTAAGCGCTTCTTTGGAATCATCGATGCCACTTTTGGCATGTTCCATGAGCTGCTTTGTCGACTCATCGACGGCACCGGTCTGCTTGAGCATGCCGCTCGCCGACGTCAGCGAATCGGACGTGGAACTCAAAATGCCCGCCAGCGACGAAGCATTTGCCTGAACGTCTCGCAGGTCCTCAATCGAATCGCCAAGCGTCGAGGACAGGTTGGCGATAAAGTTGCTGACCTGGTCGGTGCTCATGTAATCGAGCAGGCTGGACACCGTCTTAAGACCGATGCTCGTAATGGTCTCGGTAAAAGTTTCGTTAACCTGGCTCTGAACGGCACTCGAGCCCTTCTCGGTCACGATCTGCGCAATGGCGTTGGCCTTCTGGTTCTCGTAAAACTCGATATCGGCGTGTTTCACGTCGGTCGAGAAAAGCGTCATCATGTCAGCGCTAAACGTTTTGGGGATAACGACGGCAGCATAGTACGCGCCCGACTTAACGCCCTCGATAGCCTTTTCGCGATTGTTGAGCACAACCCAATCGAAGCTCTCGTTGCCGCGTAGGGTGGCGGTCACGTTTTCGCCCACGTTAACCTCGACGGGGATCAAATCGCTCTCGTAACCCTCATCGGTGTTGACCACGGCGATCTTAAGATTGCCGGTGTTGCCGTACGGATCCCAGCTGCCGGCGATGTTAAACCACGCGTACAGACACGGTACGATAATGAGGCCCATCACGACAACCAAGCCGATCACGGAGCGAGACACGTTTTGGACATCGCGCTTAAACAGATGCAGGATGTTCTTCATTTATGCCTCACCTCCTTTGGAGTGCTTGCCAAGCGCGGTGGTATCTCCATCATTTGTGGCTGTGCTGTCGCTGCCCTGAGATTTATGGTGCGAGCCGATATGCGGCAAGCGGCCCGTGGACTGATCGCCGCCCTTGGCACCACGCTCGCTGGCGTTGAGGCCAAACATGTGGCGGGCGGCAGGAATGGCGGCCGTGTGTTCGCGCATCTCGCGACGCAGGTCCTCATCCGAAAGCGCCGAGATGCGCATCTGGGTATTGAGGCTCGCTCGGATATATTCGATATTGATCAGCCAGCCGCAGATGGCAATAACCGAGATGATCCAAATGACAAGCAGGATGATCTTGCCGTTATTGTCGATATCGAGAACCGTCGACAGGACAAAGAGCAGGACCTGAACGCCCACCACGGCGGCAAAACCGCCCTTGATGTAGTACGGGTAACGATGTTCAAAGGCGACCGCATGATCGAGCAGTTCGCGACGGTACGAATCGGAATCGAGCATGACGCGCATGGCCGTGCGCAGCGAGTAGCGCTGGCGCGGCAGGTCGTTGGACTCGCAAATCATCATACCGGTCGTGGAGAGCTGTTTATCAAAGAGCAGGTTAAGGTTGAGCAGCAGCGGACGCAGCTGCAGGCCGATAAAGAGCGCCACGATCAAGAACACGCCCAGAATGCACAGGTTAAACAGGTAGTTGAACGAATACATGCCGCCGACCGTCTCGCGCAGCAGATTGATGCCGTAGGTAAAGGGCAGCAGCGGGTGCAGCCACTGGAAGAAGCCTGGCATCATCTCGATGGGGTACATGCCCGACGAACCCGG
Organism: Collinsella sp.; assembly: GCA_014871665.1. Classification (GTDB taxonomy): domain Bacteria; phylum Actinomycetota; class Coriobacteriia; order Coriobacteriales; family Coriobacteriaceae; genus Collinsella. The sequence continues at coordinate 2,306 of WGSL01000046.1, read as the reverse complement.
GATCTGCACGATAACCAGAATGACGCCGATAGCCTTGCCGATATGCTTAAACGTGGTGGACAGCGCATAGATGATATTGACGTAGGTGAACGAGATGGCGATGCCGCCCAGCACGAACAGCAGCGGGCTGACGCACTGCACGCCGATCACCAGATCGCCTACCGTAACGATGATGGCCTGCAACGCGCCCAGGATCACCAGGAGCAACCAGCGGCCAAAGTAGCCCTGACGCGCGGTAAAGCTGCCGATGCCTTCGCGGTCGACCTCGAGCTTGTAGATGGCGATAAGCACGTAGCCGCCCACCCACAGCGCCAGATTGGTATAGAACGGGGCAATGCCCGAACCAAAGCTCTTGACCGGGTAAATTGACTTTGAGGTCAGCTCGACCGGAGATGCCATGAAGTCTGCAACATCATCGACGTCGACGCCCATCAGGCCGGCCAGCTCGCCCATGGACTCGGAGGTCTGTAGCGCCGCGATGTCGTTGGCGGCGGTTGCGAGCTTGTCCTGGACCTTGGCAAGCGAGGCATCGGTCTGGGACAGCGTGGTCTTGGCCTGACCGAGCGTGGCGTTGAGTTGCGAAAGTGTACCGCGCGCACTTGCAATAGTAGGCGTGAGGCCAGACACGATTCCCGTCAGATCACCCGAGACGGCGGCAAACGAATCAAGTGCGCTCGAGACCTTCGGCAGCGCGTTTTGACCCAGGTCCGTCTGAGCCTGGCCAAGGTTGGTCGCACCGGTCTGAATTGCATTATTGATAGCGTCGCTGGCACCCGAGACAGCCGCAGCGTCATTCGCCATGGCGCTCGACTGCGCAGACAGACCGTCCTTGATGCTCTGAAGCTTTTCATTCTGCTCGCGGAGCAAATCGATGATCGATACAATGCGCGCGTCAATTTCCTTGGAACCTGTCGACGTGTCATTGACGAGAATTTCCAAGTGCCCGATAACGGCCTTATTGTGGTCGATCGTCGCTTGGAGAGACTCAAGCGAGTTGTCGATACGGGTAGTCGTAGATGCGACCGTGCCCGTCAGCTTGCCAATCGCAGCGTTTGCGGAGGCTGACGTCTTGGTGAGCGCAAGGCTGCCTTCCGAGAGCGCCTTGGAGAGCGAGGCGACAGAGTTGCCCGCCGTGGCGCGAGCCTCGCCCAGCAGGTCATTGCCCTGGGAGATCGCCTGCGTCAGCGACGGCGCCTGACCCTGCAGACCGGCAAGTGCCGCATCTGCCGAGGCAATGGAACCACTCGTCTTATCGATGGCGGCATTCATGTCGCCAATCGAATCACGCACTTCGCCCAACGTATCGGAAGCCTCTGATACCGAACCGGCCAACGAATCCTGAGTCTGGGTTGCCTTGTCCTTTAAATCGACTCCGGCATCCTTGGCGATACCGGCAACAGTCTTGCCTACCGTAGAGACAAATTCCGAGTTGATCTGCTCCTCGATGGTGCTTGCACCGGTGTCGGTAACCTTGGGCGCAATAGCGCTCTTCTTCTCATTGACGTAGTACGTAAGCTTGGGCTGATGGTAGTTACCGTCGAGCATCGAAACCAGGTTATCCGAGAAGTTCTTGGGGATTACGATGGCCGCATAGTACTCACCGCTCTCGACGCCCTCCTTGGCATCGGACGCCGAATCGACGAAGGTCCAGCCCAGCTGATCGTTCTCCTTGAGCTGATCGACAACCTGGTCGCCCGCGTTGAGCTCGCCCACCAAGTCGTTTTGGGTGCCCCGATCGTTGTTGGCGATGGCAATCTTGATACCCTGGGTGTTTCCGTACGGATCCCAGTTGGCCACGATGTTGTACCAGGCATACAGCGAGGGAATAACGCACACGCCAAGGGTAACCACCAAGGCGACGGGGTTCACAAGCAGTCGCTTAATGTCGCGCTTAAATATCGCAAAGGACACCTTTGCATTGGATAGTTTGCTGCCGAGACTCACGCTTGGACCATCCATCCTGTCGTTAAATCGAATCGTACTATCGACAACCATTGTACGTAGGCGCTTTAGCGTCTCAGTGCACAATGGTATTGAGTTTTGCGGGTAGCAATATACTACGAAGACGAATTAACGTACAGGTGTACAGTATCTTTAATTTCAGCAGGTCACAAAACCACAACCCGCACAAATTAGCAATTCAAATAGTCATCGGGGACGTTCTTAAACGACTAGTCAAACAAGAACGTCCCCAATGACTACTTAGGACCACGGCAACGTCGATGTTTTGGCAATGCCAGCGAGCGGGCGCCATAGTGAACAAATTGGCTTTAAAAGATGACGTCATAGTCCTTCTGGTCATGCCG
>WGSL01000045.1 GCA_014871665.1 Collinsella sp. | reverse complement strand
CTACCAGGTGGAGCGCAAGAAAAACGACAAGTACTCTTCGTTTTTGGGCTACGCCTCGTTCATTAAGGACCCTGAGAAGAACCCGCTCAAGACCAAGAGCGGCAAGTTCGAGATCACCTGCCAGGCGAAGGCTGACCTGTTCAACAGCATCGGCCTGTGTGACCACACCTACGCGCCGTACCCCGAGTACCTCGTTCCCGGCACGGGCTACGAGACCACCTTCAAGGACGGCAAGATCGATGGCGAGAAGGGCGAGTACCCGTACCTGCTGTTCAACCCGCACTACTTCCGCCGTTCGCACTCCGTGTTCGACAACTGCCCCTGGCTGCGCGAGGCTTGGGCGAACCCCGTGTTCCTGAACGCCTCTGACGCGAAGGAGAAGGGAATCGAGGACGGCGACACCGTGCGCATCTGGACGAAGTACGGCGAAGTGCTGCGCAAGGCGTGCTGCATGGAGAACCTCATGCCCGGCGAAGTCGGCATTCCCCATGGTTCTTGGGTTCGCCTGAACGAGAAGACCGGCATCGACGAGGGCGGTGCCGACAACTACCTCACCGGCAACAACATTTCCGGCTGCGGCGTGACCAGCTACAACAACAATAACTGCAATTTCGAGAAATACGATGGCCCTGCATTGGAAGACGACTGCTACACCGATGCGCGCATCCTGAATCTTGGCTAAGGAGGGAATCATGGCTTTTGGTTTTTACTTTGATATGACGCGTTGCATCGGCTGCCGCGCGTGCCAAGTGGCGTGCAAAGACAAGAATCGTCTTGAGGTCGGAACCCTGTATCGCAATGTGAAGAGCTACACGGTCGGCACGTTCCCCGCCGTTAAATCGTACAGCTACTCTGGCAGCTGCAACCATTGCGAGAACCCGATCTGCTTGGCCAACTGCCCGACGGGTGCGATCAGCAAGGCTGAAGATGGCACTGTCGTTCAGGACCAGAATAAGTGCATTGGTTGCCGTATGTGCGTGATGAGCTGCCCGTACGGCCATCCGCAGTATTTCCCCGAGAAGGGCGTTTCCGGCAAGTGCGACGGTTGCTACGGCCTGCGCGCTGACGGCGGCCAGCCCGCTTGCGTTGCGGGTTGCCCGAACCGTGCGCTTGACGCTGGCGATGTTGACGAGCTTCGCAAGAAGTATGGCAACGATTTGGACAAGGGCACCATCGTGGTGCTCCCGAGCCCCGATCTGACCCAGCCGAACCTCCTCATCAAGACCAAAGATCTTGCGTTCGATAGCTCTGCTGTCGAGCTGACCTGGTAAACCGGGATTTCATTTGCCGCCGCGCCGCATCTCGTTTGTGGCGCGGCGTTTTCTTGTCGTGTAGTATTCACTGGAACAGTTGGCTGCCCGTGTTCTCGCTGCGGCGGGAAGGGAGCGGCCTTCCCTTGAAAGGAGCGGCGTTATGCCTGATCAACAACTCGAAAGCCGCATCGGTATGGATCTTGCCCGCCGCGCGTACCTCTACGATCTGCTTCATGCGGTCTTCGGCGGCAACTGCTCGCCCGATTTCGTCGCGAAGCTCTTTGGTTCGCAGGCTCGAGAGATGTTCACCTGCGAGTCTGCCGTGATCTCTGATGGGGACCTGTCCGTTGACAGCAAGTGCGCTCTCGCTAAGATGGACCGCTCGCTCGACGATTGTACGAGGGAGGTTCTGGCGTGCTATGACGAGCACGGAGGCCTGTCTTCGGATGCCGTGGCGACGCTTGCATCCGAGATGGAAGGCGACTACGCGAAGCTCTTCCAGATTCCCGGGGACTGCTATGTTCATATGTGGGAGTCGCCGTACGTGGGCGCCGAACAGACGCTGTTCCAGTGCAGCACGCTCGACGTTCGCGCAGCGTATCATGCCGCCGGTTTGAAACTTCAGGCTGAAAAGCAGTTCCCCGATGACCACATTGCGGCTATGCTTGGATATCTGAGCTGCATGGGGTCTCGCGCGTACGAGGCATATGCCGACGGGTGCGATTCCGAATGCCGGAAGGCGCTGCAGGATTCCAAGGCTTTTTTGGAAGCGCATGTGCTCACGTGGGTCAACGCGTTCGCTCAAAAAGTGATCGAACGGGACGCGCGCGGACTGTATGCCGCATTTGCCCAGGGCATCGTCATGGTTGCCCGTGTCGATAGCGTGCAGCTCGATTGGCTCGCGGGACATATTGGCGAATAGGGATTGCGATGGACGTTCGGGAATACGCGAAAGCATTCAACCAGGTAGAACGCGATTATGAGGAAGCGGTCGCCGCTTTCGGCGTTCCCTTCGAGGCTTCGGAATCCTGTTCCCGAGCGCGGCGGGCGCGGGTGGCCCGTGCCTGCGGCTGCCATTGCGAGAACGGGGGCGGCTCCCTGTGGCGCGGGTGGATATCTCCTGCGTGCTTGGCGTGCCGCACCGGCGAGCGCACGGCGACGTTTTTCATCGACCTGCGATGCACGCGCCATTGCTATTTCTGCTTCAATCCCAACCAGGATCACTACGAGTATTTCCTATCCCACCGACGCGATATCGTAGCCGAACTTGAAGCTGCACACGATACGGGCGCTCAATTCGACTGCCTCGCCATCACGGGTGGCGAGCCTTTGCTGCACAAGGAGCAGGTCGTGGCCTTCATCGAGCGGGCGCGCGAGCTGTATCCCGCCGCTCACGTGCGCTTGTATACGTGCGGCGATTTGCTCGACGATGCGTGCTTGGGGCAGCTCGCGCAGGCGGGGCTCGATGAGGTCCGCTTCAGCGTGAAGCCCGAAGACATCGCGAGCGCTGATGCGCCCGTGTTCGAGCGCATGGCGGCTGCTGTGTCCTCGTTGCCGCATGTCATGGTTGAAATGCCGGTGATTCCCGGCACGCTCGCCACGATGAAGCCGCTTCTCTCGCGCCTCGATGCGATGGGCGTGCGGGGAATCAACCTGCTTGAATTCTGCTTCCCTCTCTGCAACGCGGAAGAGTTCCGCGCGCGCGGTTTCGAGCTGCGCAAGCACCCGTTCAACTACCTGTACGATTATTGGTACGGCGGCGGCGTTCCCGTTGCGGGCAGCGAAGCCGAGGCGCTGGCGCTGCTCGAGTACGCCGACGAGCAGCAGCTTGAGCTGGGGGTGCATTACTGCAGCTCGGACAACAAGAACACGGGGCAGATTTTCCAGCAAAACAAGGCGTTTCTGGAGGATGCCGATTTGCAGGCCGCGTATCCCTGGCTTTCCCTCGATAAGGGGGATAAGCTTCTGAAGTGCGCAAAGGCTTTCGGCAAGGACGCGAAGACGGTTCGTGCGTGGGCGCGAGCATGCCGCGTACCGCAGGATTGGGATGCACAGGTGCCTTCGATTGCCATTCCGCTCGACTGCCTGGGGGAGGCGCGCAGGGCATGCCCCAAGGTGGTTTTTGCCGAGAGCGTCAACGTCTTCGAGGACCGAGAGGGGCAACCCTACTTGCGCGAGCTGGGCGTTCACGAGACCGAAGGCGCGTAGGGGAGCGTAGGGGAGCACTACCGGCTCCAGGGAGCACAACCCCGAGTTCGTGGTCAACTGAGCAAGTTGTGCGCTGCCATTTCTCAGAATAATCCAACTCGCTTTAAGCTGACCTGGGGCTTTGCTTTCGGAGGATGCCCTGAGCCATCGTGGTGGGGAAAATCGGGCGAAAAAACGTCGCACAACTCGTCCAGTTGACCACGAACTTGCCTCATTGCTCCAAGTGAGGTAGAAATGAGGCGGCCAGGCGCTTCAGAGCGGCTCTAAGGGAGCCCAATTCGGGATGTCGTCGTAACGGGAGGATGCAACCTTATCGCAATGAAGCAAATCTCCGACCCTGCCCCATAATCACCGACCTCATTCCGCTTTCCTCGCCATGCTTGCCCACCACCGCAGTCCGCGCTGCTAGTAGGCTGTACGGATAAAGCTTAGGCCTCGGCAATACAAAAGGGTAGGGGGTGCGTTCTCTCAATCTTTTTCTAGCGAAAATCCAGATTGCTAATGTTATATGAAGTGCGCTCGGTTGGATGCTTGCATAGATGCTTGCTTTCTATGAGATGCCGAGTTCCGATGCAAGTGCTACAAGCTCGCTGTAGCGCTTCACACCAAACTTGCGGTACATGTGCGAGAGATGTGACTTCACGGTGCTCTCGCTTATGCAGAGCTCCTGGGAAATCTCCTTGCGATCCATGCCAGAAAGCGCGAGCTTGATCACTTCGAGCTCTTTGCTTGTGAGTTCCACAGCTTGACTCAGCTGGTCTTCTTCGCCTTCTCTCAATTGCATGAAATCTTGCCTAAGCAACGACTGTGCAAAGTGACGATTCTTGTAGTTGGGCTTGGCGGTGGTGAGATAGACCATCAGCAGAGAGCGCACCTGGCGGGCTTTCCAGCCAAATATAGCGACGATGTCGTTTTCCTGTGCACGGCTGACGCATAGGTCGATTTCTCGCACCGCACGTGTGCGTTGTCCGCGCTCGAAGTAGATAAGGGCGACCTCCAACATGAGAAGCTGTGCAATGAGGTTGCATTCATGGCTGTCAGCGGTTTCGAGCAGGGCGAGCAGGCGCTTCTCCCTTTCTTCCTCGTCGACGATGGAAAGCTCTACGAACTCGCGCACGAGACGGGACTGCGCCGTCATCGCAAGACCCAGCATGTCGAACTCCCTATATGAGGCGAGGGCCTCTTGCACACGCCCTTCGAGCAACATGAGCATCGCGTGGTTTTGGAAGGGCTGTACAGCAGCCATGCGAGGAATAAAGCTCAATGACATCTTGACCAAGCTCATGCCCTCTCTAAGGATGGCGTCTGCCTTGTCTATGTCTCCAGCAGAGACATAGACAAGGCTCGGGCGGTACACCAATCTAGGAACATATCGACGTTGCTGCGCTTGGAAATGAGTGAGATCGCCTTTGCGAGGCGTTGCTCGCGCTCCATGTTGTTGTTGCTCAAAACATCGATCAAGACCTCGAGCGAGCATGCGGCACCGCAGGTCACGTAGTCCGGTGCATAGCTCGTTTGAATTTGACGGCACATTTGAGCGGCGTGCTTGAGGTTTCCTTGCTCGAAGTACGAGAACGCCATCGAGTAACTGTTGATTGACGAGAGGAAGGGGAAAGACCCGTCGCTTGTCAACGAGGCGAATTCCAGGTGGCGCTCGAGACCCTCCTGGATTTTGCCCTGCTGGTCGAGGGCTTCCGAATGGCAATTGGCGAGTATGACCTTGAGCGGGATGAAGTCCTTGCCTGCAAGGCGGCTCTCCACTTGGTGGGCTTTCTCGATGCCGTCGTCGAACTTGCTGGCGAGGCAGAGCTCTTTGACCTTGATGACCTCGAGCGATAAGCGCAACCTCTCGTCGACGAGCTCATCGGGAAGCTCGTGCAGGGGTTTGAGCCAGAAGTCGAGCTCGTCGAGCTGCGCGCTGTAGGCATAGGCCCATGCCGCCAGTAGGTAAAAACAAGGGCTGAGTTCCTTGATATCGATATTGCGACGGAACATGGTTATACTCATGAGCTCTGCCGTTGTCATGTTTGGGTAGGCGACGCGTACGAGGTTGAAGATGTCCTCGCGCTCGCTTGCGAGAATCTTATGCTTGGCGGCAGCGGTTGCCAGTCCATTCCTGAGGCACCAGCGCGAAGCGCGGGCGTTTAGCAGGCGCTGCTCGTGCGAGGAGAGGATTTGGGCTTTCTTCATGACCCACTGCGAGAACAGGGGATGGAGCTCATATTCGCCTGAATTTGTGTCGATGGGGAAGAAGAACGCGTTGCGCCTGTGCAGGCTGCTGATCACGGTGTCGACATCGACATCCCCAAGCGTGTAGCCAGCGACCCTGGTGGAGATCATGCCAAGAGATGCCGTCTTGAGGAGGAAGTCCTTCTCTTCTTGGGACAAACCAGAGAAGACCTCGAACTCGAAGAACTCGTTGAGGCGGGGATCGGTACCCGACAAATTGGCGACAGCCTCTTTGAATGACACACCCGCATCGACGCTGTCCATGACGATAGCCGTGCCGGCTGGCCAGCCTTGCGTTTTATCATGGAGAAGATTCAAGTCCGGCTCCTCCACTTGCTCGACTCCGGCGTCAAGAAGGTATTCGAGCATCTCTTGTTTTGTAAGCGCAAGCATGCTGTAGTCGATATTGAGCGCGACGTCTGGGATGGTAAAGCCGGGGAAGCTGTGCTTGGTGAAGGCGACACGTGACGACAGGATGATATGGACGTTTCCAGAGAGCGCCAACATGAGCGTCAGGAGCTCTTCGAGCGTCTCGAAGCCGTAGATGACGTCAAGCCCTTCTATAACGATGAACAAGCCGCCGCACTTGCGTGCACTGAGACTCATCTCGTTGGCCATTGTGAGGATGGCTTCGTTTCTTGCCATGGATTGAACCGCACCGAGACTTTTCACGAAATCGATACCCAGGGCTGTGCAGATTGCATAGTGGAAGTTGAGCCAGAAGCACTTCGAGTCGCGATCGCGGCGGTCGATGGCGAACCATGCTGCTTTTTCTCCAGCATTTGTGAGGCTGTAGAACCAGTCCGCGAGAGCGGTTGTCTTGCCATAGCCTGCAGGAGCGTTAAGGAACGTGAAGCGTTGGCGTCGAGAGCGGTCGAGCAGGTGCATAATGCGCTCTCTTGGCTTGCCCCAGAGACGCTGCGCCGGTGGCATAGATTTGGCAACAATGGGGATGTTGCTTGCTGTGGGATGACCTGCAGTGCTCTCCATTGCCTCTCCTTGTGTGGAACCTTCTTTGTGCTGGCTAGACGACTTGTCGCCGGTTGCACTATGCCAATGCTCGGCAGACCGGCCTATCTGCGGCTACCAGACATGCTGTAGCTCCAGCGCGGCTTTGGCGAGAATCATATCACGAACACATGTTCCGCTAGTCTTGTTTTCAAGTTTCTTGAGAAGTTATTCTCGCAACGTCAGCTTGATTCGGACAGCATGGGTGGGGCAGTTCTGCAGGCACAGTCCGCATCCGGCGCAAAGCATGTGGTCTGTGACGTGCGAGTAAGGGCCGTGCTCGTCGCGGGCGGGTTCGAGTACGTGCTTTTGCGGGCAAAGGCGCACGCACTTCATGCAGCCGATACAGTAGTCCCTGTCGATGTAAACAGAGGGCTTGTTTCTCACAAAGCCCGCTGGCGGACCATAGACCATAGGTGCCTCCATCTGTGCTAGTCGAGAAAAGTTTGAAACGCAAAAGAGGAGGGGCAGCTGCAACTGCCCCTCCTGCTTGTGGGATTTCTGCCGCCTTATCTAGGAAAAGAAAATCGATAAGGTTGGCAATTACAACGTTGGGATCTTACTTGCCGTTGAGCTCCCAGCAGCCAATCTCCTTGTAGGCACGGTCCCAGACGGTCTCGGCATCGGGGTTGTCGTAGTACTCGATGGGCACGTTCTCGTCAGACTGATCGGCCGGGTCGATGCAGGGGTAGACCTTGCACAGCAGGCCGCGTGCGTTCCAAGTTGCGGTCATCTTGTCGGCGAGCTCGGGGTCGTCGTCGATGAGCACATTTGCAGCGCAATCGAACACGCCTTGGCTCCACGGCTCCTCGGCGGGAAGCTCCGGGTACCACCATGAAGGCGGAACCTGAACCATGCCCTCGGGGACGTCCCAGCCCACATGAGCCTTCTGGCGGATGCGTCCCATGCGCGTCTCGATCCAGATCCAGTCCCCCTCGCGAATGTGCAGCTTACGAGCATCGTTGATGTGCATCCAAGTCATTGGCCAGGGGACGACTGAGCGAGTGCCGTGACCGGGCGTGCGCATCTCGGAGTGGTACAGCGGGCTGATGCGGCCGGAGGTGGTCAGGCGCAGCGGGTACTCCTTGGCCAGCTCGGGGTTGCCCAGCGGAGTCTCGGGCTCGGTGTAGACGGGAATGGGATCATAGCCGAGCTCCTCGAGGACGGAGGAGAAAATCTCGGCCTTGCGGGAGGGAGTTGCGAAGCCGCGCAGCTGACCGTTGGCAAGGGGCTTTGCGTACTTGTAGAAGTCCGTGCCGTAGGGGAAGTAGTTGCCGAGGTTTGTCGCCTTCTCGCGATTCATGTCGGGCACGCGCTCGAGGCGGTATTCGATGAGGTCCTCGTAGGTCTCCCAGGGCCAGTACTCCTTCTGGCCGCATGCGATGCCGAGTGCCCTGAAGAAGTCGAAGTCCATGTGGCGGTCGTAGAGGGGCTCGACGCCGCGGTCTCCGGTAACGATGAAGTCGTTGGAGTCCTCAGAGGTGGTGCAGCAGGGGCGCTCCATCCAGTCGGCTGCAGGGATGATGTAGTCGGCGAGAGCTGCAGTCGGGGTCTTCCAGTAGTCGACGACGACGAGGAGCTCGAGGGCCTTGAGGGCCTTGTAGACGCGCTTGGTGTTCGGCGCCCAGGCCAGCGGGTTGGAGGACCAGCAGATGCAGGCGGTGACGGGGTAGGGGTCCTTCTCCAGAATTGCCTTCCACATCAGGGACGGGCTGCACAGCATCTGGTGCAACATCGGGCGGTTCAGGCCGAACATCTTGCGGTAGCACTTGTCGATCGCCTTGAAGCCATGCCAGGACATGACGCGGAACCGCTCGTTGCCGATGTAGTCCTTCTGAATCTCGGGGGTGAGGAGATCTGAAAGCTCGAGCTCAGAGTCGCGGACGGGGAACAGCTTCTCCTTGTCGTCCGGGTCAGCCGGCTGACCGACGTACTCGCCGCCGGGGTTGTCGATGTTGCCGGTGAGGATGCGTGCCATGGTCTTGGCAATGCCAAACTGGGATGCGTTGATGCCGTGCTGGTCGCCGCCGCCCAGGCCCCAGCCGATGAATGCAGGACCGTTGGTTGCGTACAGGCGTGCTGCCTCGCGGATCTTGCGAGCGGGGACGTTGGAGATCTTGGAGGCGCGCTCGGGCGTCCAGTCCTTGAAACGGTCCTCGATGGCGTCGAAGGCAGTCCAGCACTCGACCTCGGAGCCATCGGCCATCTTGATCTTGAAGGTGCCCTGCAGGGCCGGGGTGACCTCGCAATCCTCGTAGTAGCGGTTCTCGTCGGAGCACCAGGTCACAGGCTGGCCGCTAATCTCGTTGATTGCAAGGAAATCCTCGTGCTTGCCGCCGTTGAACTCGTCGAGGCGCACAAGCTTGCCAGTGTCCTTGCGGACCAGGAAGGGGGCGTTGGACCAGTAGCGAACGAACTTGTCATCCCACAGCTTCTCCTCGAAGATGACGTTGAGCCATGCGAAGGAGATTGCGCAGTCAGTGCCGGGATAGGGCTGCAGCCAGATGTCTGCAGTTGCGGAGCCGTCGATGCAGGTGGTGTCGATGTTGATGTATTGGGCGGGGTTGTCCTGGTTGACTTCGATGCGGCCGCGCATGGTGCGCCACAGCGGACCCTCGGGAGCGTAGGCTTCAGACCAGCGCTTGCCCCAGTTGACGATTGTGCCGGTATAAGAGGGGGAGACGGGCATGATTGCCTCGACGGGCCAACCAACCATAGCCATGTTCAAGGAATAGTTCCAGCACCAGCAGATAGTGCCAGGGTCAACAACGTTGCCGGGGTTGCCAAAGAGATTGAAGAAGCGCGTGCGTGCCCACAGGTGATCGGAGCGGTACGTGCCCTCGGAGGAGAACAGGGTCTTGGCGCCGTACTTCTCCTTAAGCGCCATGAGCTTGGTGGAAATCTCGTCAATCGCCTGTTCCCAGGAGATCTCTTCCCACTTGTCCTCGCCCTTCTCGCCAACGCGCTTCATGCAGTGGTTGATGCGCTTGGGATGGTAGTGGAACTTGATTGCTTTTTCGCCCTTGTTGCCGAGGCGGTTGCAGAGAACGGAGCCCTCCTCTTCGTTAGGGCGCATCTCTACCAGGCGGCCGGTCTTGGTGTCGACACCGCACCAGACACCGCAGTTCATGTGGCACATGAAGCAACGGGTCCTGCGCCAGCGGATGCCGTTCTCATCGACCGTGTTGTTGGGGACGCCCAACATGGAAACCTTCTCGCTCATTGTGAGTTCCTCTCTCCTAGGCTTCTCTTCACAATGTCGGGGCCCTCACCCCGACTCAGCGATGTTCCACATATTAAGGTCATTGACAGTCTATGAAATCCGCCTAAGAGTTGAAGTTCAGGTTGCCATTAGTTGAGAGGTGGTTGAAGAATAGATGCGAAGATGAAAAAGGACGATGAGCAGATGCCTGTTCGAGAATCCTATTGGTCTCTCTGAACGCATACAGTAAAGGCGGAGGAAGGCAATGCCTGATTGGGGGTTTGCCCCGTCAGAGAGAGGAATCGATGATGGAAACAAAGAACAGCGCTCAAGTTCAAGCCAACATTCCCAATGCATCCCTTAGTTCTTACGAGCCTGTCAAGATAAGCTTGGCTGATGCGCCGAGCGCAGAGGCGGAGCAGCTCGAGGGCTACAAGCGCGCGATGGCGGCGATGGAGCTTGCAATGCGCGTTTGCGGTGATATCGACCCCGCGATCTACGAGCAAGCCGCACTGGGTATCCGCACCCAGGCTCAAGCGCAGGCCGAGGCGCAGGGGACGACTCTTTCTGCAATGCTCGTCGATCAGAAGATCTCTCTCGAGCAGTACGAGCGCATGACGGCCCTGCAGGCAAGCGACATGGTCAACCAGGGTCTTGCCCTCGATGCGTGGGCTCGCCATTACGGCATCGAGCCGAGCGAGGAAGACGTCATGGAGATGATCGAAAGTATGGCACCCGGTCATGAGAAGGAGCTGCTTGAGGAGCTTAGCCAGGATCCGGCGCAGCTCGAGGCATTGAGCATCGCCGTGATGCGCTTTGCAGCTAACAAGCACCTTGCCGCTACGGCGATCGTCGAGTAGCGACGGCTTTTCTGTTTTAGAGAGGCGGGTCTGGAGTCGATCGCATGAAAAGGAACTCCACGTCCGCATGTATATTGAGGAGGAGAAATGGAACTGTTCGACACGCGCTTCTTCGAGATGCTCTTCTTGATCTGCTTTGGCATCTCGTGGCCTATGAACATCGTCAAAGCGGTCCGTGGCAAGACCTCGAAGGGCGTCAGTCTCTGGTTCTTGCTGGTTTGCTTCATCGGCTATATCTTTGGCATCATCGCGAAGCTTGTGGACGACACGCTGTCGTACACCTTGATTTTCTACTGTCTGAACATCTGCATGGTGGGAACCTGCGTCGTGTTCTACTTCATCAACGCGCATCGTGACAAATTGGCCGATGAGGCTGCACAGGCCGCCGCGGGTTCGCAGCCCACTTCTGACGGCGGAGATGGCCGCTGATTGCGATTTTGAGTTACGAGGGGCTGGAGGGAGAGAGTCCGTGCTGTGGCTGCAAGGTGCGGTCCGCAGCATCTCATAGGTGTTCGTCGCCTCGCTGCAACTATGGCGCCGACTACTTCTGGCGCTTACGAGGGCTTTGCGGCTCGAGGACGCTGACGCGAATCCATGAGCGAGTTGCAAGGATGGAGCCGACGTCAACCTGCGGCGGCATCCAATGTGTACCAGTGGCAAGTTGGATGCTCGGTTGTGCGACAAAATCCACTTGAAACGCGCCGTTGTGCGGTAAATCGAGCCCTGCAGCACTCGATTTACCGCACAACGGCTCGAAAATCGGCAGAAAATGGAGGCTACGATAGTTTGTGCGACAGGGCTTTAGCCTAAGAAGCTGCCACCAATGCTTCCCTCATCACCTTTCGTAGTAGCTTCGATTGGCCTTTCCCCGCATCGATTGATACGATAGCGTATCAGTTTGGCAGTTGCAGGTTTAGCCACTTGCAAAGTTACTTCATTTTGACCTTGTTGTCATAAGCCACACTGCTACGCATCTGTATGCGAACTTGCGTAATCTGGCACAAAAACACCCCTTGAACAGGTTGTTCTCAAGGGGTGTTTTAGGTCACATAATGATACGAAATTGTATCAGCTTTTACTCCCATTCAACCGCATCGAGCAGTCCTTTTTGTATTATGGACGCTATCATTTCCATCTCGTGCTTCAACGTCCAACTCTTGTGCTCTGATTTCAGTATCGTTTTGAACTCATTTCAAATAACGCGAAAAAGGGCTTAAAGCCTGGAATAAAACCAAGAAGCAAATCCTGGTTCTCTGAACTTGGATTTTATTATATCTGGGAATGTTTTGAGTTCAGGATTTCGGGTGCGTCGTCTTGAGCTCTCAGAAATTTACGCGACGGGAATAGTTCAGGAATAAATGCAGCCCCTGGGAGTAAACCCCTGACCAGCGGAAACGTGGAGCTCTGAGTTCAAAGTGAGTTCAGGGAACGTGAGGCCAATCACCTACTTGATAAACCAGCTTTAAAGGCAATCGATACGAGGCTCTCTGGCGCTCCAGGAGGGCTTAGCCTCTATGAATGCTTGTATCCGATTTTCAATAGGCACTACGGTCGGTCCTTGAAATTGCTACGTGGACAAATTGTCCACGTAGGTCTGAACTGGGATTTCTTAACAAAAATGACTCGGCATTGACTAAATGTATAGCACAGTATACAATCTATGCATGTTGGAGATTCTGCAACAGACGAATTTGCCAAATGGATGAAGCGACTTCGAGACGCCGATGCCAGAGCGCGCATCAGCGTGCGAATTCGCAGGATCTCGCTTACCGGTAACTTCGGCGACGCGAAGCCCGTCGGCGATGGAGTCTACGAGCTACGCATCGACTACGGCCCCGGCTACCGCGTGTACTATTCACAGCGCGGAAGCGAGATCGTCCTGCTGCTCATCGGCGGTGACAAGTCCTTGCAGCAGAAGGATATCGACAAAGCAAAGAGACTCAATGCGGAATACGAAGGATAGAGGAAGATTATGAAGACGGCTACGAAATGGGATGTCTCCGAATATCTGGAGACCGAGGAGGACATAGCGGCCTACCTGAACGCCGCGCTCGAAGATGGCGACACCTCCGTAATCGCCGCCGCTCTTGGCGATATCGCACGAGCAAAGGGAATGACCCAGCTTTCCAAGGAGACCGGCATCACTCGCGATGGTCTCTATAAAGCATTGTCACCTACAGGAAATCCCTCGTTCGATACTGTTCAGAAGGTCGTGAGGGCCTTTGGGTTAAAACTAGACGTAGCTACATCGGCCTAATACTAAATTTGAGACGAATTTCGAGCTTCGCCTATGACTTGCTAGAGGTTCTTATTATGCCGGAGCACAAAATTAACAAAGATGTTGAAGCCATAAATCAAAGACAGCTAAGCACAAAGAAACCTGTAATAGATAAAGAAGAAACCCATTATGCATGGGAAGATACTTCACTGCTTCCGTTGCTATGCGAAGGTATCCCACAGATATACCCCCGCAACGTTGCAAAGGAAGACCAGGAGACGGAAGAGAAAGCGATTCGCCTTGCCAATAAGCTCATTTCAAGCGAAAACAAAGATCCGAATTATCAAAAATTCGAAGAAGACTTCAGTGCTTTAATATCATCGACCAGTGGATATATCAGCCATCGTCTTGAGAGCTTGAAATATTCCCTAATCGACGACGCAAAAGCTCGTAAAGGTCTTCTGATATACGGTGAAGGAGGCATAGGGAAAACATACTTCCTATACGAGCTCGCGCAAAAGCTTAAAGCAAAGCATATCCCCTTTTTGGTCGCTTTTAATCAAGAAGGAATTATCAAGCTTAGCGCATTAAACTGGCATTCTCTTATCGAAGCATATCCAGACGGCTTCACCTTGATAATTGATGCATGTAACGAACTTGATGATGATGCCTTTGCGTTGTCGCTCAGTTTAATTTCAAAAGCATTAAGCAATGATCGTGTGAATGCAGTGGTAACTACACGTTCTGAGTCGCCAACAGCTAGAATAAAAGATTTAAAACGAGTGCTGCCAGCTTCCGTCGAATTCCAAGGCGTGAATCCCGATCGCGCATTCTCTGTGCTTGCGGAAAGCGCAGATCAGGTAATTATCCAATTCCAAGACATGCTCTTTTCAAGGAATCCACGCAATCTAAATGCAATGCTAACGATGATTCGCGAATTTCGCCCAAACGAAGACGGCCGAAATGCTACGACGCAGAGAACCGCTTTGGTTGAAAGATGCATCAAAGATTCACTCAGCAAACAGCAATGGAATCAGACAAAACAAATATGCAAATTCCTCCTTGATTCCGATTCAATTGGTTTTTCAAAAAAAGATGCTGAAAGCATCTTAGGCGGAGAGTCAAACCAATACCTTACAAGCATGATCGAACAGGGATTTCTCGAATGCTACGATTATAGGAAAGGAGAACCCCGCTACTACTATTCCAGCGAATCGCAGATTAGATACGTAATCGCAAGATGCCTAAATGACGAATTCAGCAGAATCAATGCTTGCGACTATGATGAAGATGAGCTAATAGACAGCATTGCTAAACTGGTTGTGAAACGAAGCTCTTATTCCAACGACCATGAAATTATTCAGGTGACCATTGATAGATATATCGATCGAGGCCCAATATTTCTCGCGAAGCTGCTTGAAAAGTTAGAAGCAGACGGCTTAACGCCAGACTGGGAAAGAATCTTTTCGCAAACCATCTTTCCTTTGGAGTGGGACTTCAGTAGCTTTGTTGCCATATATGAGGTGGAAGTCGACTGGGCCTTTCTGCATTTCAGCGGGATTCTGAATACGCCGTTCAACCTAACAAACTGCATAAACGCTCTTTTTCTTGCTGATAAATCATTGGTCGACAGTTTCTTTGTCAAAAAATGGGAAAACTGGGAATTAGAACCCATTTTATCCAGGATGCAAAACTTATCCGATTTCGTTTCGCATACACGGAAAGCGCCGAGAGCTGCTGTAACTGAATGGGTATGGTTATCAATATGGTGCTCCTATTCTTCGAACCTGAAACTAAGGACGTTAAGTCAACGCCTGCTGTTCTTCTTATGCGATTCGAGTGGCGACGCTCTTCATGAGACAATTGGCGCATGGAGAATTGTTGAAGATGTGTTTGCGAGGAGGGCGATTACCAAAGCTATCTCTCATCTAGACAAGAAAACAAAGAATACCGATATAGTTCGACAACTCGTCGAGAGCGCTATTCACGATGAAAACATTACCGACTCAATCGTAATTGCCAATATTTGCACTATATCCGAAGGGCGAATTGCTCCTGTAGATTTTAACGCCAGAAATATCTACCTCGAATTAGAGGATTTTCAACCGGACGAGAATGACCTTAATGCCTTTATGCATCAAGCTAACATGATAGATTTGGTTCATAAAAATTTCTTCCCATTTGATATTTATGCTATGCAAAATGGCCGCATAGATTTCGGTTACTTTAGCAGCTTCATTTCAACGCCGTTAGGGACAATTAGATCGTGGAATGATTCGCTTCGCGGAATGCTCAATTGTCAACCTGGAGGCGAATGCAAAGGATGGTTAAAAAATTCAGAAGACTTTCAGGATTTTCTCCCCATAGAGTTTGAAACAGATGAACTTGATCAGCGCCGGCTAATGAATTGCATGGTTTATTTAACAAGGGCATGGCTGGAACATTACGGAGGAAACTTAAAAGAATTGCTCGGAGTGTTTAAGCCACTTAATCCCTACCATGAAACTCTGTATACCCCCAATATGAAGCCTTTCAACATAGCTTCATATGAGCTTCTTGGATCGCTTGCATCAAACTATTATGTTGATGAGATTGTTTTGGATGGAACGAGCCTAAGCCGTTGTGGTTTTTGTCAATATGACGAGCAAGCCTATAACGAGCCGGGGATAATCCATGTATGTACTCCTTCCTCGAACATCGTGACTGATTCTGCTAAATCAAAATTGGAACGAAGAATTGTATCATCCGAAAATAAAGCTCGAGAATGGTTCGATAATGTAGAGGAAGCATATTCAGAAATACTAAACATGATTTCAAGCATCAAAATAGGCAAAATGGAGTGGCAGCCTATTGCTCTTTCTTCAAACTACAAAATTCGTAAGGGCCACGATCTCATATCCTCAAACGAATTCATCATTTCAGTTGCATTTAACACTAATCAGCACATCTGCGGTAACCACGATGATAGATATTTGACCATTGAGCACGAAAGCTTTAAGGGCAACATCAGAGATTACGGAATGGTAGACAGCGGCTTATGCAAAATCTTAGATGCGCCGGATGACCATTGCACTATAACAGAGCGCAATCAAATCTTCCTTCCGCCTCCAGCGTTAGTCAGTAAACTCAATCTAATATTTGACTTTAAAACTGCATGTTTTATTGATGCTTCATCAGACGAAACTGTAATCGCATGCGACGGAGCGCCCGGAAACTACTACGAAGAGCCTATTCATAACCTTATTTTGATGCGGAAAGATATCTATGATGAGCTAATTCAAAATGAAGTTATAACCTTTTTTGCATTTAGCGAAAGATTTCATAAGGAGTGTGGATATGGCAATGACTGTGACAGACATTGGGAATTCTTGCCTGACGGAACGCTAATTGCAGATTATCCAAACGGCGGTAATATCCTATCCCTAGAAACTCCAGAGTCCTGCAATGGTTGTTTTTTCTCTTCGGCTCAACAACGAGAGAACGAGGTGGAATTCATCGATCCAGATTGGCTCAAAAAGATTAAAGATTTAACAGAAACTTGATATAGAAAATCCGATTATCCGCATAAATACAGCATTTAAGGGCTGTT
>WGSL01000044.1 GCA_014871665.1 Collinsella sp. | reverse complement strand
GGCTGTAATAGTGCTGGTGCCGCTGTGGGGCCCGTTGCTGGTGGTCCTGCTATCGGTCCGCAGCGCGGTGTTTGGCGAGGGGCTGAAAGAGTCTGCGCCGGAGTTGCTGCGCTTCAACGACGACCTGCATCGCAGCATCCTGGTGCACGACCGTGACGCCGATGCGGGCGTGGTCCCGCTCGAGGAGGCGCTCATCGTCAACGACCCGGCATACCGGCGCCGCCTAATGCTCTCCATGCTCACCGAGGAGCCCGACGCGTACCTGGCGCAGCTGCAGGCGGCTAAGCTTAACGACGACGTTGAGGTGGCGCACTATGCCGCGACGGCGGTGGCGCAGATCTCCAAGGAGTCCGACCTTAAACTGCAGCAGCTGGAGCGTGCCTTTAAGACGGACCCGAGCGCGCAAAACCTCAACGAATACTGCGATTTTCTTGGTGAATACTTGGGCTCGGGCTTGGCTGAGGGGCGCGTTGCTCAGATTCAGCGCCAACAGTACGCGCGCCTGCTTGCGCGTCGCTGCGAGCGCGAGGATACCCTTGAGCTGCGCATTCGATACGCGACGGCTCTGGCCGATGTCGGACAGATCGACGAGGCGCAGGCCGTGACCGACCAGCTGGTGCTCGACGTGCCCGACGAGCAGGAGGTTTGGATGCTTTGCCTGCGCCTGGCCGTGATGCGCCGCGACGGTGACGAAGTCCACCGTGTGATCGATGCGATTGACAAGCAACATGTGTATTTAAGCGCCGACAACCGCGAAAAGTTGGCGTTTTGGCGCGACGGGGAGGAGGCCAGATGAGCGTGGTGCAACATATCCGCGACCGAGCAGGCCGCTTTCGTTGGATGGGACTCCTCGTGGTGTGGGCTGTTTTTATCGTCATGGCCGCCGTGCTGCTGGTGGAGCGTGCCGGCGTGCAGTACAGTGCGGGCCAGCATAAGCTGGGGATGCTTGCCGCCAACGATGCGGTGCCGGCCTCCTCGGCAATCTTTGGCCAAAAGCCCACGTGCCTGGTCATTACCGATTCCGATCAAGCTGGCGTCGAGGACGTAAAGGAACAGTTCGACCAGATCCTGCTCGAAATGAAGATCGCGCACCGCGACGTGGACCTTGCCCTGGATGGTGCGGATGCCATTCCCTCGCTGACCTCCTTCGATCGCGTGATTTTGCTCATGCCGTCGCTCGATGGGCTCGGTAAGCATCTGACCGACATTATGAGTTGGGTGAGTGCCGGCGGTTCGCTTATGCTCGCCATGCCGCCGGATAACTCGAGCTATCTGCAAGTGATTGCCTCCAGGCTTGGCATTGAATCGGCCGGATATGACTATGTAAAAGCCGAAAGCATTGTGCCGAGCGAGGACTTTATGCTGGGCGGGGGAGAGCGCTACGAGTTCTCGGATCCCTTCTATTCTTCGCTCTCGGTTTCATTGCGCGAGACGGCGCACGTGTGGGCTAAGACCGGCGATGCGGGCACGCCGCTCATTTGGTCTAACGATTGCGGCAGTGGTCACACCGTGGTGTGCAACATTGGCATCTACGACAAGGTCATGCGCGGTTTTTACGCCGCGGCGATCAGCCTGCTGGGTGATGCCACGGCCTATCCGGTCATCAACAGCGCCGTGTTCTATTTGGACGACTTTCCTAGCCCCGTGCCCTCGGGCGACGGTACTTATATCAAGCGTGACTACGGCCTTTCCATTGCCGATTTTTACACCAAGGTCTGGTGGCCCGATCTGCAAAAGCTCGCGCAAAAATATGGCATTCGCTATACCGGCGTGATGATCGAAAACTACGAGGACGCGGTCAACCAGACCGAGCCCGCGCGCCAACCCGATACCACGCAGTTCCGCTATTTTGGCGGCATGCTGCTGCAGATGGGCGGCGAGCTGGGTTTTCACGGCTACAACCATCAGCCGCTCGCGCTCTGGGACACCGACTACGGCACGTTGTACGACTACAAGACGTGGAAGAACAAGGAAACGCTTGTCGCATCGCTCAACGAGCTTATCGCTTTCCAGGACGAGGTGCTGCCCAACGCGCACGGCTCGGTCTACGTGCCGCCGTCGAATATCCTTTCGGCCCGTGCGCGCAAGCTTATCGGCACCGACGTTCCGCGCATTAAGACCATCGCCAGTACGTATTTTGAGGATGGCACCGACCTGCCGTACGTGCAGGAGTTTGGCGTGGCGAGCGATGGCATTGTGGAGCAGCCGCGCATTGTCTCGGGCGGTATGGTCGGCGATTCCTATATGCGCCTGGCTGCCGTATCCGAGCTCAACATGCACTACGTAAGCACGCACTTTATGCACCCGGACGACCTTTTGGACCCCGATCGCGGCGCTACGGAGGGCTGGGAGGTCTACAAGGGCGGCCTGACCGACTACCTGAACTGGCTTACCAAGTTTGCGCCCGGCCTGCGTCGCCCGACCGGCTCGGAATGCTCGGGCGCCATCCAGCGCTTTTCGTCGGTGACGGTGGGCATGGATACCAGCGCGGATGCCTGGACGCTCAGTCTGGGCAATTTCCACGACGAGGCGTGGCTCATGTTCCGCGCCAATAATGGCGAGCCAGGTGCGGTGACGGGTGGCGAACTAACGCACCTTACGGGCAATCTGTATCTGCTCAAGGCAAATGATAAGACCCTGACGATCGAGCGCAAGGAGGGTGGCGACAGATGAGAATCTGCTTGGTACTCGAGGGTTGCTACCCCTATGTGCACGGCGGCGTATCTACCTGGATGCATGGCTATATCCAGGCCATGCCCGAGCACGAGTTCGTGCTGTGGGTGATTGGCGCGCATGCTGCCGACCGCGGCAAATTTGTCTACGAGCTGCCCAGCAACGTGGTCGAGGTGCACGAGGTGTTCCTGGACGATGCCCTGCGGCTTTCGGGCGAGCAGCACGAAGCCAGTTTTAACGACCGTGAGCGCGAGGCGCTACGCCGTCTGGTGTCGCTCTCCAATCCGGACTGGGACGTGTTATTCGATATCTTCCACCGCCGTCGCGTGCATCCGCTCTCGTTTTTGCAGAGCCGCACGTTTATGGATATCTTTCGCGATGTGTGCCTGGCCGAGTATCCCTACACGCCCTTTGCCGATGCATTCCACACCATGCGCTCCATGTTGCTGCCCGTGCTCTACCTGTTGGGCAGCGAGGTACCGGTGGCCGATGTGTACCATGCCATCTCGACCGGCTACGGTGGCCTGCTCGCCTGCCTGGGCTCAAGCGTTCACCATGCGCCGGTGCTGCTGACCGAGCATGGCATCTATACCCGCGAGCGCGAGGAAGAGATCATTCGCGCCGATTGGGTGGTGCCGTCGTTTAAGGACCGCTGGATTCGCTTTTTCTACCTGCTTTCGGAGGAGATTTACCGCCGCGCCTTCCGCGTGACGAGTTTGTTCCATAACGCCCGCAAGACGCAGATTGATATGGGCTGCGATGCGGACAAATGCCTGGTCATCCCCAACGGCATCCAGTTCGATCGCTTTAAGGATATTCCCTTAAAGATCGATGACGGCTGGGTGGACATTGGCGCGGTGGTGCGCCTGGCGCCCATCAAGGATGTCAAGGCCATGATTTATGCCTTCTTTGAGCTGCACGAGCGCCTGCCCAAGGTGCGCCTGCACATCATGGGTGGCGTGGACGACGAGGAGTACGGCGCCGAGTGCCACGCGCTGGTCGAAACCCTGGGCGTGCGCGACCTGATCTTTACCGGCCGCGTCAACGTGGTCGAGTACATGGAAAAGCTCGACTTTACCATTTTGACGAGCATCTCCGAGGGCCAGCCGCTCAGCGTGCTGGAGTCGCTTGCAGCGCGCCGTCCCTGCGTGACGACTGAGGTGGGCTGCTGTCGCGAGCTTCTCGAAGGCGCCCCGGGCGACGACTTTGGCGTGGCGGGTTTTGTGACGCCGCCAATGTATCGCAAGGGCTTGGCCGATGCCATGGAACGCATGTGCACAAGCCGCGCTCGTCGCATTGAGATGGGGGAGCGCGGCCAGCGTCGCGTTGCCACGTACTTCTTGCACGAGCAGATGCTCGCCAACTATCGCGCGCTGTACGACGAGACGGCGCGTGCGTTTAACCTGCCCAGAGAGGGGGAGTAGCCGGTGGCCGGAATCGGTTTTGAGCTCAAGCGCCTGTTTAGGCGTAAGGGTCTGTTTGCCACGATGCGCGCTTACGGCTACGCCGGCATTGTGTGCACGGGCCCCATGCTGTTGGGCGTGCTGCTCCAGGTGGGTATCTTGGTGCTGTGCGGTCTGTGGGGCGTGGGCCGAGCCAACCAGGACTTGCTGGTGTGCATGGTGACCTATACGCTGCTGGCGTCGCTCACGCTCACGAGTTTTTTCTCTATGCCGGTCACGCGCTTTTTGGCCGACATGCTCTTTGCCGAGCGCGAGGATGAGATCCTGCCTTCGTTTTGGGGGTCTAATGCCATCATGCTCGTTGCGGGCACCGTGCTCTACGGCGTCTTTTTGCTGTTTTCGGGCGCCACGCTGCTGCAGGGACTGCTGTGCCTGTGGCTGTTTAACATTATGATCGTCAACTGGAACGGCATGAGTTACCTCACGGCCATCAAGGATTACCGCGGTATCCTATGCAGCTTTGCGGTTGCCATTGGCGTGGCGTGCCTGTGCGCCCTGGCCGCGCTGGCGCTGGGACTGCCGCCGGTCGAGGGCCTGTTGACGTCAATTGCTCTGGGCTACGGCGTCATGCTCGCCTGGGACGTGGTGCTGCTGTACCGATATTTTCCGCAGAGCGAACGCAGCCCCTGGCTCTTTTTGCAGTGGCTCGATCAGTTTATTCCGCTGGCGCTCACGGGCTTGTTTACCAACCTGGGTCTCTTTGCGCACTTGGTGATAATTTGGGCCGGTCCCATTGGCGTGCAGGTCAAGGGCTTGTTTTATGGTGCGCCCTACCACGATGTGCCGGCGCTCATCGCGTTTTTGACGATTCTGGTCACGTCCGTCAACTTTGTGGTCTCGGTCGAGGTCAATTTCTATCCGCGCTACCGCGACTACTACAGCCTGTTCAACGACGGCGGCGTGGTGGGCGACATTGTGGTGGCCGAGGAGGAAATGCTTGCCACGCTCAACCGGGAACTGCGGTTTTGTGCGCTCAAGCAGCTGTTTGTGACGGCGGCGGTCATCTCGCTCGAGACCACGGTGCTGTCGGCCCTACCGTTGGGCTTTAATAACCTGATGCACGGGTATTTTCGCACGTTGTGCGTGGGCTACGGCCTGTATGCCGTGGGCAATACGGTGTTGCTCATCTTGTTGTACTTTACCGACTACAAGGGGGCCGTGCTGGCCTCGGGGCTGTTTGCCGATGTGGCCGGGCTGGCGACTGCCGTTTCTCTGCTCTTGCCGCAGCAGTTTTACGGCTTTGGCTTTTTGTTGGGTGCAGCGGTGTTTTTTATCGTGGCGCTGCTGCGGCTCGATACCTATACCGCCAACTTGCCGTATCGTATCCTGAGCCAGCAGCCCATTGTGGCTACTGACAAGACGGGCTGGTTTACCGAACTTGGCCGGGTGCTCGACCGTGTTGAGCAACGCTACGAGGACAAGCGCGTGGGCGGTGATCCGCGCAGTGCGTTTGAACGTATGGTGGTTCGCCTGTTCCAAAAACATTGGGGAGGTTCTGATGATCGATAAGTTGATGTCTCGCCGCTGCCTGATCGAGGCGGCTGCCGGCGCGCTGTTGCTTTCGGGCTGCTCGTCTCAGGACGAATCCTCGACTAAAAAGGTCAAAAAGCAGGGCAAGATTAAAAAGTCCGAGGCCTCCGACCAGTCCAAGCACCTGCGCGATAAGGACGAGCTGTACGAGGTCTACGACGACTCGGGCATTGTGACCATGTACCTGACGGTCTCGCGCGGTAACAGCTCCGAGAACACCGATCATAGCTGGGCCGAGATCAATACGTACTCGGTGTATGACTACGCCGACATGGGCGTGACGCGCTATCAGGTAATGGGGCTTTTGCAGGCGGGCGACGAAGACGGCCCGGTGGCCGGTGAGGTTGGCTATGGCGAGGAAGCGCCCAATGCTACCGTGCAGGTGCGTGGCCAGACGTCGAGCATGAACTCGCAAAAGAATTACAAGGTTGAGCTCAAAAAGGGCAAGGGTAGCTGGCGCCAACAGCGCGCGATTGCGCTCAACAAGCACATGGGCGAGGGTATGCGTTTTCGCAACAAGATGGCCTACGACCTTATCCGCGGGATTCCCCAGATGATGGGCCTGCGCACGCAGTTTGTGCATCTGTGGGTGTGCGACCAGACCGAAAAGTCCAACGACACCTTTGAGGACTACGGCCTGTTTACGCAGGTTGAACAGCTCAACAAGACGGCGCTTAAGGCACATGGCCTGGATAAGAGCGGGCATCTGTACAAGGTGAACAGCTTTGATTTCCATCGCTACGAGGATACCATTAAGCTTGCTGACGACCCCGACTACAACCAGGCAAGCTTTGAGGGCATGCTCGAGATTAAGGGCGATTCGGACCACACCAAGCTCATCGAGATGCTCGATGCGCTCAACGACGAATCGCAAAAGATCGATGACGTGCTCGACACCTACTTTGATACCGAGAATCTGGTCTATTGGTTGGCGTTTCAGATCCTGACGGGCAACTGCGATACGCAGAACCGCAACTGCTATCTGTACAGCCCGCTTAACTCCAAGGTCTGGTACATCCTGGATTGGGATAACGACGGCATGCTGCGTAAGCTTGAGCTGAGCCTGACGGGGTTCTCGGATTATGCGAGCTGGGAGCGCGGCGTAAGCAACTACTGGGGCAACGTGCTATTCAATCGTGCGCTGCGCAGCAAGGCGTTCCGCGGTGAGCTCGATCGCGCCGTCAAGGACCTGCGCTCGTATATGACCGAGGCACGCCTGACCAAGATGATCAAGCACTACCGCGAGGTGACTGAATCCCTGGTCTTTGCTTCGCCCGATATCGACAATCTGCCTGTCACCAAGGACCAATACGAGCAGATCGCCGCGTCGATTCCCTCCGAGATCGAGGAGAACTACAAGAGCTTTCGCGAGAGTTTTAAAAAGCCCATGCCGTTCTACATCGGCGTGCCGCAGATCGATAACGGTAAGCTGCGCATTAACTGGGATGCGTCCTACGACTTTGAGGCGCGCGACATTCGCTACACCGTAGAGCTTGCGCGCGACTATGCCATAAGCGACGTGTTCTTTAAGGCCGAGGACGTGCTGCTTCCCGAGGTGACCTGCGATGCGCCCGATGCCGGCCAGTATTTTGTGCGCGTGCGTGCCGCCAACTCCGACGGCTTTACGCAAGATGCGTTTGACTACTATGTGACTGACGACGGTAAGCACTACGGCATGAAGTGTTTTTACGTGCAAGACGGCGGTAAGGTCGTGGAGGACACGTATGAGGAGGGCTAGCGCGCTGCTTGAGCGCTTGGCGGCCCCGCCTGTGCGTGCCACGCAGGAGCGTTACCGCCATGAGCTCAAATATCTCATTAACGAGGGCGAGCACGCCGCGCTTGCCTGTCGCATGGCGCCGGTGTTTAAGCTGGACAAGCATGCGCGGGCGGGCGGTTACACTATTCGCAGCCTGTATTTTGACGACTACCGAAACTCGGCCTACGAGGAAAAAGACGCCGGCATTCTCATGCGCAAAAAGTATCGCGTGCGCATCTATAACGGCAGCGACAAGGTGATTAAGCTTGAGCGCAAAACGAAGTACGGCAGCTGGATCTACAAGGAGGACGCGCCGCTTACGCGCGGTGAGTTTGAGCAGATTCTGGCTGGCGACTACGACTTTTTGCTGAGGAGCCCTTATCCGCTCTGTCGCGAGTTCTACATCGAGTGCATCTGCAACATGATGCGCCCGCGGACCATCGTGGACTACGAGCGCGAGCCGTGGGTGATGGACGAGGGCACCGTGCGCATCACGTTTGACATGAACGTGCGTGCCGCGGTGGGTAGCTTCGACATCTTTGATGCGACGCTGCCCGCGCTGCCCGTGCTAGAACCCGGCAAGCTGGTGATGGAGGTCAAGTTTACGGAGTTTTGCCCGCAGCTCGTGCGCGATATGGTGCCGCCGGGCGCGGCCGAACTCACGGCGGTCTCCAAGTACTGCCTGTGTTACGAAAAGACCGCCTACCTGCGCGGATTTAATTACTGGGAATCGGATTTTGAGAACCGAGGGGATATTTAGACCATGAGCACCAGGGACTTTTTTAAGAACTCC
Organism: Collinsella sp.; assembly: GCA_014871665.1. Taxonomy (GTDB): domain Bacteria; phylum Actinomycetota; class Coriobacteriia; order Coriobacteriales; family Coriobacteriaceae; genus Collinsella. The sequence goes on along the minus strand of WGSL01000044.1, from coordinate 8,693 downwards.
GTCTTGGAGGCGTTTGGCCAGGTCGACCCTGCCAAGATCGGCCTTTCGCTGCTCGTGGCGCTCGCCATGGGCATCCTGATCTATTACGTGTACAAGCGCTTTTTTACCGGCGTGGTGTATTCGCGCAGCTTTGCCGTGACGCTCGTGGGCATGTGCGTGCTCACCTGCATGGTCACGCTTGCGATCTCGACGAACGTGGTCATCTCGCTCGGTATGGTCGGTGCTCTGTCAATCGTCCGCTATCGTACGGCGGTCAAGGACCCGCTCGACCTGCTGTATCTGTTTTGGGCCATTACCACGGGCATTACGGCCGGCGCCGGCATGTATGCGCTCGTGGGGCTCACTGCGGTGGTGATCGTGGTGATGATCGCCAGCTTTGCGAGCCACCAGGACAAGTCGCGTGTGTACATGATGGTCATTCACTACACGGGCCAGACAACCGGCGACGATATCGTGCGTGCATTTGGGCGCACCAAATTCACCGTCAAGTCCAAGACGATGCGCGGTGATAAGGTCGAGATGGCCGTCGAGGTGTTCTCGGATGGCGTTGATATGCCCTATGCCGACGCCATTCGCGCGCTCGACGGCGTTGAAGACCTGACTCTCATCCAGTACAACGGCGAGTACCACGGCTAACTATGTTCCGGCGTTTTAACAAACGCCGGACCGCTCGACGCTGCGCGGACATCTGCCGGGCGATCTGCCGCTCAAACCGTCGCTCGCGTACATAAAGTACGCTTCGCTCCTCTTTCGCGGCACCTCGTCACGGCAGCTGCCCGCTCGCTGACGTTTGCTCGACCTGGGCGGTTGAAATGATCCATGGGCCCGTCTCATTTGCTCAATTTGCTGGCATGGGTTGGGTATCATGGTGAAAGCGATTTCAATGACAGGGGTGCTCGTGGTAAAGATGAAAGATGTGGCCGAGCTGGCGGGCGTTTCGAGCGCCGCCGTCTCGCGCTACCTCAACGGTGGATATATCTCGGCGGACAAGGCCGAGCGCATTAAGCAGGCAATCGAGTTGACCGGATACGTGCGATCCAGCCAGGCTCGCGCGCTGCGCACCGGTTCCACCAAGCTCATCGGCGTCATCGTACCTAAGATTAACTCGGAATCCGTGAGCCGCATTACCGCCGGTATTGGCCAGGTTCTCGGTCGCCGTGGCTACCAGATGCTTCTTGCCAATACCGATAACGCCCCCGATCGCGAGCTCGAATACCTCGATTTATTCCAAAACCACCCGGTCGATGGCATTGTGCTGGTGGCAACCATGATCACCGACGAGCACCGTCGCGCGATTGAATCGTGCCGCGTGCCCATTGTGTTGATCGGCCAACATGTCGAGGGCGCGGCGTGCGTCTATCATGACGATTACGAGGCCGCCTTTGAGCTGGGTCATGCGCTTGCGGGTCGCGTGGACGGCAAGATTGCCTATATTGGAGTTACCGAAGAGGACCGCGCGGCCGGTTATGACCGCCGTCGCGGTTTTGAGGCCGGCCTGTGCGCTGCGGGCAACCCGCTCGATTCCGCCTTGATTCGCCTGGGCTCGTTTACGCTCGACTCGGGCTATGGTACGGCGCGTGAGCTGCTTTCCGTCGCTCCCGATGTTTCGTTTATCGCCTGCGCGACCGACACCATGGCGGCGGGCGCGCTGCGTGCCATCGATGAGGTTCGCGGCATGGGCGAGGGCATGCACCGCGTGAGCGGTTTCGGCGACAACGCGTTTTTGCGCGCGCTGACGGGCGGCATTCCCACCGTGCATTACGGCTACCTGACCAGCGGTGTCGAGGCGACCAATATGTTGCTCAACACGCTCGATGGCGCGGAGGGGGAGAACGGCCTAAAGACGCTTAAGCTCGGCCATCAGTTGATGAATGTCTAGGTCTTGATCGTGCCTGCCCGCCTTTGAGTCCCCCGTTTTTTGTCCCAAAACTACCATTCGCCGGCTTTTTCCTACCGTTCACCCTACTATGAAAACGATTACAGACATATGAAACTGAAAACGATTACAGTGTAAGTGTCAAAGATGGCCGGGTGCAAATTCGCCCGTTGGAGGAAAGGGAAGTCATGGACTACCGCAAATCAGCCCAAGAGGTGCTCGACAACATCGGTGGCGCCGGCAACGTTGTTTCGGCTGCGCACTGCGCCACGCGTCTGCGCCTGGTGATTGCCGATAACGCCAAGGTCGACAAGGAAGCCCTCGAGAATATCGACGGCGCCAAGGGCGTCTTTGAGGCCCAGGGCCAGCTCCAGATTATTTTTGGCACTGGCACCGTCAACAAGGTCTACGAAGAGTTCATCGCGCTCAGTGGCGTCGAGGCTGCCACCAAGGCCGAGGTCAAGGAGGCCGCGGCGCAGCAGCAGAACATTTTTATGCGCGCCATTAAGGTGCTCGGCGACGTCTTTGTCCCCATCATCCCCGCCATCGTGGCTTCGGGCCTGCTGTTGGGAATCATGAGTGCTCTCAACTTTATGGCCTCCAATGGCTTTATCGCGCTCGACACCAATAACTTTATCTACAAGATTGCCGACCTGGTCTCGGGCACGTCCTTTGGCATTCTGCAGATCCTGATCGGTTACTCCGCCGCTAAGGCCTTTGGCGCCAACCCGTATCTGGGCGCCGTCGTCGGTGGTGCGTTCATCAACTCCTCGCTGCAGAGCGCCTATACGGTTGCCTTCGAGGGCGTGCAGACCATGGTCACCGTCATCCCCGGCGTGTACAGCTTTGAGTGGGTTGGCTATCAGGGCCACGTCATCCCCATCGTCATCGCTTGCGCGATCCTTGCCTTCCTCGAGAAGCGTCTGCACAAGATCGTTCCCGAGATGTTCGACCTCTTTGTAACCCCGCTTGTCTCCGTGTTCGTGACCGTGCTCGTGACGCTTATCGCCGTCGGTCCCGTCTTTGTGTGGGCCGAGAATGCCGTCCTCGGTCTGATCCAGGCTCTGCTCACCCTGCCCTTTGGCATCGGTTCCTTTATCGTCGGCCTGTTCTATGCCCCCACGGTCGTCACCGGTATTCACCAGATGTACACCGCCATCGACCTGGGCCAGCTCGCCCAGTACGGCGTGACTTACTGGCTGCCCATCGCCAGCGCTGCCAACATCGCCCAGGGTGGCGCTGCGCTCGCCGTTGCCTTTAAGACCCGCGATGCCAAGATCAAGGGCCTGGCGCTTCCTTCGGCTCTGTCCGCCTTCATGGGCATTACCGAGCCTGCCATCTTCGGCGTGAATCTGCGCTTCTTTAAGCCCTTCATCGCCGGCTGCATCGGCGGCGGTTGCGGTGCCCTGGTCTGCGCGCTCACCTCGCTTGCCGCTTCCGGCACCGGCGTTACCGGCATCTTCGGTATCCTGCTGTGCCTGGCCCAGCCCGTGCAGTACGCGATCATGTTTGCGGTCGCCGCGCTGGTTTCCTTTGCCGTCTCGTTTGTTCTGTACAAGGACGAGCCCAAGGCTTCCGAGCAGGCCTAAGAGCTTTTGATTAAGGGAATGCCCGCGGGTTGTATGCTCGCGGGCGTTTCCTGTATCTGGTGCCGTTCTCTGGCGCCTTGTTACTTTCGATCCGTTAGGACTTTGATATGTCTAATGCACTTGGTCGCGACCTTGCAAAGCTGGTTGCTGCTGTTGACGCTGCCGCCTCTGGGTGCGGTCATGGCGCGTATGGCCAGCACTTCCATATTATGCCGCCGGCGGGTTGGCTCAACGACCCCAACGGTCTTTGCCAAGCGGGTGGCGTGTTCCACGCTTATTTTCAATATGCGCCGTTTGATGTTGAGGGTGGCGTTAAGGCCTGGGGCCATGCGACGAGTCGCGATCTTATGACGTGGGACTACGTTGGCGCCCCGCTGCTGCCCGACGAGCCGTTCGATTGCCATGGCGTGTATTCGGGCTCCGCGCTTGCCGAGGACGGCCGCATTCGCGTACTGTACACAGGCAACGTTAAACTCTCCGATGCAGACGGCACGTACGACTACGTCAATACCGGCCGCCGCGCCGATACCGTCTATGTCGAGAGCGTTGATGGCTTTGCCGGTCGTGAGTTCAGCCAAAAGCGCGTGGTGCTGGCGTCCGAGGATTATCCCGAGGATTTGACCTGCCATGTGCGCGATCCCAAGGTGTGGCGTGACGCGGACGGGCGTTATCACATGGTGCTGGGCGCGCGTCGTCGCGTGGATGGGCCGCACGTCGATAGTCGATTTTGCGCCATGCACGGCGAGGGTGCCGGGCGCGATGTGGGCGAGATCCTGGTGTATGGCTCGGCCGACGTGCTGAGCTGGGAGCTCGAGAACCGTGTGTCTACGCCCGAGCGCTTTGGCTTTATGTGGGAGTGCCCCGGCTACATCGAGCTCGATTCGAATGGCGATACGGCGGCGTTTCTGTCGTTCTCGCCTCAGGGTCTTGAGGGCGGCCGTTGGGACCGCGGCAACGTATACGCTGCTGGCTACATGCCTGTAACGGGCGACATTACCGGTGGTGACGATGCCTATGAGCTGGGTGAGTTCCGCCTGTGGGACGCCGGTTTTGACTTTTATGCTCCGCAGGAGTTTACGTCCGAGGACGGTCGCCATATTCTAATCGGCTGGATGGGCATGCCCGATGAGCCGACCTATGGCAACGCACCCACCGTGGTGTCCGGCTGGCAGCACTGCATGACGGTACCGCGTGAGCTTACAGCCGGTGCCGGCGGCGTGGTGCTGCAGCAGCCGGTGCGCGAGATCGAGCACCATTATGCCTCGGTGCGTGTGGGGGAGGGCTCGTTGGAGGTTGCCGGCGATACCTGCTTTGATGTTGTTGTCGACGGTGTCGACGGCGCGTTTACCGCGACCGTTGATGGCGAGTTGAAGCTGGCGTTTGTGCCCGCCGAGGACGAACTGCCCCCGCGCTTTGAGATGCGATTTACTGATGAGGGCCGCGCTTCTGCCGGCTGCGGTCGTACTGTGCGCTGGGAATCCGTCGACGAGGTTCGTAACGTGCGCATTGTTGGCGATGCCTCGTCGGTCGAGGTGTTTGTGAACGATGGTGCGCTCGTGTTTTCGACGCGCATCTATCCCGAGGCCTATGGCGTGACCGTTGACGCTCCGGGCGCGAGCGTGACCTATCACGCGCTCAATATCTAGGAGATTCGTCGCATATCGGCGCTATACTGCAGCCGTTGCCCACGATGCGGGAAACATCCGCATCGTGGGTTTTTGCTTATGAAGGGACGGTGCCGCGTGGACGTGCAACAGCTAGAAGAGGCTTGGGCTTTGAGAGCCGGCGCGCGTGAGGCGCGGTTGCTTGCGGCCTCGCATGTGCCAGCAGCGCTGTCGCAGCTGGGGATTGTGTGTCCCGGCGATCGTCTGGTTGCCTTTGCAGACGACTTTGCCGATGCGTTTGCGCGCGGCTTTGATGGCTGCGACGTCGCGCTGGTGGGCTCGACGTCCGCCGAGGCGTTTGCCGCTGCGTCCGAGGGCTTTGATGCTTTGTTTGATGCCGAGGGTCCGCACCTGTGGTGGTTCGTCAACTCCATCGGCGGGCTTGGTCTGCGTGTGCCCGATCTGCGCGCTCTGGGTCGCGCTGCTCGTGAGGCCCACGCGCTGTTTGTGGTGGATAACACGGTGGCGTCGGCTTTTGGCTGCGATTCGCTGCGGCTGGGTGCTGCGCTGTCGCTTGAGGCGCTCGATCGCGTATGCGCCGGTGATGCTCCGCGCAAGTTGGTTGCCGTATCGGTCGCGCGCTCGCAGCTCAAGCGCCATCGCGTGGATGCCGCGGCTGAGTGCGCGCATGCCCTGCTTGAGGGCTGTGGCTTGGCCAAGCTTGATATGCCTGCTGACGAGGCCGGTGTGCTGGAGCGCGGGCTGGGCTCGCTCGATGTCCGCATGCAGGCACATTTCGACCGCGCCCGTGCGCTGGCCGAGTATCTGGCCGCCAATGAGATGGTGCGCAACGTGCGCTATCCCGGGCTGAGCTCGCATCCCGACCATGCGGCTGCAACGGGAATCCTTGAGCACGGCTTTGGCCCGGCAGTTGAATTTGACCTTACCGAGCGTAGCGCGGGCAAGCTGTTCGATGCTTTGCCCGGGGAGTTTCGCACATCGCCCGCCGGCGGCGCAACGACGCGCCTTTCGGCTCCACGCGGCAAGCAGAGGAGCACCGTCCGCCTCTTCGCCGGCACCGACAACCCTCTGGTTGTAGCGTCCACCCTAGATAATGCCCTTCGCAACTAGCTAAATCATCCTCGACTCCATAAGTTGCGGTGAAATATGGATTGATTTACGGCTTTAACCGCATAAACAGTCCCTATTTCACCGCAACTTATGAGAAGGGGTTGTGTGGCTATAAGGTCCCGTCCTAAATTGGCTATTCTTTTATGCTGGCGATGAGGTCGTTGGCCTTTGCGGCAATTACTTGGTTGATGTCGGTCTGCAGCTCCTCGTAGGCCGCTATGGCTCGCTCGCCGGCGGGGGTGAGGGTGGATCCGCGGGCTCCGTCGCGCTCGATGAGCTTGCAGCCCAGCTGTCCTTCGGCCTCGTTCACAATGCGCCAGGCCTTGGAGTACGCCATGCCCATGCTCTTGGCGGCGCGGTTGAGCGAGTGCTCGCGGGCGATGCCCTGCAGCAGTAAGACGCAGCCGTGGCCGAACACTCCCGGCAGATCTTTGTCGCACGCTTGAATGACCAACTTTGCCGTCGTCTTGTACTCCATGTGCTCCACGTCTTCCCGCTAAAGTGTTTGCTGGGCAAACGCAAAGCCTGCGTCAAACCCTCGTGTGCTCTTCTTAAATCATGCATTGTAGCAGTCAAAGTGCGTTAAGATACTTCCCCAGTATTGGGCGCCCAAGGTTGGGCTGGGTCCTACGAGGCCTGCAGCCGACCGGTCGCATGGAAAAAGGAGAAACATGGCTACGTTCTTTCCCGGTGAGTCCCACACGTTTTCGGAGTATCTGCTGGTCCCTGGTTACTCGTCCTCGCAGTGCATCCCCAACAACGTCTCTCTTAAGACGCCGCTAACCCGCTTCAAGCGCGGTGAGAAGCCGGCAATCACCCTGAACATCCCCATGGTTTCCGCCATCATGCAGTCCGTCTCGGGCGTCGATATGGGTGTCGCGCTCGCTACCGAGGGTGGCCTGTCCTTCATTTACGGTTCTCAGAGTGCCGAGTCCGAGGCCGCTATGGTCAAGGCCGTCAAGGATCACAAGGCCGGCTTCGTTCAGTCCGATTCCACGCTGACCCCCGACATGACCATGGAGCAGGTCATCGAGCTCAAGGAGAAGACCGGTCACTCCACCATGCCGGTCACCGACGACGGCACTCCCAAGGGTAAGCTCCTGGGCATCGTCACCAGCCGTGACTATCGCCCCAGTCGCGATGACCACCAGACGAAGGTCTCCGAGTTCATGACCCCGCGTGAGCAGCTCATCGTGGGTGACAAGAACATCAGCCTCAAGGTTGCCAACGACGTCATCTGGGACAACAAGCTCAACGCCCTGCCCATCGTTGACGACAACGATCACCTCATGGGCATTGTCTTCCGCAAGGACTACGACAGCCACAAGACCAACCCCAACGAGCTGCTCGATAACGACAAGCGCTACATGGTTGGTGCCGGTATCAACACCCGCGACTATGCCGAGCGCGTGCCGCTGCTCATCGAGGCCGGTGCCGATGTCCTGTGCATCGACTCTTCCGAGGGCTTCAGCGAGTGGCAGAAGCGCACCATCGAGTGGATCCGCGCCAACTACGGCGAGGACGTCAAGGTCGGTGCCGGCAACGTCGTCGACGCCGAGGGCTTCCGCTTCCTTGCCGACTGCGGTGCCGACTTCATCAAGGTCGGTATCGGCGGCGGTTCCATCTGCATCACCCGCGAGACCAAGGGCATCGGCCGTGGCCAGGCCACCGCGCTGATCGATGTCTGCCGCGCTCGCGACGAGTACTACGAGGAGACCGGCGTCTACGTGCCCGTGTGCTCCGACGGCGGTATCGTCTACGACTACCACATGACGCTCGCCCTGGCCATGGGTGCAGACTTTATGATGCTGGGTCGTTACTTCGCCCGCTTTGACGAGAGCCCGACCGAGCGCGTCAACGTGAACGGTCAGTACATGAAGGAGTACTGGGGCGAGGGTTCTGCGCGTGCTCGCAACTGGCAGCGCTACGACCTGGGCGGCGCCGCGAAGCTTAGCTTCGTCGAGGGCGTCGACTCCTACGTTCCCTACGCCGGTTCCCTCAAGGACGGCGTGGGCGGCACGCTCTACAAGGTCAAGTCAACGATGTGCAACTGCGGCGCCCTCTCGATCCCCGAGCTCCAGGAAAAGGCACGCCTAACGCTGGTCAGCTCGACCTCGATCGTCGAAGGTGGCGCCCACGACGTAGTCGTCAAGGATTCCCAGCAGAGCGTTTCCTATCGATAAGCGGCTTTCCCAAGCACCGCACCTTGCCGTTCAAACCGTCGCTCGCGTACCAAAGTACGCGTCGCTCCTCTTTCACGGCAATCTGCGGCACTTGGAAAACCCGACCATGCTTGGGCGGGTGACAATTAGTGGTTGATTCAAAACCACGTTATTTAGATAAAGCGAGATGCCCGCAAGTCGCAGGCATCTCGCTTGTCGTATTTGCTATCATCAGTCAAGTTAACCTTAGGGTCGGGCGGCTTGGCTTTGTTCGCTACAAGTTCCGCACGCAAAGGAGAGCACTTAATGTGCTCTTCGTCTTGCGCAGGAC
>WGSL01000043.1 GCA_014871665.1 Collinsella sp. | reverse complement strand
CATCGGTCTCCAAAACCGAGTGTTGAGGGTTCGAGTCCTTCCTGGCGTGCCAGTCATTATTCCGTAAGCTCCCAATTGGGGGCTTACGGTTTACTCATGTATAAGCGCATTGCGCGGAGGTAACCCAAATGGCCAACAAGAAGAACAAGAAGAAGGCTCAGCAGCAGGCGCCTGCCAACAACGCTGCCGCCAACTCCAAGGTTGAGGCCAAGAAGGCCGTTGCCAAGAAGAACGAGAAGGCTGCGAAGTCCAAGAAGAACGAGAAGCCTGGTTTCTTCGCCCGCACCAAGAAGTATTTCGCTTCGGTCAAGTCCGAGATGAAGCGTGTCACGTGGCCCGATAAGAAGGAGCTCGTGAACTACTCGGTCGTCGTTTGCGCTTCTCTGATCGTCGTCGGCGTCGTCATCGCTCTGCTCGATGCTGGCTTTGGCGAGGCTCTTGCTCTGTTCTCTGGATTGAGGGGCTAAACCATGTCTAAGCGTTGGTACGTCGTTCACACTTACTCTGGATACGAGAACCGTGTTAAGTCCGATCTCGAGCATCGAATCGAGACTATGGGCATGCAGGACCGTATCTTTGATATCGAGATTCCTATGGAGCGTGTCACCGAGATTAAAGAGGGTGGCAAGCGTGAGACCAAGGATTCCAAGATTTTCCCGGGTTATGTCCTTGTCCGCATGGAGATGGATGATGATGCTTGGACGTGTGTTCGTAACACGCCTGGCGTCACCGGTTTCCTAGGCGGCAACGGCAAGCCCGCTCCGCTTTCCCGCGACGAGTACAACAAGATGACTCGTCGTCCCGGTAAGGGCGATTCGCCCAAGCGCACCTCGGTTGATATTGAGGTCGGTACGTCCGTCCGCGTCACCGATGGCCCGCTTACCGACTTTGATGGCAAGGTCTCCGAGGTTAACACCGAGGCTGGCAAGCTCAAGGTCACGCTGATGATCTTTGGCCGCGAGACGCCGGTCGAGCTCGACTTTAACCAGGTCGCTGTCATCGCTTAAGTTTTCGTCCGTTCGCGCGAGCGTGCTTCTTCTGTGACTGCTCATCTCAGGAGTGCTTCTAACACGTGCGTGCTTACGATATAGCAAGTACTTCACACTCGTGATTCGAAAGGAATGACCATGGCTGAGAAGAAGGTTGCCAACGTCATTAAGCTCCAGATTCCTGCTGGTGCAGCAAACCCTGCTCCTCCCGTCGGCCCCGCCCTGGGCGCTGCTGGCGTGAACATCATGCAGTTCTGCCAGGCCTTTAACGCCGAGACGCAGGACAAGAAGGGTGACATCATCCCCGTTGAGATCTCTGTCTACGAGGACAAGTCCTTCTCCTTCATCACCAAGACCCCGCCGGCGGCTCACCTTATCAAGAAGGAGCTGAACCTCAAGTCTGGTTCCGCTAAGCCCCAGGCCGACAAGGTTGGTCAGCTCTCCCAGGAGCAGCTCACCAAGATCGCTGAGATCAAGATGCCGGACCTCAATGCCAACGACATTGACGCCGCCAAGAAGATCATCGCCGGTACCGCCCGTTCCATGGGCGTCACCATCGCTGAGTAGCGATTTCTTATGGTAACGGCGGGTGCTCCGACCGGGGCGCCCGTTAAATGTGTGCAATAGGGCACACGATACGATGTGGGAGGGCTCACGCCCGTTTAACCACAGGAGGTAATGCACATGGCTAAGCATGGTAAGAGCTATAACGCCGCTGCCGAGAAGATCGACCGCGCCACGCTCTACACCCCCCTTCAGGCTGCCAAGCTCATCAAGGAGCTCGACACCGCCAAGTTCGACGAGACCGTCGAGGCTCACTTCCGTCTGGGCATCGATACTCGTAAGGCTGACCAGAACATCCGTGGTTCCATCTCCCTGCCCCACGGCACCGGCAAGACCGTTCGTGTTGCCGTCTTCGCCGAGGGCGAGAAGGCCCGTGAGGCTGAGGCTGCCGGCGCCGACATCATCGGTTCCGACGAGCTTGTCGCCCAGATTCAGAAGGGCGAGATCAACTTCGACGCCGCTATCGCTACGCCGAACATGATGGCCAAGGTTGGCCGCATCGGTAAGATCCTTGGTCCCCGTGGCCTCATGCCGAACCCCAAGCTCGGCACCGTGACCATGGACGTCGCCAAGATGGTCTCCGAGCTCAAGGCTGGCCGCGTTGAGTACCGCGCCGACCGCTACGGCATCTGCCACGTGCCCCTGGGCAAGAAGTCCTTCTCTGAGCAGCAGCTCGTCGAGAACTACGCTGCCCTGTACACCGAGATTCTGCGCGTCAAGCCCTCTTCTGCTAAGGGCAAGTACGTCAAGTCCATCTCCGTGTCTTCCACCATGGGCCCTGGCGTCAAGGTCGATCCCGCTGTCCAGCGTGACTTCCTGGCTGAGTAACTGCTAGTTACTGCCTGAGTACAGCAAGCATTGCTAAAGAAACCCGGTTCTGCCTTGTGCAGGACCGGGTTTCTTGCTATCGCGTCAAAAGCACCATAAAGGGGACAGTGTCCCCTTTATGGTGGTTACCAGGGTGTTCTGGCTGTTGAAGACTCGATGGCTTCGTGGCGTTTGAGCTCGCGGCGCATGGTTTGTGAGTTGAGCCAAGCTGCTTGCCAGCCGCGGATGGGGTAGTGCGTCTGGTCGAGCTCAAACTGCGTATAGCCGCAGGCGTTGATGATCGTCGTTCCACACACATGCTGACGCTCGCGCTGAAAATCGCAACCGTAGCTTTGGTGCACATGCCCGTGCACCATGTAGTCGGGATTCCAGGATTCGAGTGCTGTGTTAAAACACTCGAATCCTCGATGCGGCAGATCGTCCAGATCACCCATACCGGCGGCGGGTGCATGGGTAAGCAGAATGTCGCACCCGCCGACCATCCTAACCTTACACGACAGCTTACGCATACGCTTGGACATCTCTCGTTCGGTGTACATGTTGGCGCCGTCGCGATAACGCATGGACCCGCCAAGGCCCGCAATGCGAATCCCTCGGTACGTGTACACGCTGTCTTCTACGCAGATACATCCGCCCGGTGCATGACGTGCGTAGCGGTCATCGTGATTGCCACGCACGTAGATGAGCGGTTTGTTGATGACCGTAACCAAAAACTCAAGATAGTCCGGGTCCAGATCGCCGGCGGACAAAATCAGGTCGACGCCCTCAAAGCGTTCCTTGCGAAAGCACTCCCAAAGGCATCGTTCTTCGGTATCGGCTATGGCAAGGATTTTCATAGGGCAGGGACTTTCGGCTCATCGTCGAGCTGCGGAATGGTGCCTACCACGTTATCCGCCAGCCAATTCATCTCGACAATCTGCGTGCTCGGCAGCGGAGGGAAGCCTTCGATCTGTACCACGCCGTTCTGGCTGTGGAGCTCGCCGCCAAAGGGGTTGATGGATCCCTCAACAATGCCGTTACGGAGCAACTGCACGAGTTTGCGCGTCTGGTAGGGTAGGCCCGGAGCGTAACGGATGTCGATAACGCCAGAGCTCATGCCGTACCAGTAGTTGACGGCGCGCACTTGGTTGTCATCGCTGGTCTCGTCCCACGTGCCGTGCAGAAGGCTGCGAACGATGAGCTCGTAGTAACGGCCCCAGTTCCATACCGGCATGGCGATGCCGGAAACCTTGCCATCGACCAGGCGGTGGAGTCCGTAGGCCGTAGGGTCTTCGAGCGACTTTGACATGTCAGCGCCGGTCATGACGCTCACGCCTTCGCGGCACATGGCCTCGGCAAGACCGCCGGCGGGTACATCGCCCCAGGTGAGGATAATTTGCGCGCGGGGGTCGAGCAGCGAGGCACCGATGGCAAAGGCATTGATCTCGCTGAGCGCGCCGGATGCGAAGACCGACGCGTGGTAGCCGATGCGATGGTTGTCTGCCATGCTGGCGGCAAGGGCGCCCAGGAGGAACTTGGCCTCGTACATCTTGCCAAAGTACGAACGGACGCTTTGGTGGGGAAGGCCGATAGAGCAGTTGAGGAACCGAACCTGGGGATACTCAACGGCAGCTCTGAGCGTGTATTCCATCAGGCGGTGCGAGGTCGAGAAGATGACGTTGTCTCCATGTTTGACAGCCGTTTCCACGGCGGCGTAGAACACGTCCGGATCGTGACAGTCCTCGAACGCCTCGGTGCGCACGATACCGTCAAAGTGCTCATCGAGATACTGGCGTCCTTGGTCGTGCAGACTGTCCCAGCTCGACGCCGCACAGGGGAACTCATGGATAAAGGCGATACACAGGGGGTTGGCCGTCGAGTAGACAGTCTTGCCCATAAAGAAGTTGAGCACGCCGGAGGTGGACTTGGTGGGCGACTCCTCCTCATCGACGCTCGGCGCTTCGACAAGATCGACCTTGTCCTCGTCATTTTTGCCGGCAATGACCAGCTCGCGCCAAATCTTGCACAGGCGGTTTACGACGATATCCGTCGGCGTATCCAGCAGGCGGTCCTGGTTGTACACATTGAGGTAGACGAGCATGGCGTCGGCAGGCGTAATGTCCAGGTGGTCGCCGCCTGCGCGAAGGTAGGCGCGCTTAAAGAGCAGGAAGGTGTGGCGTAGGTAGTCGACCTTTTTCTGCGGCCATTTTTCGATAAGGTTCTGACCGAGCATCTTGGCGAGCGTCTCGTAGCTTCCCTCACGCGAGAACTCGATCTCGTATAGGGGGCAGACGCGCCAAAACGCGCAGAATTCACCGTACAGGCGGCTTTCGACGGAATCCCATGTGCCGGGGTAGAGACGGGTGACCCTGGCCGAAACCGTTGGAGCGTCCAGGAATTTGAGGACACTGACGCGTTTGTTGCCTTCCTGGACATAGAACCGATGCATGAACTCGGTGACGATGATGGGGTCGCGATAGCCCTCGGTCACCTGGATGTCGTAGAGGTTGGACCACTTGCGGGCGAACTCGGTGCTAAACGGAAGCAGGGGCATAAAGTTACACGAAAAGGCGGACTGACGGCCCTTGGTGACCGTGCCGACGACCATTTCGAGCGGAATATCCCGCAGGCCGACATTCTCTCGCTGACCTAAGGGGAGCTGAGCAACCAAGCTATCGAGGTCCGTAAGGTATGGATGCTCGCTTTGGCTAATGGCGCGTCGACGTCCCTGCTCGCCGCGCTTGCGTGCTTGACGATAGGCCTCTTCCATAATGTTGCTCCCTTAGTCGTTTAAACAACTATATGAACCATGGTACCACGAATGAAAACCACTACAAAGATGCCTGTTCCCTTTGCGGTGGTTTAGGCGATGATGGGGGCGATGGCGCGGATGCAGGCGTCGGCTGCCGTGAAAGTAGTGCTGTCGTCGCTGACGATAAAGATGATCTTTCCCTTGATGCCAAAGTCGCCGATTTCGCTAAAGAGCACGTAGGGCTCCTTGTCAAAGCCCGAGATGGGAAGCACAGCGGCCTTGGTGGCGTCGGTGAGCTCATCTGCCAGCGCGTCCAGTGAAGCCCACTTGGACGTGTCCTTGACCGCAACGGGCACGGCCACGCGCCCAAAGGGCATCAAATGCACGAGTGTGTTCTTGGAAATGTTGGAGTTGGGGACGATGATGGTCTGTCCACAGGCATCCTCAATCGTTGTATGGCGCCAAGTGATGTCTTGGACCACGCCGGATACGCCGCCGACCTCGATATTGTCGCCGGGTTTGATGATGCCCATAAACGTCACCTGCATGCCGCCGATAAGGTTTGACAGCGTGTCCTGAAAGCCGAGCGAGATGGCGATGCCGCCGACGCCAAGAGCGGCGACGAGCGCGTTTGCGTTAATGCCAAAGCAGTTGTCGAGGATAAAGCTGCCGCCAATCATCCAGATGACGGCGCGCGCGATGTTGATGAAGATACTCGATGCCGGAAGCGGGTTATCGTCTCGGTTAAGCAGATGGTTCAGGGTCTTGGATACGACCTTGGCGGCGACGGCGGTGCCTATCGCCAAGATGATGGCCCAGATGATGTTGTGGACCCACCGTTGCTCAAAGAAATGAAGAATCGGCTCAAACAATTCCATGTAGGGAAAACCTCCTAATGATCGTCCAACCATGATACCCACCAAGAAGCCCGTCCGATCACATCGGACGGGCCGATAACTTGAGATGGGGTGGCCGCGGTGGCGTAAGCTGGGGCGCCGGCGAGCACGCCGGCAAGGAGTGCGGCGGTCAAGGCGAGACGGGGAAGAGAGCTTCTCGTGGCAGTTTCCTTAGTCCTTAACCAGTAGTTCCTGCTGACGCTGGATTATCGACATAATATGCGAAAACCGCCGCAAGGGCCTCTGTCCCTTTGCGGCGGTTTTGACGTTTGCGCAGATAAAACCTGCCAAAATAAACCTGTCCCTTTTTGGTAGGTTTAGCTTAGCAGCATGCGGTCGTTGGCGAGCTCGCCGCCCGAGACCTCCTCGAATTTCTGCAGCAGGTCGGCTACGGTGAGCGACTTCTTCTCATCGCCCGCCACGTCGTAGATCACGTGGCCTTCGTGCATCATGATCAGACGGTTGCCCAGACGGATGGCGTCGTTCATGTTGTGCGTGACCATGAGCGTGGTCAGGTGGTTCTCGTCGACGATCTCCTCGGTCAGGTTGAGCACCTTAGAGGCCGTCTTGGGGTCGAGGGCCGCGGTGTGCTCGTCGAGCAGCAGCAGGCGCGGCCTGGTGAGCGTGGCCATCAACAGGGTGAGTGCCTGGCGCTGGCCGCCCGAGAGCAGGCCGACCTTGGCGTTGAGACGCGTGTCCAGACCAAGGTCCAGGCGCTTGAGCAACTCAACGTACTCATCTTTCTCGGCCTTGGTGACGCCCCACGAAAGGCCGCGACGCTGGCCGCGACGCTTGGCGAGGGCCAGGTTCTCGGCGATTTGCATGTCGGCAGCGGTACCGCGCATGGGGTCCTGAAACACGCGGCCCAGGTACTTGGCGCGCTGCGACTCGCTCAGGCGCGAGATGTCGGTGCCGTCGAGCTCAATAACGCCCGAATCGAGCGGGTACACGCCGGCGATCATGTTGAGCAGCGTGGACTTGCCGGCGCCGTTGCCGCCGATCACGGTTACAAAGTCGCCGTCATTCAGGGTGAGGTCGACGCCGGTGAGCGCGCGCTTCTCGGTGACGGTGCCCTTGTTAAAGGTCTTCTTGACGTGCGAGAGCTTAAGCATCTGCCTCATCCCCCTTCGTGTAGGAGCTGCGGAGCTTATAGCGCTCCCAAACCACGGGTACGCACAGGGCCACAGCGACAATTACGGCGGAAAGCAGCTTCATGTCGTTGGCGTCCATGCCCAGCTGCAGCACGATGGCGCGGATAAGGAAGTACACCACGGAGCCAAAGACGGCGGAGGCAAGACGGACGCTAAACTGCGTGAGACCGCCGGGCAGCAGACGGCCGAGCACCTCACCGATGACGATGGCGGCAAGACCGATAACGATGGCACCGGTGCCCATACCAATGTCGGCATACTTTTGGCTCTGGCAGATGAGCGCGCCCGAAAGGCCGATGAGGGCGTTGGAGAGCACGAGGGCGATCATCTTGGTGGAGTTGGTGTTGACGCCCAGAGCGCGGATCATGTACTCGTTGTTGCCGGTGGCGCGCAGCGCCGAGCCGATCTCGGTGCCAAAGAACCAATACAGGATGGCTACGATAGCCACGGCGAGCAGGATGCCCAAGATGATGGCAACGGTGGACTGCGGCAGACCGGTCATATTGCTGACGGCCGAGAACACGGTGCCCTTGGCAAGAATGGGCGTATTGGACTTGCCCATGATGCGCAGGTTGATGGACCACAGGCTGATCTGGGTGAGGATTCCGGCGAGGATCGCGGGAATCTCAAAGACGGTGGTCAAAATGCCCGTGACGGCACCCGCGATGGCGCCGGCGCACATACCGGCCAGCACGGCGAGCAGCGGGTCGACGTTGTTATTGACGATGAGTACGGCGCAGACACAGCCGCCGAGGGCAAAGCTGCCGTCGCAGGTCATATCGGGGATGTCGAGCAGGCGGAACGTGATAAACACGCCAAGCACCATAATGCCCCAGAGGACGCCCTGCGAAACGGCGCCCTGCAATGCAATGAGCATGCTTCATACCTCCTAGGATAGGGTGGACACGTGATTCACCATGATAGCGGTAACAATGAATATAAGAGCTGCGGACGAATGTTTTGTCTCATCTGAAACAAGCAGGGCGAACGCCGGTCTTTAGCGTTCGCCCCAATGGTTCAGATATTGAATAACACGGCAACGGTGCGAGCATGGGCCCTAGGCGCATCGCCGCGCATGTCGCTACTCGTCCAGAGCGGAAAGGTCGATGCCCAGGGCCTCGGCCATTTCGTCGTTCTTGACGACGACCAGGTCCTTGCTCGAGAGGTGCTTGATCGGCATGTCTTCGGGCTTGGCCTCGCCCTTCAGGATCTTAACGGCCATCTCGCCCGCGGCGTAGCCCAGGTCCTCATAGTTGATGGAGAGGGTGAACAGGCCACCGGCCTTGCACATGCCCTCCTCGCCGGTCACGAAGGGAAGCTTGTTCTCCTTGCAGATCTGGCCCACCTGCGAAGCGCCCGCGGCGATGGTGTTGTCGGTGGGGGAGTACAGCGCGTCGACCTTGCCCACGGCAGACTCGACGACGGACTGAATCTCGTTGGAGCTCGAGACGGTGAAATCGGTGTACTCGAGCCCCAGCTTGTCGAGCTCCTTCTTGGCGGCCTTGATCTGGACGTCGGAGTTGGACTCGGCGGTGCAGTAGAGCAGGCCGACCTTCTTTACGTCGGGCAGGACCTTCTGCATCATCTCGAGCTGCTCGGCGACCGGGGTGAGGTCGGAAGCGCCCGTGACGTTGGTGCCGGGCTTGTCGTTGTCCTGGACCAGGCCGGAGGCGGCGTAGTCGGTGATGGCGCAGCCCACGATGGGGATATCGGCGGTGGCGCCGGCGGCAGCCTGCGCGGCGGGCGTAGCGATGGCATAGATCAGGTCGACGTCGTCGCCTACGAACTTGTCGGCAATGGACTTGCACGTGGACTGGTCGTTCTGGGCGTTCTTCTGATCGATCTTAACCTTAAGGCCGCTCTCCTTGATGGCCTTGACAAAGCCGTCGTTGGCGGCATCGAGTGCGGAGTGCTCGGTGAGCTGCAGAACGCCGATGGTGTAGTCGGAACCGACGGCAGCAGAGCCGGAACCAGAGTTGCCGCCGCATCCGGCGAGCGGGGCGAGCGCGAGCAGGCCGGCGGAGACCAGAAGGCTCCTGCGGCTGATGGTGATGTCCTTCATATCATTACCCCCAGTATAAAAATGGCTGGAAACACTGCACTGGGACAAAGTGCAAGTGGAACTATAGTAGCGCTGATGTCCATTTTTACAACAGCCTGGCGGGTTTTTTAATACAGAATCGGATGGGCGGTACGGGTAGTCGAATGGGCGGCGGAGGGTCTTATGCGGCGGAGGAGGCGTCGTCCTCCTCGTCGAGGGCGGCGAAGAGCTTCTTGCCGTCGAGCAGGCGCGTGCTGACGTTTCTCATACGGGCGATCTCGACGGTGCGCAGCGTATCGTCGGTGCCTCGGGCGTCGTAGACCGTTCCCAGCAGATACGAGATGCCATCGCGCTGCCTGATGGCAAAGGGACGGAGTGTCATCCGTGCTGCTTCGGTTTCGCCGCGTGTCGTGACGCTCGAAATATCAAAACTCACCGTGGTTCCGTGGTCGATGGCCTGCTCGACGAGCTCGCACGTGTCGATGCGCTTGATGGGCGCGCGCGTTGCCTTGGTAGCCTTGCTGCCTGCGCTTGGAGCGGGTTCGGGTGTATCGAGGTAGCCGCGAACGTCGGCACTCGCCATGGCAACTAAATGCTGCGCCATGCTCTTGCGGATAGCGATAGGCGTGGAGCGGTTGCGCATGACCATACCGTGGAGCCGGATGATCTCTTCATCGGTGAGCGGGCGGGTAAGAAGTTTGTAGCCCACGCCGCGTTTGTACTCAATTTCGTATCCGGCATGGCGAAGCGCGGAGATGGCGGTGTAGATGCTGCGCCGCGCCGCCGAGATGGGCATGCGGGCGGGGTCGTCGGGATGGGCGAGGCGCCGGATCAACTCATCGGAAAGCATGGCCTTGTCCTCGCCGGTGTTTTCGCTTAATAGTTGCAGGATGCGAACGGCGCGATAGGCTGCCATCGAGGCGGCGCCTCTAGTCGTGGTGTCGTAGGTTTCAACAGCGGCTTCGGTCATCGTGCCCACGTCCTTTCCGTTTTGGGTGGCGACGGTATGGAGCCTAGGACGCGGGGCTTTCTCAGGGGCGCAGGGCGCTCTGGGCGGTCGGTAGTCGTCGGCAAACGGCGGGTCGAGTTTTCAACAGCCCTGCTCAACTGACCAAAACCTTGCCAAAAGCTTGACGGATGCTGTTGAAAAAAGCGTCTCTCGACCGATGTCGAGAGACGCTTGTACGATGAGCGTTGGCGTGTGGCGACGCGAGCTAGTGTCCGACGATTAGAAGTCGGCGTTGCCCACGGTGCGCGGGTGCGGCAGGACGTCACGGATGTTGCCCACGCCGGTCAGATACATGACCAAGCGCTCGAAGCCCAGACCGTAGCCGGCGTGCTTGCAGGAACCGTAGCGGCGCAGGTCAAGGTAGTACTTGTACTGCTCGGGATTCATACCCAGGTCCTTGATGCGGGCCTCGAGCAGATCCAGGCGCTCCTCGCGCTGGGAGCCGCCGATAATCTCGCCGATACCGGGAACCAGGCAGTCGGCGGCGGCGACGGTCTTGCCGTCCTCGTTCATGCGCATGTAGAACGCCTTGATCTCGGCCGGGTAGTCGGTCACGAAGGTCGGGCGCTTAAAGTGCTCCTCGGTCAGGAAGCGCTCGTGCTCGGTCTGCAGGTCGATGCCCCAGCTGACGGGGTAATCAAACTGGTGGCCAGCAGCGACTGCCTGCTCCAGGATCTCGACGGCCTCGGTGTAGGTAACGCGGGCAAAGTCGGAGTTGGCGACATGGTCCAGGCGCTCGAGCAGACCCTTGTCCACAAACTTGTTGAGCATATTGAGCTCGTCGGGGCAGGTTGCCATAACGTCCTTAAGGACGTACTTGAGCATGGCCTCGGCGTTATCCATGTAGTCGTTAAGGTCGGCAAAGGCCATCTCGGGCTCGATCATCCAAAACTCGGCGGCGTGGCGCGTGGTGTTGGAGTTCTCGGCACGGAAGGTGGGGCCAAAGGTGTACACGTCGCCAAAGGCCATGGCAAAGTTCTCGGCATTGAGCTGGCCGGACACGGTGAGGCTTGCATGCTTGCCAAAGAAGTCCTGGCTCCAGTCGACCTCGCCGGACTCGGTGAGGGGCGGATTTTTGGGGTCGAGCGTGGTCACGCGGAACATCTCGCCGGCGCCCTCGCAGTCACTCGTGGTGATGATGGGGGTGTTGACGTAGACAAAGCCCTGCTCCTGGAAGAAGCGGTGGATGGCGGCAGCCGCGACAGAGCGGATGCGGAACACGGCGCGGAACAGGTTGGTGCGCGGACGCAGGTGCTGCTGGGTGCGCAGGAACTCGACGGTTGCGCGCTTCTTCTGCAGCGGGTAATCCGGGGCGCTGACGCCCTCGACCTCGATGGAGGTGGCAGAAAGCTCGAAAGGCTGGGGCGCATCGGGGGTCAGCTTGACGGTGCCGGTGCAAATGAGTGCGGCCGAGACGTTTTGATGGGCGATCTCGTCGTAGTTGTCGAGTGCCTCGCGGTTCATGACGACCTGCAGGTCGCGGAAGCAGCTGCCGTCGTTGAGCGTAACAAAGCCAAAGTTCTTCATGTCGCGGACGGACTTGACCCAGCCGGCGACGGTGACGGTCTGGCCGCCGAGCGACTCGGCATCGGCATAGAGCTGCGCGATTTTGGTGCGGTTCACGTATCCTCCCATAACGGTTGAATGATAGTTATCCATACAGTTCGATATTCTAGCAGCTCGGCTCATTTGGGCTATACAGATAAGGCATTGGCGGGATGGTTTTTCAAACGAAAAGCGCCCGCGGCCTAATGGTCGTGGGCGCTTGACGAGGTGCCTTTTGGCTGTGTGGCGCGGGGCCTGGCTACTTGGTCTTGGCAACCAGCAGCGGGTCGCCAAGCTTGACGAGCGGGTTGCCGCCGATAAGCGTTCCAGACTCGCCGACATGGTCGATGCTCTTAAGACGATCGAGCTCGGAGACGATGACGGTCACGATGTCCTCGTGACCAGCGGCCTTAATGGCCTCGCGGTCGAAGCTGATGAGCGGCTGGCCTGCCTTGACCACATCGCCCATCTCGACAAAGCGGGCAAAACCCTTGCCGTTCATTTCCACGGTGCCCAGGCCAACATGGATGAACACGCGCAGGCCGTCCTCGGTAATCATGCCGATGGAGTGGTTGGTGACAGTGGTGGCACCGATGCGGCCGTTGGCGGGCGCATAGATGGTGCCGGTAATGGGCTCGATGCCATAGCCCTGGCCAAGCATGCCCGAGGCGATCGTCTCGTCGGGAACCTCGTTCAGGTTGACGAGCACGCCGTTGACGGGGGCATAGATGACGCCTTCGCGGGTAGCGAAGCTTGCTGCGGGCGGAACGGACGCCTCGCCGGTCGAGGTGAAGGTGGACTTAAGCGAATCGAGCAGACCCATAGTTGCCTCCAACTTAAATAGGCGCATATCGCGCGTTTGGTTTGCCGGAAACGTTTCACATGTGTTTCGCGGCTTGGTCAACGCCCCTATTCTACGCTGCTCAAAGATACCTCTGAACTGGGATTATGTGATATATCAGTTGAAGGGAAACTTATTGCCGGAGTGTTTCTGCGCCACGGGTTCAAGTGGGGTACGCTTGAAGGCGAAAAACAAGGGCGCATAATTTGCGCGAAGGGAGCACATATGATTGTCGAGAACCATGCGCTGTGGGGCGAGGAGCCGACCGAGGATTATCCGGCGACGTTTACGTATTTGGGTGCCGAGCCGCTGCCCGATAAACCGAATGGCCGCCGCCCCGCGGTGATCATCTGCGGCGGAGGCGGGTTTACGCATATCGCTCCGCACGAGCAGGACCCGGTGGCGTTTGCATTTTTGGATCGCGGCTACCAGGCCTTTGTGCTCAACTATGTCACGAGTTCTACGGGTGACGTGAGCTTTCCGCACCCCCAGGCAGATCTTGCCAAGATGGTCGCCACGGTGCGCGCCAACGCCGACGAGTGGCATGTCGATCCTAAGCGCGTGTGCGTCGTGGGCTTTTCTGCTGGCGGCATGATTTGCGCCTCGCTGGCAACACAGTGGAAGACCGGCCCCTTTGCGGCACTTGCCGGGGCGCGTCCGGACGACATTCGTCCCGATGCCGTGGTGCTGGGCTATCCATTGCTCGACTTTGCCTATGTGCGCGACATGCAGACGCGCGATCCGCGCATTGACTTGCGTGTGCCCAAGACGGGCGGCAAGACGGGGCGCGATTTGCTCAACGACTACCTGTCGATGGTGACGGGCGGCGAGGCAACTGACGAGCATCTGGCCGACATCTGCCCCACTACGCATGTTTCGCGTCAGATGCCACCGACCTTTGTGTGGGGCGTGTCCGACGACAAGACGGCGCCGATCGCGCAGGTCTACCCGTTTGCCCAACGCATGGCAGAGGAGGGCGTCCCTTGCGAGATGCACGTCTTTGACCAAGGTGGTCACGGCCTTTCGCTCGGCAACGCCAACACCGCGGTCGACAACGAGGACAAGCAGGTGGCGGTCCGCCCTTGGATTCGCCTAGCCTTCCGCTTCCTCGAGCGCCATCTGTAAGAGTCCCGGCATCCAAGCCCTTCAATAACTTGCGGTGAAATAGTTCCTATCTGGGGCATCAACCAGCCCATCCAGGAACTATTCCACCGCAACTTCGTTTTTGATGCCCCGCCCGGAAACTGCGTCCCAGTTTTGCCTTTCAAGGTGGGACACGGTTTCCCATAGGGCCTCGACTGGGAAAGTGCGTCCCGTTTCGAGTGGGGATTCCGGGATGCATTTTCCGTAAGAGGCCTGTTTGGGAAACCATATCCCGTTTCGAGCCAGAATTCTGGGATGTAGTTTCCCCGAGAGGCCTCATCGGGAAACTATGGCCCTGAACTCTCCTGCCTGTCCCCATTGCGCCAATCTGCTGATTGAACGTCATTGTGTGTTCACGCTATCATGTAAGCTTAAAATTGGTTAGCCATGGCAAACGGTTAGCCATGGTGAACATAAATACAACGCCCTGCGGGCGCCGGGGGAGGAACACGGACGTGAAGCTCGATACACTCGAGATTGGAAAGGACGCCGTTGTCGCATCGGTGGCATCGGACGATCAGGCACTCCGACAGCATATTTTGGACATGGGTCTAACGCCGGGCACCGAAGTCACCATGATGAAGTATGCCCCCATGGGCGACCCGCTCGAGATTCGCCTGCGTGGCTACGAGTTGACACTGCGTAAGGACGATGCCGCTCGCATCGAGCTCGTGGGTATTCACGACACCGATACGGGTCCGCGCGCTAACGCCGCAATCGGCACGACGGAGCATCCGGCCCTGGGCGAGGGGACGTATTCGCCCCGTGCGGCAAAGACGGCCGTGCCAGAGGGCGCGCCGCTGCACTTTGCCCTCGCCGGCAACCAAAACTGCGGCAAGACCACGTTATTCAACCAGCTGACGGGCTCCAACCAGCACGTCGGTAACTTTCCCGGCGTGACGGTCGACCGCAAAGATGGCACCATCCGTAACCATCCCGAGGCGAGCGTTACCGACCTGCCCGGCATTTACTCCCTGTCGCCGTACACAGGCGAGGAGGTCGTGAGCCGTCAGTTCATCCTCGACGAGCGTCCGGACGCCATCATCGACATCATTGACGCCACCAACATCGAGCGCAACCTGTACCTGACACTGCAGCTCATGGAGCTTGACCGTCCTATGGTCATCGCGCTCAACATGATGGACGAGGTGACCGCCAACGGCGGCGCCGTGGACGTCAACTTGCTCGAGAGCCTGTTGGGCGTGCCGGTCGTCCCCATTAGCGCTGCCCGCAACGAGGGCATCGGCGAGCTGGTGGACCACGCCCTGCACGTGGCACGGTTCCGCGAGCGCCCCGGTCGCCTGGACTTTTGCGCGCCCGACGGTCCGGACGGCGGTGCGCTGCATCGCTGCATCCACGGTATCGCCAACCTTATCGAGGACCACGCCGCGACAGCGCACATTCCAGTACGTTTTGCGGCGACCAAGCTGGTCGAGGGTGACGAGCTGGTAACCGAGGCGCTTCATCTGGACCGTAACGAGCTCGATGCCATCGAGCACATCATCACCCAGATGGTGGGCGAGGCCGGCACCGACCGCCTATCTGCGCTGGCGGACATGCGCTTTAGCTTTATCGGCGACGTGTGTGGGCGCTGCGTCGTCAAACCGCACGAGAGCCGCGAGCATGTGCGCTCCGTCAAGATCGACCGCATCCTGACGGGTCGCTACACGGCCATTCCGGCGTTCCTGGTGATCATGGGCCTCGTCTTTTGGCTGACGTTTGGCGTGATCGGCGCGGCGTTGCAGGGGCTCATGGAGGACGGCATCGCTGTCATCATCGCCTCGGCCGATGCGGGCCTCAAGGCGTTCGGAACCAACGACGTGGTGCGCTCGCTGGCTGTCGACGGCGTGCTTACGGGCGTGGGCAGCGTGCTGACCTTCCTGCCGATTATCGTCGTGCTCTTCTTGTTCCTCTCCATTCTGGAAGACTCCGGATACATGGCGCGCGTGGCCTTTGTCATGGATAAGGTACTGCGTCGCTTTGGCTTGTCGGGCCGCAGCTTTGTGCCCATGCTCGTCGGTTTTGGCTGCACCGTGCCGGCTATCATGTCGACCCGTACGCTCCCATCCGAGCACGACCGCAAGATGACGGTCATGCTCACGCCGTTTATGAGCTGCTCAGCCAAGTTGCCGGTTTACGGCTTGCTGTGCGGGGCGTTTTTCCCGCAGGCGACGGTTCCCGCCATGGTCTCGCTCTATCTGATCGGTATCGTGGTCGGCTGCATCGCGGCTTTGGTGCTCAACCGTACGGCATTTAAGGGCGACCCGGTGCCGTTTATCATGGAGCTTCCCAACTACCGCCTGCCGAGCATCAAGACGACGGTGATGCTGGCATGGGATAAGGCCAAGGACTTTATTACCAAGGCCTTTACCATTATCTTTGCCGCTACCGTGGTCATCTGGTTCCTTCAGACGTTCGATATCCGCTTTAATGTGGTCGCCGATCAGTCGCAGAGTCTGCTTGCCGGTCTGGGTAGCATCATCGCGCCGGTGTTGACCCCGCTCGGTTTTGGCGACTGGCGCGCCTCGACGGCGCTCGTCACGGGACTCATCGCCAAGGAAAGCGTCATCTCGACCCTCACGGTGCTTTTGGGCGCAACGTCGCCCGCGGTGCTGTCAACCATGTTTTCGCCGTTTACCGCTTACGTGTTCTTGGTCTTTACGCTGCTGTACCCGCCCTGCGTGGCGTCCATCGGCGCCGTCAAGAGCGAGCTGGGCACGCGCTATGCCGTTGCTGTGTTCGCGTTTCAGGTGACGGTCGCCTGGATCGTGGCGTTTGTCGTGCATTCGGCGGGCATATTGCTGGGTTTGGCTTAGTTATGTATTGACGGCGCAACCTCTGTGTATTGAGTTGATTGCGGTCCCGCATCTGTACTGACGGATGCGGGGCCGTTGCTATATAATCGCCCACCGCCCAAGACAATCGGAGAGGTTTCCTACATGACTCAGGCAAGACAAGATGGCATCTCACTCAAGCAGTGGCTCCCGCTTATTGGGCTCGCCTGTTGCGCGTTCGTATTCAACACGTCGGAGTTCATGCCCATCGGTCTTCTGACTGATATTGCCGCATCGTTCTCGCTCACGGAGGCCCAAGCAGGCATCATGATCTCGGTCTACGCCTGGGGCGTCATGCTGCTGTCGCTGCCGCTTATGGTGTTTGCCTCGCGCTTTGAGTTCAAGCGGATGCTGCTGGGCGTTTTGGCCGTGTTTTCGCTGGGCCAGTTCCTGTCCGCTGTGGCACCGACATATCTCATCCTGGTTTGCGCACGTCTGGTGGTCGCCTGCGCGCATGCCGTGTTCTGGTCGGTCGCTTCGATCATAGCCTCGCGCCTGGTCGATACGCGTCATGGGGCGCTCGCCATCAGCATGATCGCCACGGGCTCGTCCATCGCGCAGATCTTCGGCCTACCGATCGGTCGCGCCATCGGCCTGGCCGTGGG
>WGSL01000042.1 GCA_014871665.1 Collinsella sp. | reverse complement strand
TCACTGTGCTATAGTGCAGCGCAACAGCAATTAGGCGCGACCGCGCCACGGCATCACGAAAGGAGCCACCAACATGAAGAACACGATGAAGTCTCTCAACAACTGGTGGTGGCGTGATGCGAATACGATCGGTCGACAGTGAGTCCCTCACGCCTGTTTTTGCGCTCTAGGTGATTGGAAGGCCTCCGGTTTCGACCGGGGGCCTTTTTCTATCTCGAGCCCGATCGCATTCGCATCACGCGCCTCCGCTTTTCTCTTGCACCCCCATTCCGAAAGGATTTTCACCATGTCTCAGAACGCCACCGCCACCCAGCCCCGCACCGTCCAGGCCGCTGACCGCGGCAAACTCGATGTCCGCGCCCTCGTCCTGCTCGCCATCCTGCTCGCTGCCGGCTTCATCCTCAACTTCACCGTCGGTAAGGCCATCTCAGGCATCTCGGGCGGCATGATCAGCCCCGAGTTCATCATCTCGGCCTTCTGCCTCACCATCCTGGTGGTACGCCCCAACATTGGCCAGGCGCTCGTCATTGGCCTTATCTCAGCCGCCGTGATCCAGATCACCACCACCTCGCCGTTCATCGATTTTGCCGCCGAGGGCATCGCCGCCATGCTTATGGCCGGCATCGTCAACGCCGCCGGCAAGGACGGTCAGGTCAAGCCCGCCATCGCCATTGTCGCAACCTTCCTGACCACCTTTGTCTCCGGCGCCATCTTCATGGTCATCAAGATGGCCATGCTCGGCGTGGTCGGCGAGCTCGCCGCCGCTATGTTGCCCGTCGTCGCCATGACCGCCGTCTTTAACGCCATTCTGGTCGGTGCCCTCTACCTGCCCATCCAGAAGGCCCTGAAGCTCAACTAACCCACTCGGCTTTACGAGCCACCCCATCTTGGCGTTCATTCGTCGCTCGCGTACCCAAGTACGCTTCGCTCCTCTTTCTCGCGCCAACCTGGGGCCCCTCGTAAAGCCGTCTCCGTGCTTCACCACCAAAGACTGTCCCAAACAACTAGCTCTTGGGGACGTTCTTAAACGACTAGTCATTAAAGAACGTCCCCAATGACTATGAAAGGTATCCATGGAAACGATCATCAACGTCGACGATGTCTCGTTCTCCTATGGCACGCAGACCGAGCAGACGCTCAGCCACATTTCGCTCAGCGTGAACAAGGGAGATTTCATCGGCATCATCGGGCCCTCGGGCGCCGGCAAGTCCACGCTTGCCGCCTGCCTGTCAGGTGCCGTGCCCCACCACTACACCGGCACGTTCTTTGGGTCCGTCATGGTTGACGGCCACGACACCTGCGAGGTCTCGCTGACCGACGTGTCGCAAATCGTCGGCAGCGTGCTGCAGGATATCGACACGCAGATGGTCGCTTCGATCGTCGAGGACGAGATGCTCTTTGGCCTCGAGAACTTTGGCGTTCCCCACGACAAGATCGAGCAGCGCTTGAGCGAAACGCTCGAGACCGTCGGCATCAGCGACCTGCGTGACCGCGAGATCGCCACCCTCTCGGGCGGACAGAAGCAAAAGGTGGCCATCGCCGCCATCCTCGCCATGCGTCCGCGCGTCTTGGTTCTCGACGAGCCCACCGCGGCACTCGACCCCGCCAGCTCCACGCTGGTCTTCGAGACGCTGCGTGAGGCAAACCGCACACTTGGAATCACCATCGTCGTCGTTGAGCAAAAGGTCGCCCTACTCTCGGAGTACTGCAACCGCGTGCTCGTGCTCAACCATGGCGAAATCGCGCTGCAGGGCGAGCCACAC
This sequence comes from Collinsella sp., assembly GCA_014871665.1. Taxonomy (GTDB): domain Bacteria; phylum Actinomycetota; class Coriobacteriia; order Coriobacteriales; family Coriobacteriaceae; genus Collinsella. The sequence continues at coordinate 15,525 of WGSL01000042.1, read as the reverse complement.
GAGGTCTTCGCGCATACCGACGAGCTCCGTGCCATCGGCGTCGACTGCCCTCGCGTCACGCGTATCTTCAATAGCCTCGAGGCCGATGGCCTGGTAAGCGGTACCCCCTGCTTGGATGTCGATGAGGCCGAGCGCCTGATTTCGGGCATCGTCGACCCCGCACACGCGGCCATCGAAGCCCAAGCGCCTGCCGGTTCCCCGCATGCGCCGTCGTTGCGCCCTCATGCCAAGGACGCAGAACCCGTACTCACCTTCGACCATGTTGAGTTTGCCTATCCCAATGGCGGCGCCGCCGTACACGACCTTAGCCTGACGCTCTATCCCGGCGAGCTCGTGGGCATCGTCGGCCAGAACGGTGCCGGCAAGACCACGCTCACCAAGCTGCTCACGGGTCTGCTCAAGCCCGCCTCGGGCAGCGTGCGCGTCACGGGACTGGATACTGCAACCGTCCCCACGAGCCGCATTGCCCGCGAGGTCGCAACCCTCTTCCAAAACCCCGACCGCCAGATCTGCAAGGACACCGTGCTCGACGAGGTCGCCTTTGGCCTGGAGCTTGCCGGCATCGACCGTGCCGAGGCGCTGCGTCGCGCCCAGCTCGTCATCGACCGCTTTGGCTTGCCGGCCGACGAGGCGCCCTTCTCGCTCTCGCGCGGTCAGCGACAAATGGTGGCGCTTGCCTCCGTCGTAGTGGTTGAGCCCAAGATCGTCGTGCTCGACGAGCCCACGAGCGGCCTTGATTACCGCGAGTGCATGACCGTCATGGAAACGGTGCGCACCATGGCCGAGCGCGGTTGCGCCGTTATCATGGTCTGCCACGATATGGAAGTCGTCTCGGATTTTGCCGAGCGCATTGTGGTAATGGCCGACGGTCGCATCCTCGACCGCGGCCGCACGCACGAGCTATTCTCGAACATCGATCTCATGCGGCGTGCCTACGTGGAGCCTCCCCAGGTTATTGAGCTCTCGCGCCGTCTGGCATCTTCCGTCTCGACCGCTTTTGCGCAGGTGAGCGAGGTCTCCGATGTCGTTCGAATTACCAAGGAGATGGTCCACCGTGGTTAACGTCATCGACTACATGCCGGGTGACACGCTGCTGCATCGCCTGAACCCCGTCGTCAAACTGGGCCTCGCCGCCGCCATCATCGTCGGCATCTTCTTGTCCGACACCTACGTGGCGCTGCTGGGCTTTTTGGCGCTCACCCTTGCCCTGGGTGCCTATGCGGGCGTCGTCAACCGCCTGTTCTCGCTGCTCAAGTTGCTGATTCCGCTCGCGCTTATCATGCTGGTGCTCCAGCTGGCCTTTATGCGCGATGGCAACGTGGTGTGGAGCTTTATCACCGACACGGGCCTCATCACGGGATCGAAGGCCTGTCTGCGCCTGCTGGGTGTGGCGTTACCACTCATCCTCATGCTCACGGTGACCAAGCTCAACGACCTTGCCAACGCCTGCGTCGAGGTGCTGCACGTGCCGTATCGCTATGCTTTCACTTTTACCACGGCGCTGCGCTTCGTGCCGGTGTTTGGTCAAGAGATGAACGCCATCATGGAGGCGCAGACCGCACGCGGCGTCGAGTACGACACCAAGAACCCCATCAAGAAGCTTAAGCTCATGCTGCCACTGTGCGTGCCGCTGCTCATCTCGAGCGTGGGCAAGACCGATGCCACAGCCTTGGCGGCAGAACAGCGCGGCTTCTATCTGCGTACGCGCGCCAGCTCGTACAAGCGCTACCCCATCAAGGGCCTAGACATCGCCGTGCTCATCGTCAGCATCGCCCTCATCGCCATCGGCTTCCTGTTCTAGTTCACCACTGACAGCAACCGCCCAACGCAAAAGGCCTCGGCTCGCACCAAACGAGCCGAGGCCTTACTGTTTCACCAGATAAAACCTACCAAAATTAACCTGTCCCTTTTTGACAGGTCGGAAGCTAGAGGCGGTAGGGAGCGCCGCTACGGATGATGGATTCGCGCACCAGGACATCCATGGCGTCGAGGGTGATCTCGGGCATCTCTCGGTACTTTTGCAACACCGAGAGCTCGGTGCAGGCCAGAATGACGCGGTCGCAGCCGCTACGGGCGAACTCCCACATCACGCGGTCGAACTTATCCATATCGGGCTCACGTCCGGCCTTCACATCATCGTAGATAAGCGACATCACATCGTTCTGACGTTTCTCGCTGGGATAGACGACCTCAACACCCGCAGCCTTACATTCGCGGCCGTAGACGCCTGCGCCCACGGTGCCATCGGTGCCCATGATGCCGATCTTATGCACCGGCTCGGCCGGCATACTCAGGTTGGGGTCGAACTCACACTCCCCCATCACCGCACCGGCCAGAGCATAGCGCACCGACTCACGCGGCATGTGGATAATCGGCACCTTCGTAAACGACTGGATCTGGTCATAGAAGTAGTGTGACGTGTTGCAGGGAATGGCAATGTGTGCACAGCCCAGCGACTCGAGTGCCTGGGCGCACTCTTTCATGGTCGCCAGCAGTTTGGCATGCTCGCCGGTCTTAATGGCCAGCGTGCGGTCGGGCATGGTCGACTTGGAGAGTACCACCATGTCGATATGTTCCTGATCGCAGGCAGCAGCCGTATGACGCACCACCTGGTCGTAGTAATACGACGTGGCCTCGGCGCCCATGCCGCCGATAACTCCCAGCTTTTCCATCGCCGCCTCCTTGGTGACGCTTGCGCAATTGCGCGTATCATACCCGCGCCCGCCCGATGCAAACCGGACGGGCGCCGCGCTCATCTACTTGTAATACGTCTTGAACAGCTTAAAGTGGCGCAGCTTGGTGTGCCACATGCGCAGCCAGCGGTTAAAGACAAAGTCGCCCTTCATAAACGAAGGGTCGGCGCCCTTGCCTTCCTTGTCCAGGCGATGCACCTTAGCGCGCAGCTCGGGATCCTTGACGTACTTGTCGACGACGCCCATGGGGACGACCATCCACAGGGCCTCGTCCTGAGCCGTCACAAACTCCGGCTCAAACGGACGGTTGAACACATACTCGTCCACCACATACTTGGCAACGTTAAAGCCGCTGTTGGTAACGTAGTAGTTGCTGCGGCCCTGGCGCGTGTTGAAATCGAAGAACTTAAACGAGCCGTCGCGCTCGTCGTACTTTACGTCAAAGTTGGAATAGCCCACAAAGTGAAGGTCCTCGAGCAACTTACGCACGCCGCCCATGAGCTCGTCGTTGGGCTCGGTAATGATACAGGCATGGTTGCCGACACCGTGGGGCTGATGCTCCTCGAGTAGCACATGGCCCAGGCACATCATGCGGACCTTACCGTTGCGGTCGGAATAGCTGGTGAGCACGCGCATGTACTCGTCGTTGCCGGGCACGCGATCCTGCAAGATCAGGTCGTCGGTGTAGCCGCTGGCATACGAGTCGCGAATGACCTGTTCCAGCTCGGCGCGGTCGGCAATCTCATAGGCCTTCTTCTGGCCCTCGAACTCATGCTGCCACCACATGATGCCGTCAGAAGGCTTCAGAATCATCGGGTAAGGAAAATCGATCTGGTCGAGCACTTCGGCAGGCGCCTCACCCTGGGCATTGAGCATCGCCTTGGTAAAGGTAAACGTGTGCGGATAGGGCACGCAATGCTTCTCGCACAGCTCGTAGAAGATCTCCTTCTTCTGGCACTGCTCGAGCATGCTGTAGGGCGCGTAGGGAGCGACGATGTTATCCGCCAGCTCATGAGCATCCTTGGCTTGAGCCACGAGAGCGACATAGTTGTCGCCGCAGCCCACAAGGACAATAGTCTTGTCGGCATGCGCTTGGGCGATGCCGTTGACGGTTTTGAGCATCACGGGCATGGTGTCGATATCCACGTTGGGCGTGTAGTCGATAATCTGGCTGCGGTACGCGGGACCCGTCTGATACTTGCCAAAGACCAGACTCTTGACCTGGTACTCCTCGTAGAAGGCGCGCGCCACCGAATAGGCGTTGATGTCGCCACCAAGCAGCACGGGAATGAACTCGCGCTCTGTAAATTGCAATGCCATGGAAACTTCCTATCATGAACTGCCCACACAACGGGCGGTCTTTGCGCAACTGATTTATTCTAGCGTGCCAAGCCGCCGGCGCCCAAAGCTCCACCGTATCTATGGCAATCGATGTAATCGTCCAGCACGAAGACGGCGCCCACCGTTGTATGACAATGGGCAATGAACCTACCATTGTTGTAGGATTCAACATGTAGCCCGCCCCGTCGAAAGGTGCACCGTGCCCCAGGCTCATCCGATCAACAACCCCATCATTGACGCCGCCAGGCGCGAACTTGCAGATCGTGCCCAGACGGCAGCTCCCCTACGCACCGCAAACGATGCTTACAACGGACCCGCCCGCATCGTCTCGATCAACACGTCGGCACACAAGGGCACGCGCAAGTCGCCCGTCGCCGATGGACACGACACCGTTATAGAGCAATTTGGCCTCGCCACCGATGCACACGCCGGGCATTGGCACCGTCAGGTTTCCTTTTTGGCCGCAGAGTCCATCCAGACGGCGCAGGCCCGCGGACTCGATGTGCGCAAGGGTGACTTTGGGGAGAACTTCACCACGCAAGGCATCAACCTGCTCTCGCTCCCCTTGGGCACGCAGCTCAAGCTTGGCAGCGAGGTGCTCGTCGAAATCAGCCAAATCGGCAAGGTCTGCCACACACGCTGCGCCATCTACTATCTCGCCGGCGACTGCATCTTTCCCCACGAGGGCGTTTTTGGCGTGGTACTAAAGGGCGGAGAGGTCTACGCCGGCGACGATATCCAGGTAATCAAACTCGGCGACGGCACCTGTTCGTTCACCCCCGCCGAGGCCCTCGAAGAGATTGAGCAGGCTCGCCAGAAGGGCACGCTGTAGTTATAAAACCCCACGTTGAGATGGCTTTTACAGCCCAAAACTCCTCTCAAACAGGGCTCTGTAACGTTAAAGTTGAACTCTATGGTTTCTCAACAATTCATCATAATTGCAGGTCAAAGCCAAAGCCTCAAGTTCAACTTGACCCTTTGGGACCTTTAAGGTTCAAGTTGAGGTCGAAAGCAGTAGTAGAATACCGTTCGAACCATAACCTACGATTGATTGCAGAGGGACTGGATGCAGCATTCGAATCATCGCACCGCAGCGCTCATTGCGTCGACGCCGGCTCGTATCATCACGAGCGCCGCGCTCGCCGTTGCGCTGACGGCCACGCCGATGCTCTCCCCCGTTGCGGCGTATGCCGCCTCGCAGGCAACGCAGGACCAGCTTTCCGCAGCCCAGCAGAAGATCGAAGCCGCCACGAGCGCCTACAACGACGCCCGCACCAAACTCGATGACCTGCAAAAGCAGATTGACTCCAATGAGGCAAGCATCGAGGAAATCGAAGCCAAGCTTCCCGAGCAGCAGGCCAAGGCAAGCTCCGCCATGCGCGATCTGTACAAGTATCAGAAGGGCACCAATCCCATCGTGAGCTTCCTGGTCAACGCACAGAGCCTGGGTGAGTTCATCACGACCTGCAAATACACCAACCAGATCACGAGCTCGAGCGTCGACGAGATCGAACAGCTCAATAACATGCAAACCGAACTCGAGCAGAACAAGGCTGAGCTCCAGCAGGCCAAGTCTCAGCTTGAGGCAGAGCAGAAAAACGCCGAGGATGCGCTGGCACAGGCCCAGCAGCTCCGCAGCGAGGCACAGGCAAAAGCCGAGCAGGAAAATGCCGCCGAGCTTGCCAAGCTCGAGGCCGATAAGGCCGCTGCCGCCGAGAAGCTCTCGGGCGAGGGCGTAAGCGGCAGCAATTCCAGCAGCCAGGCCACCAACACCAACACCACCATCGACACCACGGTGAACAACGCCAATACCGGTAGCTCCGATTACGATTCGTTCATTAATGAGTGGACGAGCCGCATCGACAATTATCTCGCCGGCTCCCCCATGGCAGGCCAGGGCTATAACTTTGCCGTCGCCGCTTGGAATACCGGTGTCGACCCCCGTTGGTCCCCCGCCATCGCCTGCATCGAGAGCACCAAGGGTGCTTATTGCGCCAATTCTTACAACGCCTGGGGCTGGAGTGCCCGTGGCGGCGGTTGGCGCAGCTTTGGCAGCTGGAGCGAGGGCATCTCCGCCCACGTTGCCTATCTGGGCGCCAACTACGGCTCCACCCTTACCCCGGCAGCAGCCAAAAAGTACTGCCCGCCCACGTGGCAGGACTGGTACAACAAAGTCGCCGCTCAGATGAACCGCATCTAAGTGCAACTGCAAAGGGCCCCAATGGGGCCCTTTTCTTTTAGGTAGCGGAGGTATCGACGACGCCGGTCGCATTGGCAACCGCGACTATGACGATCATGCATAGGAGCAGCACACCCAATGCCTTGAACCAGAGTTTCGCGAGTTTCTTGCCGCGATAGCTGTCGAGCAGTGCGAATCGCCGACGAAGACGACGCTTGTCGAACAGCGCAAAATGCATAAGCACCATAAGGCCATCGACAAAGAAAAAATACTCGATTATGAGAAGCCACGTCGGGTAGCTTTGGTTTGCTCCCGTGGGGTGAAAGACGGCAAAGTGACTTCCGGCAAAGAACACAAGCAGCGAGAAGCAGACGAGCGTATTCCAAATGCGCCCCAGAGACTCCGGAACGCGAGAGAGCAGACCGCATGCAGTGGAGGCGGCAGGCCTAGGAAGCCCTGTGGGGTTCTGGAGTCCTTGGGGCGTCAACACCGTCTCCGAGGCCGGAGTACGGACAAGCACAGGCGCAGGAGGCCGCACGGGGCGACTTAGATCGTATGCCGCGCGCGTCGCCCGTCCCAACGCTTCCGCGCTCGCAAAACGCTTGGCCGGGTCGAGCGCCATCGACATGCAGACGGCATCGGCAAGTGGAGTGGGAATGCCGCATGCCTCACATTGCTCGCGCATGTCGAGCCCTGGTTTAGGGTCGACTCCCGTCAAGCAAAAGAACAACAGGGCCCCAAGTGCGTAGACATCGCTGCGCACACTCGTCTGCCCAAACCCATACTGCTCGGGCGGCGCATAGGGTCGCGTGCCAAACTTGACGGTGTCAGCATCGGCGCCATCGCGCCATACGCGCGCGATCCCCAGGTCGATAATCACCAGCGATGAAAATGCCAGGCCGTCATCAGGCGTATAGTTGGCACCTGTCACGATGATATTCGACGGCTTGAGGTCGCGATGGATCACCGGCGCCGACGTCTCCCCCACCATTGCAAAACCGGCATGGAGCTCGCCCACGGCATCGCATAGGGCAGGATACAATTCACGCGCATAATCGGGGGTGGCTCCCAGACGGTCCACCAGCGCCCCGAGTGTCTCCCCTTCGATGTATTCCATAACCACGTTGAGCTCGTCGCCCACACGACGACAATCGACGATTCTGGGCAGGTGCTCAAAACGCCTGCCTGCCCGCTGAGCGGCAAACAGACGCTCGTATGCCCCGCCGATTTGAGCCGAAGCATCGATGCGTTTACGAACAAAGGGACCGAGCGAACCACCGCCGGTTCCTTCAAAGTACACGAGCTCGGTTGTTTCGACGGACGAGCGCTTAAGTACACGCTCCACGCGATAGCTGTCGTCGCGATCGAGCGACGCCAGGTGCTCGGCAAGCGCTGCGGTCAGCTCGTCATCGAAATATGTTGGGCTCTGAGTATCCATAGCCTCCATCATAGCGCAGGGCGCAGACACCCCATGGCATCTGCGCCCCGTTCGCTTGCATCGTTGTTTGGCAGCTCCGCCGGCTCAGATATCAGCCGCTAACTCACCGTCTCCTCGCCAAAGCGATACAGCTCCTCGTTGACCTTTTGGAGGCTGCACCCGCGATCGATGCAAAAAATGATAATCGCATCGCGGCGGTCCCTGCAGTTAAGGACGCTTACCCCGGCAGCCGTCAGCGCACGGTTGGTTTCTTTGAGCGTCAGCGCCATCGCAAAGGCAATCTGCAGCACCTTATTGCGGCTCGGATGCCGCGCACCGGTAAAGATCTGATAGCCAAAGGTCTCATTGAGATCGGCCATACGAACCACGCGCGAGCGCTCCAAGCCCTTTTCCTGCAGTAGCTGCTTCAGGTAGTCCGAAAGCGACGGGGCGGCAAAGTCGTGTTCTTTGATATAGCCATCGATGTTTGGCGCGTCGAGAAGCTCATTGAGTAACTCGTCAGTCAGCTTTTTATCGGGCATACGACTTCACCTCCCATACGGCGCAACGGTAGCGACATGCTAGGCCAGCACCCAGCTTGCAGTGGCAGACTTATCAAACATGTTGGCAAAATACAGTGCCTTCTTGATATCGCCATCAAAGTAGATATTGCCCGCCACGGAGCCACCGGCGGAAAGGGTACCAGACTGCAGCTCATCGGAGCCCTCGCTGTAGTAACCCTGATTCTGCTGAGCGCCGTTGGCGTCCTCGCCCTTCCAGTCGTAGATGTTGTAATCTGCGCCCTCATCGCCATTGTTGACGTACGTGACGTGAATGCCCGTCATGGTCGAACCGTCATAATTTGTGAGGCCGGGCTGGACGGAATCGACAACGACGGAAAGACCGGAAGCCGTGGTCACCGTCGCACCAACCGCCAGGTCAGTCGTAGACTGCTCTTCCTTCTTCGCCTCTTCCTTCTTGTCGTCATCGCCAGCGTCCTCGGTGACGGTCGCCTTATCGCTATCACAACCGGCAAGAAGACCGGCAGTCCCCAAGGCGACGGTGGCGAATGCGCCAAGTGCAGTGCGACGGCTCAGCAGCACTTCGTTTTCGAGCTTTTTCATTATGCATCCTTTCTACGATCCGGCTACCGTGCCGGCACACAGCACATCGCAGGAAGGATTAAACTTGAATTCATTAGCTGAGAGCTAAGGTTGCGGTAAACGGCCAATGCAGTTATCCAAACGCCGAGCAAACGCACTTTGCGCGACCGTCTGCTGGCAGCGCATCAAACCACCGCGACGGATTCCCCGGTAAAAGCACTGATCATCAACAGGACAAGAACGCCAGGTAGCTGATGCTCAGCAGGTAGGCGATGACCAAAAAGGCAATCCATCCTACATTGGTCTTACCGTCGGCACGACGTTGCTCGCGAGAACGGCACAGCCAAATCGTCACGCCGATGGCCACAATCAACAGCACAAGTGCCGCTGCCGCCAGTCCAGCAAGCGCAAACATCACGCCAATGCTCACAGCAATAACCGGGAGCAGCAGCAAACCGCACCCGCATCCACCCGGACTATATACGGCAGGCTGTCGGCGTCGCCTCATCGTCACGCCACCCCCATCATCTCTGAGCACTACAGCGCAATGGCCTGCTGAACAGGAACGATCTTATCGAGTTCCGGTTCGATCCGCCTTTTCTCGGCCTCAAGGTCAAACGCCACCTGAGCGCGCAGCCAATAACCATCCGTCAGGCCAAAATAACGGCAAAGACGGAGGTCGGTGTCGGCCGTCACGCGACGTTTTCCCAAGACAATCTGCCCGATACGCTGAGCCGGAATCCCGGTCTCTTTCGCAAGGCGATATTGAGAAATGCCCATGGGAACAAGAAACTCCTCTTTGAGAAGCTCACCAGGAGTCACTGGCGACAGCAAATCGGACGAGGTCTCATCACTTGTGATAATCGACGATTTCGACATTCCAAGCCATCTCCTGTCTCCACTCAAAACAGACCCGATAGCGCTCGTTAACACGGATGCTATATTGACCGGCACGATCGCCCTTCAAAGCTTCCAGGCGGTTGCCCGGTGGAACGCGAAGATCATCAAGCGAAGCACAAACCTGCAGTTGGCGAATCTTCCTCAACGCAACACGCTCAAAGGGCACGAACCTCCTGACCCGCACACCCATGGCAAAGCGTTCGGTATCCTCATCTTTATACGATGCAATCATAGTATCGCCTTACGTTAGTAACGTCAAACGTTTCTATAGACTTACATCTCTATTATATCGTACGTTTGTTCGTGTTTTCTAGAACAAATAGTCCTTTGCGCCTTAGTCAAGCAAAAGCAATCGTTTGTAGACATCGAGGCCTTTGAGAAGGATTTCCTCGTCGAAGAGCATGCTATCGGTATGCAGAGCGCTTGTGGCATAGGCGGGACAGCCATCCGAATCACTCGGGTTGTCTTGGTCCTCTGGCATACCCGTGCCCAGCAGGAAAAACACGCCCGGCAGATGGCGTTGATAGAACGCGAAATCCTCGGCGATCAGCAGCGGGTCCTCCACAAGCTGCAGCCCGGGCAAGGCAGGCGCGACGCTGGCAAACAACTCGGGGTCGTTGTCGACCGGCGGATAGCCCTCGGCAAAGTTGAGATCATACGTGCAGCCCGTTGCGGCACAGGCATCGTCCAGCACGCGGCGCACGCCTTCGCGCGCCCGGTCGAACATGTCGTCCGTAAACACACGCAGGCTTCCGGCCACATGGGCCTCCCCCGCCACCGCGTTGCAAACCGTACCGGCCTGCAGCAGACCAAACTTACCGATACAGGGCTCGTCGGTGCCCAGCTCGTCCATCAGTTCGCGCTCGGCAACCAAGAACTTGGCAGCCGCCAGCGCCGCATCGTGCGACTCCTCGACCGGAACGCCATAGGTCTTAGCGATATGGATGCTCGTCCCGTGAATATGAATGTGTGTCTCACTCGAACGCGCCAGCAGCGGACCGGAACAACTCGCCAACGTGCCGGCAGGCAGATCGGGCCACACATGGAAGCCAAAAATGCGGTCAGCCCCATAGCGCTCGAACACACCGCTCTCGCATACCGTCTTGGCACCACCGGTCGTTTCCTCGGCCGGCTGGAACACAAAGAGAACGTTGCGCCTAATGGCGCCCGGCTGCTCTCGAATCGTACGGTCGACATACGTCGCGGCGGCAAGTGCCATGGCCATGTGTCCGTCATGTCCGCAAGCGTGCATCTTGCCGGGATGGATCGAGGCAAAGGCCGCTCCCGTCGCCTCCGCGATGGGCAGCGCATCCATATCGGCGCGAATCGCCGTGGCATGCGCGGCATCAACGCCGGCGTCGAAGAAAGCACAGACGCAGCTGGGGCACGGATGGGTCACCTCGCAAGTGAGCGGCGCCAACACGCCCTCGATATAGGCGATAGTCTGCGGAAGATCGAAATCGAGCTCCGGAATGCGATGGAGATCGCGGCGATAGCGACGGAGTTCTTGGAGCTCGGTCATAGAGAATCCCTTCGTGAGGCACATCTGTTGCAACTTATTGTGATACAGGATTGTGGCACACATGTTTCCAGCATATTGCTGCATTTTTTAAACGTTATATACGAATACTCTTGTTTGGTAAAGTGCAACGTGATAGGGTCTTTACCACTTGATAGAGGCGCGGGCACGAAGAGCCGCGGGCGAGCCGGCAGGCTTTGACCCCGTGGGGAGGCGAAACCCGCCGAACTGGGTTTTTCGGGCACGAACAACCTGGTGGGCCTGTGGGAAACACCCACAGGACTGTCTGCAGCAATGCGGGAGCGCTATCCGGACATTGGGTCCACGCTATGCGGATTCGATGCGCAGATGGCGCCGTCTGGATAGCGAGGTTTACGGGACATGGCATTGACCCCCAACGAGGCATATGCGGCCAAGCAGCCGTTTGTGGACAAGGAGACACTCGAGCATATCGTCGAGCAGTTCCCCACGCCGTTTCATCTATACGACGAGGCAGGCATCCGCCGCAACATGCAAGAAGTGCGCGACGCCTTTGCATGGAACCCGGGCTTTAAGGAATACTTTGCCGTCAAGGCCAACCCCAACCCGGCGCTCATCTCCATTCTCAACGAATACGGCTGCGGCTGCGATTGCTCGAGCTATACCGAGCTCATGATCGCCCGCTCGCTGGGCATCACGGGACACGACATCATGTTCTCTTCCAACGACACGCCGGCTGCCGACTTTGAGCTCGCCAACAAGCTGGGTGCCATCGTCAACTTTGACGACATCAGCCACATCGAGTTCTTTGAGCGTGTTGCGGGGCCCATCCCCAAGACGGTCAGCTGCCGCTTTAATCCAGGCGGTCTGTTCCAGCTCTCCAACGGCATCATGGACAACCCGGGCGACTCCAAATATGGCATGACCACCGAGCAGCTCTTTGAGGCCTTCCGCATGCTCAAGGCCAAGGGCGCCGAGAATTTTGGCATCCATGCCTTCCTTGCCAGCAATACCGTCACCAACGACTATTATCCCAAGCTCGCACGTATCCTCTTTGAACTTGCCGTGCGCCTGGAGCGTGAAACGGGCGCACATGTCGCCTTTATCAATCTGTCCGGCGGCGTCGGCATCCCCTATCTGCCCGAGCAGCAGGCCAACGACATTCACGCCATCGGCGAGGGAGTGCACGCGGCCTACGACGAAATCCTGGTTCCTGCCGGCATGGGCGATGTGGCGATCTGCACCGAGATGGGTCGCTTTATGATGGGCCCCTACGGATGCCTGGTCACCAAGGCCATCCACGAGAAGCAGATCTACAAGGACTATATCGGCGTGGACGCAAGCGCCGTCGACCTCATTCGTCCTGCCATGTATGGCGCTTACCACCACATTACGGTGATGGGCCAGCCGGGTGGCGACGACAAGACCACAGCGCCCGTCACGGACACCTACGACATCACGGGCAATCTGTGCGAGAACAACGACAAGTTCGCCATCGACCGCGAGCTGCCGCATATCGACATGGGCGACCTGCTTGTGATCCACGATACCGGCGCGCATGGCTACTCCATGGGCTACAACTACAATGGACGCCTGCGCTCCGCCGAGGTCCTGTTGCGCCCCGATGGCTCGGCCGACCTCATCCGCCGCGCCGAGCGCCCGGGCGATTACTTTGCCACGCTCGACGTGCTGCCGAGCGGCCGAGAGCTGCTGGCCAAGTCGCGCGCCGAAAGTGCCCGCCGTCGCGCCCAAGACGAGCGCCTGACAGTCGCCGCCCAATGGAACAAACGCATCCAGATCGCGGACGCGAAGGAGAAGAACATGGACATCAGCAATCTCGAGGGCTCAGTCGTCGCCCTCGTCACGCCGTTTAAAAAGGATGGCAGTGTCGACTTTGACGCACTCGAGCGCCTTATCGATTTCCACCTGCAAAACGGCACCGACGCCATCCTCACCCTGGGCACCACCGGCGAGAGTGCCACGATGACCGATGACGAGGACAACTCCGTCGTCGCCGCCGTGGTCAAGCATGTTGCAGGACGTGTCCCCGTCATTGCCGGCTCGGGCTCCAACTCCACGCAGACCATGCTCACCAAGTCGCTTACTTACCAGGGCTTGGGAGCCGACGGCCTGCTGCTCATTACCCCCTACTACAACAAGTCCAACGAAGAGGGTATCTATCAGCACTTTAAGACCGTCGCCGATGCCGTGGACATCCCCTGCATCCTGTACAACATCCCCGGCCGCTGCGGCTGCGGTATCAGCGAGCGCAACGTAGAGCGCCTGGCCGCGCACCCCAACATCATGGGTATTAAGGAGGCCTCGGGCAACGTCGCCCACGCGGCCAAGATCGCCCACCTGCTATCCGATGACTTCCGCATGTACTCGGGCGAGGACGCGCTTACCGTGCCGCTCATGAGCCTGGGCGCCTCGGGCACCATCAGCGTGTGGGCCGATGTTCAGCCGCAGCTCGTGCACGACATGTGCCGCGCCTATCTGGACGGCGACGTGGAGCGCGCCCGCGATATCCAGATTGCCGGTCAGCCGCTCATCAATGCCCTCTTTAGCGAGGTCAACCCCATCCCCGTTAAGGAAGCGCTCGCCCAGATGGGCATGATCGAGGCAAACTACCGTATGCCGCTGTGCCCTATGGCAGACGACACGCGATCCGCACTTACCGATGCTCTGAAGGGAGCTGGTCTGCTTGATTAAGACCGTCATTATGGGAACGGGCCGCATGGGCTCGCTCATCCGCACCACCGCCGAAAGCATTGTCGATGCCGCCGGGCAGCCCGTTTTTGATTTCGTGGCCCAGATTGGCTTCGATTTGAGCGAGCTCGAGAACGCACCGGCTGCCGATGTGATTATCGACTTCTCGAACGTCGCGACCTTCGACGCCGTCGTCGCCTATGTCGAGCGCACGGGCGCGGCGTTGGTCTCAGGCACCACAGGCTACACCCCCGAGCAGATGGACCGCCTGCGTGAGCTGGGCCAGAACACCCGCGTTATGCACTCGGGCAATTACTCCATCGGTATCGCAGCCCTGCGCCATCTGGTAGCGCAGGCTACACGCGAGCTGCCCGGCTTTGACTGCGAAATCGTCGAGACGCACCATAACCAAAAGGTCGACGCCCCCAGCGGCACTGCCAAGTTGTTGCTCGACGCCGTCGTCGAAGCCGAGCCCGAGGCAGGCTACCACCCCGTCTATGGCCGCGAGGGCATGTGCGGAGCACGCGATCCCAAGGAGATCGGCATGCACTCGCTGCGCGGTGGCACTGTCGCCGGCGTCCACGAAGTGAGTTTCTTTGGCCAGGACGAGGAGGTCACGCTCACCCACCGCGCCACGAGCCGTCAGATCTTCGTCAACGGCGCCCTGGCCGCCGCTCAGAAGCTCGTCACCCGCGACCCCGGCTTCTACACCTTCGACCAGGTGATGTTTGCCTAACCAGGTATCAACCGTATCCACGAAAAGGAGAAACAGCATATGAGTAACGCAGCCGAGATGGATGCCCAGGAGATTATCAACTACATCGCCACCGCGCCCAAAAAGACACCTGTCAAGCTGTACGTGCGCGAGAAGCCCGGCATGAAGGTTGCCTGGGGCGACGCACATGTCTACGGCGGCCGTCGCGGCAAGACCGTCTTTGGCGACTGGGATGAGCTCAAGGCCATCCTCGATGCCAATGCCGACTCCATCGACTACTACGATGTCGAGAATGACTGCCGCAACTCTGCCGTGCCCATGCTCGACCTTAAGGGCATCAACGCCCGCATCGAGCCGGGCGCAATCATCCGTGACCGCGTCGAGATCGGCGATCGCGCCGTCATCATGATGGGTGCCATCATCAACATCGGCTCCGTCATTGGCGAAGGCTCCATGATTGATATGGGCGCCGTGCTGGGCGGCCGCGCCACCGTGGGCAAGAACTGCCACATCGGCGCTGGCACCGTGCTGGCAGGCGTTGTGGAGCCCGCCAGCGCCACGCCCGTCATCATCGAGGACGATGTCATGATCGGCGCCAACGCCGTGGTCCTGGAGGGCGTGCACGTAGGCAAGGGCGCTGTCGTTGCCGCCGGCGCCGTGTGCGTCGAGGATGTCCCCGCCGGCGCCGTCGTGGCCGGTGTCCCCGCCCGCGTCATCAAGATGCGCGATGAGAAGACCGACAGCAAGACCGGCCTGGAAGAGGGCCTGCGCCAGCTGTAGAAGTTACGCGGTTTTGCCAAACCGCGTAACGGCTCGACGCTGCAAACGCCCCTAAGCGGCAATCTGACGTTCAATCGTCGGTCGCGTACCGAAGTACGCTTCCCTCCTCTTTCACGTCACCTTGCTCGCTTAGGGGATCGCGTCGAAAATGTTGGTGTAAGGGTGACGCCCTAGCGCCCGTTTAACGAAG
>WGSL01000041.1 GCA_014871665.1 Collinsella sp. | reverse complement strand
TCATAGCAGTCCACGCTTTTGGAGCGTGGACTGCTATGATTCGCCGTCAACTGATCAATTTCCAAAACCGCCGCGTCGATGTTCGCGTCGGCTTTAACGCTTTTAGTGAGCTGTCGCGTATGTTTGCCTCGGCCGTGGGCAAGCCCAAGCGTGCGATGGTGGTTTGGAACGACGCCACATCCGAGCGTTTTGGTGAGGTCGTCGAGCATGCGCTGGTCGACGCCGGTTTTGTCATGTCACAGCTTCCCCTCGAGGTTTCGCCTGCTGGTGCCACGCTGGCCGATGCCGATGCGATCTTTGGCGCCCTGTCTGCCAACGGCATTACCTGCGACGATCTGGTTGTCGCCGTTGGCGATGCCGCAACTTGCTCGGTTGTTAGCTGGTGCGCAAACCAGTGGTGCGGCCGAACCGAGTGCGCGCTGTTGCCGACGACGTTCGACGCCATGCTCACGGTCGCGACGACCATGAAGCCGCTCGTCGCCTCGTCGGCGAATGCGCTTCCCGCTATCGCCTTCCGTCCCGAACCGGGCTTGGTCGTGTGTGACCTCGACCTTGTTCGCGAGGCGGACCCCGAGGACCTTAAGCTCGGCTATGTGGTACTTGTTGGCACCATGCTTTCGAGCAGCAAGTCCCGCTGGAATCAGTTTACTGAGACCGTCCCCGAGATTCTCGCGGGCGAGGAGGTCGCGCTCGTCAATGCCGTTCAATGGTCTCAGACTGCCCGCAAGGACGTACTGATGGCCACGAACCCGAGCGCTCGCCATGCGCTCGATTTTGGCAAGACGGGGGAGCGTACCCTGCGCGCCTGCTTGGGCGATGCCGCTTCGCAGGTCCCTGCCTATCAGCTGTTATCCGAGGGCATGCGCTTTGAGGCGCGCCTAGCACATGATGCCTGCGACTTCGATATCGATTACGTCTTTGAGGTCGATGACTGCCTGGAGGACTTTGGTATCGAGGAGCTTGCCTTCGATCTGGAGCCTGTCGCATATATCGAGGAGTTCCGTAGGCAGCAGTTCGCGCGCTCAAACCGCAGCATGCTGCCGCTGCCCGCGGCGCTCGGCGCCATTCGCCTAACGAACGTTGAGGACGAGGTTCTTGAGCGCCATGCTCACGCCTACTTGGCTTCTCGTAAAGAACTTCTCTAAGATTTATTGACTTCCATCGTCTTTCGTATCATGTTGAGGGGCGGGTTTCCAATCGGTTGCGGATCGCATGCGATTCCGTCGTTCGGTTGAGACCCGTCCCGTCTATATAGAGACAACAAGAAAGGAATCTGCATGTCTGAGTTTGCTGCCGGTCCTGCCGGTCGTATCGAGCGCGTCCGTGCCCTGATGGTCGAGCGTGGCTACGACGCTATCGTGGTACGCGACGAGGCCAATCTTCGTTGGCTCACGGGCGTGAAGGGCGTCTTCGACTACACCTTCGAGTTCCCGCACGCGGCGTTTATTACGGCTGACCAGTGCCTGTTCCATACCGACTCGCGCTACCTCAACAGCTTTGAGGAGAACACGCCCGCCGGCAGCCCCTGGGTCTACGACATGGATGAGGGCACCATCCCCGGTTGGGTCGCCGGCAAGATCGCGGCCAACAAATGCCGCGTCTGCGCTGTCGAGGACGATATGCAGATTAATTTCTACCAGGGTATTCAGCGCGGCCTGGAGGACCGCTCCGTCGCCTGTATGCTGCCGCTGATGCACGACGACATCCGCAAGATGCGCGCCATCAAGGACGCCGAGGAGATTGAACTCATGCGCCATGCGCAGTCGATCACCGATGCCGCCTTCCAGCACATGCTCGGCTTTATTAAGCCCGGTATGACCGAGAAGCAGGTACGCAACGAGCTCGAGAACTTTATGTTCGCCAACGGTGCTGACAGCCTTGCCTTCGGCTCCATCGTGGCGAGCGGCCCCAACACCGCCAACCCGCATGCCGTCCCGAGCGACCGCGTGATCGAGAAGGGCGACTTTGTCCTCATGGATTACGGCGCGGGCTACTGCGATTATCGCTCCGACATGACACGCACTGTCGTGATGGGCGGGCCCACGCAGGAGCAGCTTGACCTGTACGCGCTCGTGCGCCGTACGCACGAGGAGTGCGTCGCCGCCATCCATCCGGGCGTCGAGGGCAACGACATTTTCAAGCTTTCCAAGAAGATCATCGGCGATGCCGGCTATGGCGATTACTACAACCATGGTCTGGGCCACGGCGTCGGTATCGACATCCACGAGCTGCCCAACTTCAATCGCAGCAAGAACACCATCGAGATCGGCTCGGTTGTCACCATGGAGCCTGGCGTCTACCTGCCCGGCGTGGGCGGCGTGCGCCTGGAGGACTACGGCGTGGTCACCGAGAACGGCTACGAGCCCTTCACCAAGACCCCGCACGACCTGCACGTCATCGACTGCTAGCTCATTTCGATAGATTTTTGGGCGGGGCGTCCGGAGCAATTCGGGCGCCCCGCGTTCTCTTTTTATGCGCTCGCCGCAGGCGCGGTCTGCAAGTGTATAATTTCTATCGTATGTAATTTGGACGCTTGTGCGTTCTGCCCATAACAAGAAAGGTCGCTATGCCTACCATTTCTACCGCCGACTTCAAGAACGGCCTCGGTCTCCGCATCAAGGACAAGGTCTACACCATCGTCGAGTTCCAGCATGTCAAGCCGGGCAAGGGCGGCGCGTTTGTGCGCTACAAGACCCGCGACATCAAGAGCGGCCGCGTCGTCGAGAACACCTGCAACGCCGGCACCAAGTTCGAGAGCGTCATGCTCACCACCCGTGAGTTCCAGTACCTCTACAACGATGGCGCCGACTACATCTTCATGGACAACGAGACCTATGAGCAGGTTCCCGTTCCCGAGGACATGGTGGGCGAGAACTCCAAGTGGCTGCGCGAGAACGACATTTGCCAGCTGCTCTTCGCCGACGATGAGCTCATGGGCGTGACCCCGCCGATGTTTATCGAGACCACCATCGTCCAGACCGACCCGGGCTTTAAGGGCGACACCGTCCAGGGTTCCACCAAGCCGGCCACGATTGACACCGGCGCTGTCATCCAGGTCCCCATGTACCTCAACGAGGGCGAGGTCATCAAGGTTGACACCCGCGACGGCAAGTTCGTCTCCCGCGTCTAGCAACCAACTCTTCTAGGAGGACTCATGCCCCAGGAAATCAAGATTGACGGTATCGGCATTTCGCCCGATGTTCTGACCGCCATCGTCTCGCGCGCCGTGTCCGATGTCGAGGGCATCGCCTCCGTTGGCGTCAAGGACCTTGCCACCAACCTTGTCTCCATGATGCTCTCGTCCAAGGCCCCCGCTTCCGAGCCGGCGGTCGAGGCCGAGGTCATCGGCGACAAGCTCGCACTCACCGTGCGTGTCGTGGTGTTCTTTGGCTATCCGTTCAAGAAACTCGCCGAGGCTGTTCGCGCCGCCGTGGTCGCCGCCATCGATGCCCAAGTGGGCGTTGAGGTCGAGCGCGTCGACGTTTGCATCGACGGCCTCGTTTTCCCCAAGGAGTAACCTTTGAGCCTTAAGGTTTATCGCGGGCGTACGCTTGCCCGCAGTCAGGCGCTGCAGCTGCTGTTCCAGGCCGAGGCCACGGACAGTCCGCTCGAGCGCGTCCTCGAGGGTGATTTCCTGATCTCGAAGGGTCCCCTCGACCCCTATGCGCTGGAGCTGTGCCGCGGTGCCTACGAGCATATCGACCGCATCGACTGCGCCCTGCGCTCCGTTGCCAAGAACTGGGATCTTATGCGCATGCCTGGCGCCGACCGCAATCTGCTGCGTATCGCCGTTTACGAGATGCGTTTCCTCACCGACGAGGAGGTCTCGGACGCCATCGTGATCAACGAGGCTGTCGAGCTTGCCAAGGCCTATGGCACCGACCAGTCCGCGTCGTTCGTCAACGGCGTGCTGGGCAAGATCGCTCGCAGCGAGGAGCTGCCGGGTGAGGACCTGTACCAGGAGCTGCTGGCCGAAGATCGCGCTCGCGAGGAGGCCCAAGCCGTCGAGGCTGCCGCCAAGGTTGCGGTTGCTCAGGCTGAGGCTGGCGTGCTGGCCGAGGATGCGGACGCCGCCGAGGCTGACTTCGACTCCGTCGAGGACTAGCCATGCCAGAGGGTTCTGTCCGCAACTTTGACGAGATCTCGGACCGCTTGGACCAAATCATCGCTACCGTTCGCTCCAAGGATACCTCCTTGGAGCGTTCGCTCGATTTGTTTGACGAAGCGATTGAGCTGGGCTCCCGCGCGGTCGATATGGTCGACAAGTTTGAGTTGACGCCGCGTGAGGCCGACAAGCTCGAGCAGGAATACGATGAGGATGCGGCAAACGAATCCCAGGATAGCTAGGCCGCATCTCCGGATACGAATGGTTGATGGCATTCATGAAACGTGTGCGTCTTGATGACGAACTGATTTCACAGGGCATCTGCGCCGATCGCGCGGATGCCCTTCGCACTCTTATGGCCGGCTTGGTCTCGAGCGGTGGCGAGCGCTTAACCTCGCCGGGGCTTAAGGTTTCCCCGGGCCTGCCGCTGCATGTGAAGGGTCGCATTCCGTATGTTGGGCGCGGTGGGCTTAAACTCGAGGGTGCGCTCGATGCGTTTGATATCGACCCGACGGGCCTTGCCTGCCTGGATGTTGGGTGTTCTACCGGCGGTTTTACCGATTGCCTGCTCAAGCGCGGAGCTGCGACCGTTGTCTCGGTGGACGTGGGTCGCGCCCAGTTCGATTGGTCGTTGCGTCAGGACGATCGCGTGACGCTGCATGAGCGCACAAACGTGACGCAGCTGCCTGAGCTTGGCTATGCCGGCGTCATCGACCTGGCTGTGTGTGATGTCTCGTTTACCAGCATCGCGAACATTATCGATGCGGTACTGGCGTGCCTGGCTCCTACGGGAGCATTCTGCACGCTCGTAAAGCCGCAGTTTGAGGCTCCGGCGGCGCTGGTGGGCGAGGGCGGCATTGTGACCGATCCCGCCGTGCGCCGCGATACACTCGTTGCGGCAGTTGAACTCTTTGCTGCCAAGGGGCTGTTCCCGGTCGATGTGTGCGTGTCACCCATTCATGGTGCCAAGGGCAACGTTGAGTTTTTCCTGTACGGCACGAGGTGTGCCCCCGGCGGACGTACCGACGACGAGCTGCAATCCCAGGTATCGGTTTTGAGCGAGAAAGCTGCAACGCTATGAAGGTCTTTCTGGTTCCCAATTACTACAAGCAAGAGGCGGTCGAGAGCGGCCTGATGCTCGAGCTTTGGCTGACGCGCCAGGGCTATGAGGTCGCATGGGCTGCCGACCAGCGATCGAAGATTCAAAGTACGCCTGATATTGACGGCTCTGATCTGGTCATTACGCTCGGCGGCGACGGCACGCTGCTGCGCGCTGCCCGCATCCTCAACCATCGCGAGATTCCTATCCTCGGTCTTTCCTATGGTCACCTGGGTTTTTTAACTGCTGCGAGCCCCGAGGAGCGCGACATTCTTAAGGTCGTGAGCGACGCCCTTTCCGGCGAGCTGCACGTGAGCCGTCGCGCCACCATCGCCGCGGATATCGTGTCCGTGCGCGACGATGGCACGAAGGATGTCGTGCGCACGTTCGCCCTCAACGACATGGCGCTCACGCGCGGCCCCCTGTCCGATATGGTTGAGTTCGACATCACGGTGTCGGGCCACCATATCGATCGACTGCGTGGCGACGGCGTGGTCGTGTCCACGGCGACTGGTTCTACGGGGTACGCGCTCAGTGCAGGTGGCCCCATTGTGAGCCCCGACTATACGGGTATGGTCTGCGTACCCATTGCGCCGCACACCATTCAGGCCCGTGCCTTCTTGACTTCGCCGAGTGATGTCGTCGAAATCTTTATGTCCGATGATCGCCCGAGCGTTCCGGCGATCGCTATCGATGGACAGTTTATTACCTGCGACGGCACGGTCGAGAGCGTGGCCGTGCGCCGAGGCCCCGGCGATGTGCTGCTGCTCGACTACGGCCCCGAGAGTTTTTACAACTCGGTGAGCCGCGTATTCTACGGAGTGCGTCATGATCGATGAGCTGCAGGTTTCCAACATTGCACTCATTCGCGAGGCGACGTTGGTTCCGAGCGCGGGCCTAACGGTTCTGACTGGAGAAACCGGCGCCGGTAAGACCGCGCTGCTCTCGGCCCTCAAGCTTATTTTGGGCGAGCGTGCGGATTCTTCGACGGTGCGCGAGGGCGAGGCGCTTGCTAGCGTTGAGGCGCGGCTGTTCGACGGTCCACACGACACGGAGGGTTTCACGGTCCAGCGTAGCCTTTCTGCCGAGGGCCGCAGCCGCGTGAAGATTGACGGCCGCATCGCCAGCGTGCGCGAGCTTTCGGAGCGCGTTGGCGTGATGATGGATCTGTGCGGCCAGCACGAGCACCAGCGCTTGCTCGATCCGGCGCATCACGTTGCGATGGTCGATGCGTGGGCGGGACGTTCTGCGCTCGAGGCGCTCGAGCACTACCGTGCTTGCTTTAAAGCCTCGCGCGCGGCTGCCAAGGAGGTTCGTCGCGTCGAGGAGGCCTCGCGTGCGCAGGGGAGTCGTGTCGAGGAGGCGCGCTTCGCCCTGGAGCGCATTGCCGAGGTCGACCCCAGGCCGGGCGAGTATGAGGAACTCGAGGAACTGCTGCCGCGCTCCGAACATGCCGAGGTACTGGTTGCCACTGCTAGCGACGCCCATGCATCGCTTGTCGCCGAAGGGGGAGCGCTCGCTGCCGTGAACAACGCCGTGGCAGAGCTTTCCCGTATGGCTACCGTCGATCGCAAACTGGGCGACATTGCCGATGCGCTTTCGGATGCCTGTATCTCCCTTGAGGATTGCGCGAACGAGCTTCGTGCCTATCGCGATGGGGTCGCCTTCGACCCGCGCGAGCTCGCCCGCATGCGTGAGCGGTATTCCGACCTCAAGGGGCTGTTGCGTCAGTGGGGCCCCACCATGGACGATGTTTTTGCCATGCGCGATCGCTCGCAAGAGCTGCTGTCCCTGGTCGATGATGGCGATGAACAGATCAAAAAGGCGCGTGAGGCACTCGGGAGCGCCGAGCGCGAGCTGTTCGCTGCTGCCAGGGCACTTAAGCGCGCTCGCAATACGGCGGCCCCGCGCTTCTGCCACGAGGTCGGCCGCCAGATGGCTCGCTTGGAGATGGGTGGCGCCGAGCTCGTCTGGGAGTCGCGCGATCTTCCCCGTGCTGAGTGGACGCCCGTTGGTCCTTCGAGCTACGAGCTGCTATACCGCAGCGGTGCCGGTTTGACGCCGCGCCCCCTGCGTCGAATTGCGTCGGGCGGCGAGCTCAGCCGCGTCATGCTGGCAAGCAAGGTTGTCCTCGGTAACGCGGACGGTGTCGATACGCTGGTGTTTGACGAGGTCGATGCTGGTGTCGGTGGCTCCACGGCGCGTGCGCTCGCGGGCGTGCTGGCAAATCTCGCCGCTACGCATCAGGTGATTGTCGTAACCCACTTGGCGCAGGTCGCCGTCATGGCTGACAAGCATTATGTCGTCAGCAAGGAATCGGGCGATGTTCCCCAGACGCATTTGGACGAGGTAACCGGCGAAGCGCGTACCGCCGAGATCGCCCGCATGTTGAGCGGCGATCAATCGGAGGCAAGCTTGGCCCACGCAAAGCAGATGCTCAAAGAAGCTCGAGGTTAGGTCGTATCAGCGGTGTTGATGGGACAAAATAGACTGAAATTTTTGTCCCACTACGCGTTTTACTCAACGACCTTATCCGGCTGGATGAGCTCCTCGTAGTAGCTGATATGCTCACGTGCGTCTTCAATCTCGGGCAGCAGGAAGTTGTAGATGACTTCGATGATCATCGTGGCGCTGATCTTGGAGAACGCAAAGTCGCCCGTCGTCAGCAGCGCTTCGTGGTTGACGGTATTAAAAGTGTAGTCTGCCAGGCGCGCGAGCGGGGATTTGCTGTCGCTGCTGATGACGACTACGGTTGCGCCGCAGTCGCGAGCCGCTTTTGCCATGCGATTCAGTCGGCGCGATTTGCCGGAGTTTGAGATTAGCACGATGACGTCACCCGGGCGCAACGTGAGCGCAAAGCCGATTGATGTCTCGCTAATGGTGCTCGCCATGCAGCGCAGGCCCAGCTGCGAAAACTTAAACGTCGCATCGAGTGCGACCGCGTTCGTATTGCCCACAGCTGCAAACTCAATAACCCCTGCATGCTTAAGGGCATGCACAACAGCCGCCAGCGTATCGTGGTCGATCCCGTCGATGGTCGCATTAAGCTCGCTCACCTTGGCAGCCAGGATGTTCTTGAGGCTCTGCTCCATATTGTCGAGCGAGACCTCGTCGGTCAGGCCCTCGTTGCGTTGACTCTCCAAGTCGCGCGCCAACGAAAATTGAAAGCTACGGAAGCTGCCAAAGCCCAGCTTGCGGCAAAAGCGCGAAACCGTCGCCTCGGACGTGGCAGCGGCGCGCGAGAGCTGGGCGGCCGTCAGGTGCGGCGCCTCGGACTGGTGCTCCAATATATAGTCGACAATGCGCTGCTCGGAATCGCTGTACCCTTTGTGCGTGCTAATAAGGGAGAGCGCGCTCTTGCTGCTATCGGTCATGGATGGCTCCTGGTTGGCATGAAAATCGGACTCGTTTTTCATGCCATAGTATACGGGCATTTTTAATTACAAGATACACCTTGCCGTTCCAAGTGCTGATGGTAAACTTTCACTTACCGTTTACGGTTATGAAAGAACCTTTCACCGGAGAATTGCGCCTTGTCACTTCTCACGCGGACGGTAGGTTGGTATCTTTCAAGTGTGGAAAAACGCGCATTGAAGCGCGTGTAGGGGAGCGCCTGCGGGCGCAAAACTTAAAAAGGAGGGACACATGGCTAAGTTTGACATCATCGCCGCGACCGGTTGCCCGACCGGCATTGCGCACACCTTCATGGCGAAGGAGGCGCTGGAGAAGGCAGCTGCCGAGCGAGGTCTGACCATTAAGGTCGAGACTCATGGCCAGGTCGGTGTCGAGAACGAGCTCACCAAGAGCGAG
This sequence comes from Collinsella sp., assembly GCA_014871665.1. GTDB lineage: Bacteria > Actinomycetota > Coriobacteriia > Coriobacteriales > Coriobacteriaceae > Collinsella. The sequence goes on along the minus strand of WGSL01000041.1, from coordinate 8,331 downwards.
ATCGCCGGTGCCAAGGCCGTCGTCGTCGCAGCCGATAAGGATGTCCAGGCTGAGCGTTTCGCCGGTAAGCCCATGGTTTCCGTTGGTGTTTCCAAGGCCCTGTCTGTCGAGGCTGCCGGTAAGCTGATCGACCGCGCGCTCGCCGCCAAGGGCGACGACACGGTTGCTGCTGCCGCCGATGTCGAGGACGAGGTCGAGGAGAAGGAGTCCATCGGCCACGTCATCTACAAGCACCTCATGAATGGCGTCAGCCACATGCTGGTTTTCGTCGTTGCCGGTGGTGTTCTGACCGCCATTTCGTTCCTGTGGGGCATCACGTCCTTTGATTCGACGGCTGCCGACTACAACAGCTTTGCCGCGATGCTCAAGATTATCGGCGGTATCGCCATGAACCTCATGGTTCCGGTGCTCTCCGCTTACATCGCCGAGTCCATCGGCAAGCGCCCGGCGCTCGTCCCCGGTTTCGTCGCCGGTATGATTGCCATCCAGGGCTTGCCCGTTAACGCCGATACCGGCATGATCGACGCCGGTGGCGCCGGCGTGGGCTTCGGCTTCCTGGGCGGCATCGTCGGCGGCTTCCTCGCTGGCTATGTCATCCTGCTGCTCGAGAAGGCTTTCTCTAAAATTCCCGCGAGCCTTAATGGCCTGAAGGCAATCTTCCTGTATCCGCTGTGCTCTACCGCCATCGTCGGCCTGGTCATGCTCGGTATTTCCGGCCCCATGGCTGCCATTAACCAGGGCATGATGGATTTCCTGCAGAGCCTCGGTAACTCCGGTCCGGTGATCCTTGGCCTGGCCATCGGCTGCATGTGCGCATTTGATATGGGCGGCCCGGTCAACAAGGCTGCTTACGCTACTGGCACCTTCCTGCTCGGTACCGCTCTCGAAGCTGGCGTCGGCACCGAGACCTACAACTTCGGCACCAACTTCATGGCTGCCGTCTCCGCCGCTTGCATCGTTCCGCCGCTGATCACCACCTTCGCCGTCGTTGTCGGCAAGAAGTACTTCAGCCAGGAGGATCATGACGCCGGTATCGTCAACCTCATCCTTGGTTGCACCCACATCACCGAGGGCGCCATTCCGTTCATGACCAAGAACATCTGGCCCGTCATGCCCATCATGATGGTCGGTTCTTCCATCGCTTCCATCTTGACCATCTTCTTCAACGTTCACGATCCGGCGCCTCACGGCGGCTTCCTGGTCCTGCCCGTTGTCGAGAACGGCCCGCAGTGGGTCCTCGCGATCCTCATCGGCGCCGTGGTCGGTGGCATCCTGTTCGTGGCCTTCAAGAAGTACGACTTCGAGAAGAACCAGAAGCCCGTTCCTGCAACCAAGCCGGTTGAGGCCCCCAAGGCCGCTGCCGTCGAGGCCCCCAAGGCCGAGGCTGCTGACTTCGCGAAGGTCGAGAATGTCTTTGTCGCCGAGGACTTCGCTTCTCGTGACGAGGCTCTGAGCTTCGTTTCCAACCAGGCCGTCAAGGCAGGTATCGCCAGCGACGCCGACGCCGTGATGAACGCCTTCCTGGCTCGCGAGGCCGAGGGCACCACGGGCATGATGGAGGGCTTCGCCATCCCGCATGCCAAGTCCGACGCCATTACCGAGGCTGCCGTCATCGTCGTTAAGGACGAGTCCGGCGTGACCGGTTGGGACACCATGGACGGCGCTCCCGTTAACGTGGCTATCGCCCTGCTCATCCCGGGTGCCCAGGCTGGCACCACGCACCTCAAGATCCTGTCCAAGGTCGCCGAGGCGCTCATGGACGACGACTTCCGTGCCACCGTCAAGGGTTCCACCGACGCCGCCGAGATCGCCAAGACGATCAACGCCCGCCTGGTCTAATCCCGCAACACGCGAATAGCATCGCCCCCTGTATATAAGGCGGAGTCCCTCCCCAGGGTCTCCGCCCTTTTTCTATCCCTCCCATAAGTTGCGGTGAAATAGGGACTGTTTAAACGATTCAACCCCAAATTCAGCCCCTATTTCACCGCAACTTATAAAAGGGCATAGAGGGGGCTACCTATCGAGTCTTTGTCGCGAACAGTTCATCAGCCAGAATTCCTTTCAGCCGACATTACTCTGGACCGACCGATTTTCCGCAGCTTGCTCGCCGGGCGGGGCGATTAAGTTTGTCGCGAGTTCCGCACGCAAAGGAAAGCACTTAATGTGCTTTCCGTCTTGCGCAGGACTGTAGAGCAGCAAACTTAATCGCCCCGCCCGGCGAGCAAGCGGACGACAAACACATCTGTCCAATAATTCGTCTGAAACATAATGAAAAACCGTTTGATGTGAGTTAATATAAACAACGTCGTGAATCTGACTCCTGCCACATACATGACAGGGGTTAAACACAAAAAAGGAGTCAACTATGGTTTCTGAGAAGGCTACCCTCGTTAATCCTCAGGGTCTGCACATGCGTCCGGCTGGTCTGTTCGCCTCCACCATGGGCAAGTACGCCTGTGACGTGACGGTCGTCACCCCCGAGAAGGAGGTCAACGGCAAGTCCCCGATGGCCCTCATGGCTGCTGGTATCCCCTGCGGCACCGAGGTCGAGGTCAAGTGCGACGGCGCTGACGAGGCCGAGGCTCTGGCTGCTGCCATCGAGCTCATCAAGAGCGGTCTTGGCGAGTAGAACTCAAACGGGTCGCATGTTGAACAACTAAGTTCATATTTGGGGGCGCAGTGACCTGTTGTAAGGTAGCTGCGCTCTTTTGTCATGGATATGGCAAAACGCTTTATCACATGACACGGAGAGAGGAATGGGAATGTATCAGGGAGTCAACGCTTCCGAGGGCATCGGTATCGGCACCGTCATGGTCGCCGTCGATCCCGACTTGACGTTTGAGCCGCACGAGGTTGCTGATTCGGCAGCAGAGAAGGAGCGCTATCAGTCCGCTCTTTCGGTCTTCTGCGAGAAGACCCAGGCTCAGGCCGACCACATGAAGGAGACGGTGGGTGAGGCCGAGGCCGAGATCATGAGCGGACACATTGTCCTGGCTCAGGACCCGGGCATGACCGACGCCATCAACGCCGCCATTGACGGCGGTACCTGCGCCGAGCAGGCGCTCATGGACACTTCGACCATGTTCGAGAACATGTTCCTGTCCATGGACGACGAGATGTTCCGTCTGCGCGCGGCCGACATCGCCGACATCCGCACCGGTATTCTGGCCGAGCTGCTGGGCAAGGAGGTCGTCGACCTCTCCGTCCTGCCCGAGAATACTGTCGTTGTCGTGCACGACCTCACGCCGTCCATGACCGCCACGATCGATAAGGCCCACGTTGCCGGTATCGTCACCGAGACCGGCGGCCGCACTTCGCACTCCGCGATCATTGCGCGCGCCCTCGAGATCCCGGCTGTCCTTTCGGTTTCCAACAGCTGCACCGCGCTGCGCAACGGTATGACCGTTGTCGTCGACGGCGGCAAGGGTATCGTCGAGGCCGATCCCGACGAGGAGACGCTCGCTGCCTACACCGCCAAGGCCGAGGCCTTCGCTGCCGAGAAGGCAGCCCTCGAGGCCTTCCGTGGCAAGCCGTCCGTGACTGCCGATGGCATCAAGAAGATCATCGCCTGCAACATCGGTAACCCCGATGACGTGCCCAACGCGCTCGATCACGACGCCGAGGCCATCGGTCTGTTCCGCTCCGAGTTCCTGTTCATGGACTCCGCTGAGCTTCCTTCCGAGGAGGAGCAGTTCAACGCCTACCGTAAGGTCGCCAGCGCGCTCAAGGGTGCTCCGGTCATCATCCGCACGCTCGATGTGGGTGGCGACAAGGAGATTCCGTATCTGCACATGGTCAAGGAAGATAACCCCTTCATGGGCTTCCGCGCCGTGCGTTACTGCCTGGCTAATCCCGACCAGTACAAGGTCCAGCTCCGCGCTCTGTTGCGCGCTAGCGCCTTCGGTGACGTCAAGATCATGATCCCGCTCGTCACCTGCGTCGAGGAGGTCTTGGCTGTCAAGGAGCTCGTTGAGCAGTGCAAGGCCGAGCTGACCGAAGAGGGTCGCAAGTTCAACGAGAACATCGAGGTCGGCATCATGGTCGAGACGCCCGCCGCTTCGCTGCTCGCAGACCGTCTGGCCGAGGTCGCCGACTTCTTCTCCATCGGCACCAACGACCTGATCGGCTACACCATGTGCGCCGACCGTGGCAACGACACCATCTCCAACCTGTACCAGGTGTACTATCCCGCCGTGCTCCGCTCGCTCAAGAACATCATCGAGAGCGGCGTGAAGGCAGGCATCATGGTCGGTATGTGCGGCGAGGCCGCTGCCGATCCGCTGCTCGAGCCGCTGCTGATCAGCTGGGGCCTGGAGGAGTTCTCGATGAGCGCTCCGTCGATCCTGCGCGCCCGCAAGACCATCAGCCAGTGGACCAAGGCCGAGTGCGACGAGCTCGCCGAGAAGGCGCTCGCCTGCAACACCGCCGCCGAGGTCAAGGCACTGCTCGAGTCCGCAGCTCGCTAATTTGGTATCAGAGGTAACCGCGTGGTTGGAATGGGCCGGCCACGCGGCCCTCACATATACAGGGGGTACTGTAAATGTTCTACACGCTAACCGCTAACCCGGCTGTCGACATGACGGTTTCGAGCTCTCCGCTCGAGCCCGACGAGAACGTCCGCACCGGCTCGGCCAGCTACACGGCTAACGGCAAGGGCCTTGACGTGTCCTTCGCCTTTAAGAAGATGGGCGTTGACACCGTCGCACTCGGCTTCTTTGCTGGCTTCACGGGCAAGTTCATCGTTGAGGAGGTCATGAACCTGGGTTGCCTCTGCCGCCCGGTCTGGACCGACGGTATCACGCGCATTAACACCTACGTCAACGATGGCCAGCACGAGTACGGCATCCTGAACCCCGGCGCCCCGATCACGCCGCAGCACCAGGAGGAGCTCTACAACATCCTGGACACCGCGGGCGATCTCGAGTGCCTGATCGTTTCCGGCTCCGTGCCTCCCAAAGCTACGCCTGACTTCCTGGCTCAGGTTATGGAGCACGCTCAGGCTCGTGGCGCCGATGTCGTCTTGGACCTGTCCTCCGACAAGCTCAAGGAGCTCGCTCACAAGAAGCCTCTGCTCATCAAGCCGAACCATCACGAGATGAAGGCCATCTTCGGCGTGCCGGTCGACACCGACGACGAGGTCCGCGTTGCCATGAAGATGGCTCACGACGCTGGCGTTCAGAACGTGCTGCTCACCCGTGGTAGCCGCGGCGACGCTTACTTCTCCAACGGCGAGGACATCTGGTACGCCAAGCGTGAGTTCAACATCAAGCTGGTCTCTTCCGTCTGCGCCGGCGACTGCACCCTCGCTGCGTTCCTGCACAAGTGGTATAGGGATCGCGACAACGTCGAGGAGGCCATGAAGCTCGCTATGGCCACCGGCGCCAACGTTGCCGAGTCCGTCGGCATTGGTGACTTCGGTCACGTCGACGAGTACAGCAAGCGCGTTGCTGTCCGCAAGCTCGATCGTCAGTAATCGAAACGCGACATATTCGTGCGCATGCGGTGCCCCGGTTTCGGCCGGGGCGCCTTTTTTGTTCCGCCATGGGGGATGTTCTGCCGTACTTCATCGCTTCCACACCGTTCACCGAGTTGTCCTAGCCTTTTACCGTTGGGTGGAATATACTTTCATCAACACGTTACTTCGTGAAAGGAACATTCATGATTTACACGCTCACTGCAAATCCCGCCATTGACTACAACATCGCCTGCGACGGCCTTGCTGCCAACACCGTCACGCGTACCCGTAACGCCGTCTACACGCCCAACGGCAAGGGCCTCAACGTCTCGTTCACCCTCGATCACTACGGTGTCGACACCACGATCCTGGGCTTTTTCGCCGGCTTCTCGGGCGAGTTTATCGTTAAGGGCGCCGAGGCCCTGGGCGTGCCCGTCAAGCCCGTGTGGACCGACGGCATCACGCGCGTCAACGTGTTCCTCAATGCCGGACCCGACACCGAGTACAACATGGTCAACGCCGGTGCCGCCATCAACGAGGCCAATGAGCAGGAGATGTTTGAGCTTATCGATTCGCTCGATGACATGACCTGCCTGGTCATCAGTGGCTCGCTGCCTCCCAACACTTCCGAGGGCTTCTTGGCCGAGGTCCTGCGCCGTGTCAAGGCCAAGGGGGCCGAGTTCGTCCTCGACATTTCGAGCCATCAGCTGGCAGACCTCATTGCTCTGGAGCCACTGCTGATCAAGCCCAATGACGACGAGCTGCTTGACATCTTTGGCATTAAGGTGAGCGGTGGCGACGATGAGTCCGTCAAGGGCGCAATGGCTGAGCTTCATGCCAAGGGTGCCAAGAACGTGCTGCTGACCCTTGGTGGCGCCGGTGCGTACTTCTCCAACGGCGAGCATATCTGGTTTGCCAACCGCACCTTCGACGTCAAGCTGCTGTCGACGGTGTGTGCCGGCGATTCCTCGCTCGCTGCCTTCCTGTCCGTGTGGCACGACGCCCCCGAGCGCGTCGAGGACGCCCTGCGCCTTTCGATGGCCACCGGCGCCAACGTGGTCGAGTGCCCCGGTCTGGGCGATTTTGCCAAGGTGGACGAATATAAGAAGCACATCGAGGTTCGCCAGGTCTGCTAGTTCCGGCACCTTGTCTGAATAGTTTGATTATTTCGCATCCGTCTTAGACTAGGACGGATGCGTTTTTGTTTATCGGACTTGCGTGTGCAGTGGAGGCTGTTTCTTGCTAGACTTCTTGCAGACGCAATCGATAGCCAATTTGATAGTCGCAGGAGGCCATAGGCATGTGCAATGTTTCGCTCAACGGTATTCAACCGTCCGATGCGTCCCTGCGCGTCCTGCGCGCGCTTGAGGCGGCTGGTCTTGAGGCTTGGTACGTGGGCGGTTGGGTGCGCGACGCCCTGATGGGGTACCCCAGCCACGATGTTGATATGTGCTGTAGCGGCCTGTGGCAGGAGTCCAAAGCGGCGCTCGAGGCCGCCGGCATCGCGGTTGTGGAGTCGGGCATTAAATTTGGCGGAATCACGGCTATTTCCGATGGCGAGCGTATCGAGGTCACCACGTACCGTCTGGATGGCTTTTACACCGATGGTCGCCATCCCCAGAGTGTGGAGCGTGCCGCCTCGCTCGAGGACGATCTGGCGCGCCGCGACTTTACCGTCAATGCCATGGCCTGGCATCCCGAGCGCGGGCTTGTCGACCGCTACGACGGCCAGGGTGACTTGGAGCGCAAGCTGATTCGCGCTGTCGGCGATCCCAAGCGTCGCTTTAACGAGGACGCCCTGCGCATGCTGCGTGCGGTGCGCTTTGCCTGCCGTCTGGACTTTATGATTGAGCCCGAGACCAAGCGTGCGCTTGCCGAGTGCGCGCCGCTGCTCGAAGCCGTGGCGCGTGAGCGTGTGGGTATTGAGCTCGAGGGCATTCTTTCGACCGGTCATGGGGGAGACGCGATGCTCCGCTATCCCGAGCTCATCTGCGCCGCCGTGCCCGAGTTGGCAGCGGGTCGCGGGTTTGATCAGCGCAGTGTCTATCATGCGTTTAACGTCTACGTGCATATCGCCCGTGTGCTGACGGTGGCGGGGGAGCTCGCGCTGTGCGACGGCGTCGCGCCCTCGTCGAGCCTTATGTGGGCGGCGTTTTTGCACGATGTGTCCAAGCCCGAGTGCTTCACGGTCGATCATTCCGGCAGCGGACACTTCTACGGTCATCCCGAGCTCGGCGCCAAGAAGGCGCGCGTCATTATGGATCGCCTGGCGCTCTCGCACGACCTGGTGCGCGACGTGTGCCTGCTCATCAAATACCATGACAAGCCGCTGCGCCCCGAGCGCTCCTGCCTGCTCAATATGATGCGCGCGCTTTCGGGTGAGGGCGTCGACACGGCCCGCCTGATTGACGAGCTCATGGACCTTAAGCGTGCCGACACACTTGGCAAGGCCCCGTCGTGCTTCTATTATGTTGAGACGATTGAGGAGATGCGCGCGCTGGCGCACGAGCTGCTGAAGGCAGGGGAGCCCTATACGCTCAAGATGCTCGCCATCAACGGCGGCGACCTGATCCGTGCCGGAGTCAAGCCCGGGCCGGAACTGGGTCAGCTTCTCAACTCCGCCCTCGACGCCGTGATCGAAGACAAAATCCCCAACGAGCGCGAAGCTCTTTTGGTCCATCTCAACTTGAATTAGCTACCCAGTTTACCTGTGTGTTCCATAACCTGCCGACAATTTTTCGGCAATTTGGAATTTCTTCTTGCGCTGATGTTTTTTGTCCCGTAATATATTTCCTCGCAGCACGGCAGTGCAGATGTCATGTGGCCCGTTCGTCTAGCGGTTTAGGACGCCGCCCTCTCAAGGCGGAGATCACCAG
>WGSL01000040.1 GCA_014871665.1 Collinsella sp. | reverse complement strand
CGTTTCTGGTTTGCGGGGGCCGCCGGCGGATTCGGGCCGTCGACACCCGCGTCACCAATTGCGTCTAGAGCCCTCCGGTAGAGTGTCCAAGCCCTAAAGCCCAGTTGATGCTACGGGGTTTAGAGGCGGACTGAAGCAAGGGGAAGACATGTCCGCTCGGGGTGATAGACTAACGCTGTGGTAAATACAGGACAGTTTGACCGTTTTTCAACCAAGATAGGCGTCCCATGCAACTAAATGCAGCTGATATAGCGCAAAAGAGAATTGACCTCGGCCTCACCCAAAAGGAGTTCGCCGCCGCCCTTGGTATGGGCTCGTCTGGCGAACGCACCGTTCGGCGCTGGGAGTCTGGGGATACTAGTCCAACGGCGGCTGAATGCGCCTTTATCGCATCGCTCGATGCGGGGGCTCCATTTGACCAAGGGGAGCGCAGCGACGCGCCTTTTACCTTCTGCGATCTCTTCGCGGGCATCGGCGGTATACGAATGCCGTTCCAGGAGCTTGGCGGTAGGTGCGTCTTCTCTTGCGAGTGGGATAAGTTCGCCCAGAAAACCTACCGGATGAACTATGGAGAGACCCCGGCGGGCGACATCCGTCAGGTCGCATCAAACGATATACCGGACTTCGATGTCCTGCTCGCAGGCTTTCCTTGTCAGCCATTCTCCCTTGCAGGCGTTTCGAAGAAGCAATCTTTGGGGAGACCCACCGGCTTTGAGGATAAAACGCAGGGAACCCTCTTTTTCGAGGTCGCTCGCATCATACGCGACAAGCGCCCGAAGGCCTTCTTGCTTGAGAACGTTAAGAACCTTACGAGTCACGACGGCGGGAAGACCTTCAAGGTCATACGACAGACGCTTGAGGAGGACCTTGGATACCATATTTTCTGGAAAGTGCTTGATTCAAAAAACTGGACGTGCCAGCACAGGGAGCGCATCTACATCGTGGGGTTCAGGGAGGAAGTTCCCTTCTCGTGGGATGACCTTGAGGTGCCGGGACCGGGACATACGCTAGGGGAAATCCTCGAAGAGCAACCAAACGAACGCTACACCATTTCGGATAAGCTATGGGCCTATCTGCGCGCCTATCGCGAAAAGCATGAGGCGGCGGGCCACGGCTTTGGATACTCGATGGTCGGCCCAGAGGACACGACAAGGACGCTTTCCGCCCGGTACCACAAGGATGGCAGCGAGATTCTGGTCGGGCAGGAAGGAAAAAACCCTCGTAAACTCACTCCCCGCGAATGTGCGCGCCTGCAAGGATTTCCCGATGAGTTCATCATCCCGGTGTCGGATACTCAGGCATACAGGCAGTTCGGCAACTCCGTGACCGTGCCGGTCGTGCGCTCGGTCGCGAAGTTGATGATGGAGGTGTTCTAGGATGGACTATGGAGTACTTGGCGCGTATTTTGATGGTGCTGTCGCGAAAACCCTCGCGGGCGTTGACATCATGGGGGCCAATAAAAGCCACCAGCACGAATTCAACGGCGTGGGGCCTTTGCGCGCGCTTTTCGGAGACGATGACATAAAGGGGATGCGAACTACCTTCGCATATCTCGATGATGGTGCAGACCCTATATTCGACCATGGTTATACCACTTGGTACGACGCCCGCAGGAAGCATCCAACTAGAACTGAGTATAGGCTCTACTACAACGATAATGCTGCCATGGGCATGGCCCGTCCGGGCGACCTCATGGTTTTGGCCCTACACGAAGCCAAGGAGGTCGTAATCCTATTTGCCCGAGCGGGGAGTACGGCGGAATCTCAAGTTCGCTGGCTCTTCGCGCTCGACGGGGTTGGCGAGAAGGGTTTTACGCCCTCTGCTCGGGAGGATACGCGCATCACGTCGATCGCCGCAAGGATTTTGGAGTCCATCGGCATCGAAGTTAGCATGCCGATCGCAGCGGAGAACTTCCTCGACGGTATGATCGAGAAATTCGGCGAGTCCTTCCCCAAAGGGGCAGACTTCTCAGCCTACTCAGCTTCCACCCTTGGAAAGCTCGATTGGACGGGCGACCCGGATGGCTGCTTGGTCGCTTGTTACGAACGCGAAGAGATGCTGTTCCGCGTCTTCGAGCGGCATCTCTTGGAGCGCGACCTCGCGCCATACCTTGGCTCGGCGCTTGATGTTGATGGCGTGCTGCGCACCACTATGTCGGCCTTCCAGCGCCGCAAGTCCCGTGCGGGGACGGCGTTCGAGAATCAACTCTCGATGCTATTCGATGCTAGGGGCATACGCTACTCGGCGCAGAAATACACCGAGGGCAAATCAAAGCCGGATTTCATCTTTCCCTCTATTGACGATTACCACGACCCCAAGTTCCCTGTCGCTCGACTGACGATGCTCGGTGCCAAGACAACCATCAAGGAGCGTTGGCGTCAGGTGCTTGATGAGGCTGACAGAATCGAGGACAAGCATCTTGTAACACTTGAGCCCGCCGTAAGTGAGGATTACACACGAGCTATGGCTAAGGACAGGCTCAGCCTCGTTGTGCCCTCATCGCTGTTCGAAACCTACACGCCCGCGCAAAGGGAATGGCTCATGAGCGTCAACGACTTCTGCAGGCTGGTAGAAGCCCGACAGCACGAGTAGAACCACGAGACGTTTTTTAGAAATGAGGCCGGAGACCAGTTGAGTCTCCGGTCTTCTTTTTTCACTCGCAACAGATTCGTCGATCACGAGGTGGGATTTGTATTTGGACTGCGCAAACTCTTGGGCAAGGGTGCTTTTTCCAACGCGGCGGGCCCCCTCGAGCATGATGGCTCGGGATCCATTGCTCGCTTTCCAATCGAGGAGTTTATTGTAGGCCGTACGTCTGAATACTGACATGATTGCCCAATCTAGCTGCTGTATACACGAAATGGGAAGTGTGGTTACCTGATTCAATACACGAAATGGGAAGTATATACAGGCCCTTTTCTACACGAAATGGGAAGTGCGGGTACCGCTGGAGCTTGTTGGGATAGATGGAGCGCATGTGTTGCGTCGCTCAGGTATGCTCATATGTGCCTAGAGTTTCACATGCCGAGAAAGGTTGATGGCTGCCATATCCACATACCAAAACACGGAGCGCTCAGCGCCGTCGACACCCGCGTCACCAATTTCCCCGCGGGGGGGAGTTTTCGAATCCGCCCGGGGGCACCAGGGAATATGACGGCGTCGCGTGAGCGGCGCCGTTTTTGGTTAGTGGGGGCCGACGGCAGATTCGGGCCGTCGACGCTCGCGTCACCAATCGCGTCATTCGAATCGGCGCTGGGAATTCAGTGCTTTTCCTCATGCAAGTATCTTCCATCTTGCGTCGCCGTCAGCCGTGAGCGGTCGATTTTTACCGATAAACGGCAAATTAATTCAGAAAAAATCAGGTAATTTCAAGAATGGTCAAACTTGATTAACAGCAAAACCACAAGGTAGATGGCTTTATACGGTGAAAAACTCTGACACAATGAGAAAAAGAGTGAAAAATACTGATTGAAAATGAACTTATGTGGCAGTAATCTACATGTCACAGGGTAAGCCCCGGCGCGCAGGCGGCGGCCCTTATCGAATTACGGATATAGATCAGGTGCTCGAACGGGCAGAAACGATCAAGGACGAAGGTAAAGGACGTAGAAGCATGAAGCTTGCAACTCGTATCAACTCCTATTTTCGCGATGGCGACAAGAATCTTGATCGCGTGTTCGCGGAGTTCCAGAGCGTGGGCCTCACGCACGTCGACCTCAACTACCCCGAGCACTGCACAGGTGTCACGGCTGAGGACATGGCCGCCAAGCTCGCAGCTCACGACCTGCAGCTGAACGGCTGCGCGCTGCGCTTCCGCAACGCCTTCCTCAACGGTGACCTGGGCAATGCCGATGATGCCCTTGCCGCGGAAGCCCTTGAGCTCTGCTACGAGGCGTGCGACTACTGCCGCACTGCCGGTGGCAACACGGTGACCATCTGGCTCGGCCACGACGGCTTTGACTACAGCTTCCAGATCGCCTACGCTCGCGTCTTCGACCAGCTCGTAGCCGCATTCCAGAAGGTTTGCGACTACGCGCCCGACCTCAAGATCTCGATTGAGTACAAACCCTACGAGGAGCGCGCGTACGCGTTCATCGACTCCATGGGTATGACCGGCATGATTCTCAACGCTGCAGACCGCCCGAACTTGGGCGTCACGCTGGATTACTGCCACATGCTCATGAAGCACGAGAACCCTGCCATGGCCGCCGACCTGTTCGGCCGCGAGGGCAAGCTCTACGGCATTCACCTAAACGACGGCAACGGTCGCTTCGACGATGGCCTTATGATTGGTACGTCCACGCCGGTGAAGACCCTCGAGTTCCTCTACTACGTGAAGAAGCACGGTTACGACAGCGCAATCTACTTCGACACGTTCCCGGTCATCGAGCCCGCTGCCGGCGAGGCTGCACAGAACGACCAGATGATCCATCTGCTCAACGACGCCATCGAGGCCGTAAGCATGGAGAAGATCCAATCCGTTATCGATGCAAACGACGCGATTAAGGCAGCCGAGCTTGTCCGCGAGCTCTTCTGCGCAATGGGGAGGTAACCAATGAAACGCGACTGGAACGCGATGGCTCAGGGGATTCTGGACGCCGTCGGTGGTCCCGAGAACATCTCGGGCATGACGCACTGCGCGACGCGCCGCGCCTCAATCTCAAAGACGACGCGGCTTGCGACGACGCTGCGGTCAAGGAAGTCGAAGGCGTTGTGAACACGCTGAACAAGGCCGGTCAGTACCAGGTTCTCATCGGCACTGAGGTCCCGAAGCTGTACGAGAAGTTTGAGCCGCTGGTCAAGGGTTCGGGCGTGGAAATCTCCGCTGCTACCAAGGACGAGGGCGAGAGCATCGTCAGCCAAGTCTTCTCCGCGATCTCCGGCATCTTTGCCCCGCTGCTGCCCGCCATGGCCGGCTCCGGTATCCTGCGCGGCTTCGTTATCCTGGCCGCCCAGCTCGGCATCATCGCTGAGGGCACGGGTACCTACACCATCCTGTACACCCTGGCCATGAGCGTGTTCTACTTCCTGCCCGTGCTGCTCGGCTTCTCCGCCGGCAAGCGCTTCGGCGCGAGCCCGTACCTGTCGGCGCTGCTCGGCGCGTGCCTGCTCTACCCGGACTTCATCGCCCTCATGGGCGACGCGGGCAACGGCGCCATGACGGACTTCTTCGGCATCCCCGTGGTTCTCATGAACTACAACTCCACGGTTATCCCTGCCATCTTGTCTGTCTGGGTCTACTCGTACCTGTACAAGTGGCTCGATGAGCACGTTTCCGAGATGCTCAAGCTCGTCGTGCTGCCCGCCATCTCCCTGATCGTTATGGTTCCGCTCACCATGCTCGTCATCGGTCCCCTGGGCGTCTACGCTGGTGAGGCCATCGCCTTCGTGGTCAACTGGCTGATCGAGCGCAGCTCCGTGTTCGCCGGCGTGCTGGTTGGCGGCGGCTGGTCCGTGCTGGTGTCCATGGGCATCCACTGGGCCGTGAACCCCATCATGATCAACAACATCGCTCAGAACGGCTTCGACTACATCTGCCCCTTCACCTTCGCCTGCAACTTCGCCGTTATCGGCTGCGCCTTCGGCGTGTTCCTCAAGGCCCGCGACCAGAAGCTCAAGAGCTTCGCGATGACCGGTGTCGTATCGATCGCCCTGTCCGCCATCATCGAGCCCACGCTGTTCGGTATGCTCGTGAAGAACAAGAAGGTCTGGCTTGCGCAGATCATCGGCGGTGCCGTCGGCGGCGCGTTCCTCGGTATCATGAAGGTCGTCACCACTGCGTTCACCTTCGGTTCCGTCACTACGTTCCCGGCTTTCGTGAGTTCCGACCCCATGAACTTCGCTTGGGCTATGGTCGGCATGCTCATTTCCGCCGTCGTGGCCGGTGTTCTTGCCTTCGCCTTCACCGGCAAGGAGGATCAGCTCGCCTAAGAGCCCCGGATGCGCCGCCTCTCCTAGGGTCGTTCTCTTCGCTTGAAGAGCGTCGCGCTTACGCGAGGTGTGTCAACCTCGTTCAAATTGTGAACGAGAGGGTAGGTCAATCGATTAAGCGGTCGTCATCGCAACAGGTGGCGGCCGCTATTCTGCTTGTGCGTTACACTTTTCGAAAAGAAGTGAACGAGCGTGAAGCAGAGTGGTTTGGAGAGGTTCCCAATATGATTCCGTATGAGCGCCAGGAGCGAATTGTAGAGTGCCTGCAGAAGTCGGGCCTCGCGAGGATTTCCGAGCTGCAGGAGGAGCTGCCGGGCGTCTCTATTTCGACGCTACGTCGCGACCTCAAGGAGCTGGAGGCGCTTGGCAAGGTTGAGCATCTTTCGGGCGGCGCGGTGAGGCTCCTCTCGGCTGTCCACGAGGTGAGTATCTCGACGCGTTCGGGCCTACACGGGAGTGAGAAGGAACAGATTGCCCAAGTCGCCTTGCGTTTTGTTGAGGACGGGGACACGCTCTACTTGGACTCGGGTTCCACCTGCACGGCGCTGCTGCGTCTGCTGCTCGACCGCGACGTGACAATTTACACGACGGATGCCTCGGCGTGCCTGATTAAGAGCGAGACGCGCGCCCAGCTCATCGTGGTGGGTGGCGAGTTCAACTATGTGAACTCCTCGTTCTGCGGTTCTATGACCGAATCGATCCTGCGCGATCTGTACTTCGATAAGGCGTTTATCGGGACCAACGCGATTGACGAGGACCGCGGCGTCATGACGCCCTCCTACGTTGAGGCGGCGAAGAAGCGCATCGTGCGCGAGAATTCGAATAAGGCGTACGTGCTGTGCGACAGCTCGAAGTTCCATCAGTTCTCGAATGTTCGCGCGTTTGGGTTCGATGGTGTGTCGATTATCGCGGAGTCCTATGACGAGAAGATCGCCCAGTGCGCGCGCCTGATCACGCCTGGAGCGTAGGGGGTCCGGGCTCAGGTCTGCGGATTGCGGCCCCTGGCTGCTGCTGTCCGCGTAGCGGGATTTCTTCCTAGGGAATACGACAGTGTTTCGTGGTGCGGGCTCCTGCATGATACCAGCTAGATAGGCAAATATGGCAACGTTGTGAATCTGGAAAAGCCTGCAGGTTAACAACGTGGTTAAACGATTAATCAGCCAGACTGTAAATAAAGGTTAAACGATTAATTACCACCGAGTAGATAATCACCGAGCAGATAAGGAGTTCACTATGCTGCTCTGCCCCAGTCTCATGTGCGCCGACTACGGCAATCTGCGTGCGACCGTCGAGGATCTCGACGCCGCCGGCATCGACATCTTCCATTGCGACGTGATGGACGGCAGTTTCGTTCCCAATTTCGCCATGGGTCTCGAAGACATCAAGGCCGTGCGAGCTGCCACCAACAAGCTCGTCGACGTGCACCTTATGGTCGAGAATCCTGCCAGCAAGGTTGAACTTTTCGCCTCCGCCGGCGCGGACATCATCTATATCCATCCGGAGTCCGAGCGTTACGTGGTCAAGACACTCGCCGCGATTAAGTCCCTCGGCAAGAGCGCCGGTATCGCCGTGAACCCCGACACCTCTATCTCCGAGATCGAGGAGATGTTGAACCTCTGCGATTACGTGATGGTCATGACGGTGAATCCGGGTTTTGCCGGTCAGAGCTTTATCGAGTTCACGAACGACAAGGTGCGTCGCCTTGCCGCGCTGAAGGAGCGCTTTGGCTTCAAGCTCATGATCGACGGCGCCTGCTCGCCCGAGCGCGTGCGCGACCTGTCCGCCATTGGCGCGGACGGATTTATCCTGGGCACCAGTGCGCTGTTTGGCAAGGACGCTGGTTACGAGGAGTGTCTGCGCCGTTTGCGCGCCGGCGAGGTGTATTAGAAGCGGAACGGCGAATTAGGACGGATTGAGCGCGCGGCATGCGCGAATGGTTCTTATGGAAAGGGGTCTCTTTTGAAGATCGGTATTGGAAACGACCACGTCGCAGTCGAGTACAAGGAAGCCATCACGGCGTATATCCAGGAGAAGTACGGCTACGAAGTCGTGAACTTCGGTACGGACAGCACCGAGCGCTTTGACTATCCCATCGCGGGTGAGGCCGTGGCGGACGCTGTCATGTCCGGCGAGGTTGATCGCGGTATCGTTATCTGCGGTACGGGTGTGGGCATCTCGCTTGCCGCCAACAAGGTGCGCGGTATCCGTTGCTGCACCTGCTCTGAGCCGTATTCCGCTCGCCTGTCGCGCGAGCACAACAACACCAACATGCTCGCATTTGGTGCTCGTGTGGTAGGCATCGAGCTGGCCAAAATGATTGTCGACGCCTGGCTCACCGGCGAGTTCGAGGGCGGCCGTCACCAGCGACGCATCGATATGATTCGCCAGATCGAGGCTCGTCAGCTCGTACGTGCGGAGGAAGCACGCGGCTGGTAGCGGAAAAGCCCGTCACCCATGGTGGCGGGCTTTTTGCATGTCGCGCGTGGGATAGAGCACATGCGAGAGAAAAACGCGGCTATTCGCTGCCCGCTGTCTAGCTGCTCGCGCGTTGCACGAGCTTAACGGGGACAAGCGTCTCCATCTCGGGCTCTTCGCCGCGCAGCAGGGCGAGCAGGGCCTGACATCCCTCGTGCGCGAGGCGCTCGGGGAAGCGGCGGATGGTGCTGATTTGCGGCGTCGGAAGCTGCGCGTAAACGGAATCGTCGAAGCCGATGAGACGGACGTCTTCGGGTACGCGCTTGCCGGCGGCAACGAGCGCACGCAGCGCGCCCACGGCTGCGTGGTCGCTATGGGCGAAGACGCCGTCGACGGGGTAGCCCGTGGAGAGGAAGTCGGTCACGAGCTCTTCCGACTCGATGATGCTCGGCTGCTTACCCGAGACAAACAGCTGGTAGTCGCGGCGTAGCGGCATTCCGTGCGCGGCGAGCGCCCGCTCGTAGCCCATCTGGCGCTCGTTGCCGGGGTAGTTGGCGGTAAAACTCGAGATGCTCAGGATGTCCTTGCAGCCGCGCTCGATGAGGTGCTCGGTCGCCATGTAGCCACCGCCGATGTTGTCGGAGCCCACGTGTGGGAAACCGAGGTCGTTTTCGGGCGCACGGTCGATGCAGACCACGGGGATTCCGTGGGGGACGAACTCGCCGTCGAGCCTGCGCAGGCCGGAGATACAGATGATACCGTCGGCCTGCTTGCTTGCCAGCGTGCGGAAGTAGTCACGCTCGCGGGCGGGGTCATTGGCGCTGTTGCAAACAAAGACCGAGTAGTCCTCGGTTGCCAGCTCGCGCTCCACATGCAGGGCGATCTTGGAAAAGAAGTCGTTGGAGATGTCCGGCACGATCATGCCGATGGTCCGGGACTGGGCCATACGGAGGCTCTTCGCCGCCATGTTCGTGACGTAGCCGTATTCCTTTAGGGCGGCTTCCACGCGTTTGCGGGTGTCTTCGGAAAAACGGCCGCTGCCGTTGATGACGTGGGAGACCGTGGCGACGGATACGCCGGCCGCGACGGCAATCTGGCGCATGGATGGGCGCTTGCCTGGTGTGGGCATGGGGCCTCCTGCTGCTTTCGGGTGGTTAACAGATTAACCGAGATTGTAGCGCATGCGCGATGCCGTAATGGGTCGCTTCGAAGTCGTTTTGTCGCGCTCGGTCTGCACCTTGGATAAGAAGGAGTTCGTCGAGCACTCCGATCCGGAGCGCACGCGCGCCAACATCCGCTGTTCCAGCAGGGCATCATGATACAGCAGCTCAACTCCGAGAAGCTCGTGGTCGAGACCATGGTGAAGTTCTGCGGCTAGTAATTACTGCATTACATATTCTGTTGTCACCTGGGAGGCTTGTTTTTTGCGGGCCTCTTTGTGTTGCTATGGAGCCCTGGCCTGTCGATAAACAAAGCGCCCGCTTGCCGGGGAGCAAGCGGGCGCTTCTGAGCGAATATGTTTGCGGCCATAGCCGCTGCAGGTGATGGGTTGTCGACTAGTTAGTCGTCGTGCCGGAATCGTCACCCGAGGTGGAGCCAGAAAGTGCGACCGTCAGCGTGATCGTGCTGTCGGTGGACTGCTTGCCAGTGGGGGAGACGCCCGTAACGGTGGCATCCTCGTTACCGCTTACGGGATTGCCGTTCTGGTCACAGAAGCCAATGTTATAGAAACCGGCGTTGTTGAGCGCGGTAACGGCGGCGGAAATGCTCTTGCCGTACAGGTTGCCCGGGACGGTGGCCTTGCCGGACTTCTTGGCAATGACGACGGTAATCGTGGCGCCGGGCTTCTGCTTGCCGCTGGGGTTCCAGCTGATCACGGTGCCCTCGGTAACCGAGTCGTTCTCCTGGTAGCTCACGTCGACGCCAAAGCCTGCCATATCGAGGGCGTTGCGCGCCTGGGCCTCGGTCATGTCGGTCAGGTCGGGGACGGACGTGGTATCCGGGCCGCTCGAGACCTTGTACGAGATGGTCGTGCCCTTCGCGACTTCCTTACCGGCTTCGGTGCCCTGCTCAAAGACCTGGCCCTCATCAGCCTCGTTGGCCTCCTCGGAGGCGTTGCCCTTCAGGCCAACGCTTGCCAGTGCGGCTTCTGCTTGGTCCTTGGTCAGGCCGACAAGTTTGGGAACCTCAACCTTTTCGGAGGGCTTGGGGCCCTTGGAGATTACCAGGTTCACCTTGGTGCCCTTGGCCTTCTTGGTGTTGCCGTTGGGCGTCTGCTCGGCGACCTTGCCCTCGTCGACATCGTCGTTGTAGCTTTGGTCGATGGTGCCGACCTCGAGGCCGGCTTCCTTGATCAGCTCGACGGCAGTCTGCTGGTCCTTGCCCAGCACATCGGGCACGGTGACCTGCTCGCCGCCAAAGAGTCCTGTGGCAAAGGCCACCACGATGCCGATGACGGCAACGGCTGCCACCACGGCGGCGATGATCTTGTTCTTGTTGGATTTGGGCTCTTCGATCTCGTAGGAGCCGGTGGAGCCCGAAACCGAGCTACGGGCGGTATTTTGGCCGCTCACGCCCGAGACGGGACGCACCATGGCGCGCGTCTGATCGGAAAGCTCGCGAGTCTTGGTGGCGCCCAGCTCACCGGGGGCGCCGATGATGCGCGTGGGCTCCGAGACGTTGACGGCACGGCCCGA
Source organism: Collinsella sp. (assembly GCA_014871665.1). GTDB lineage: Bacteria > Actinomycetota > Coriobacteriia > Coriobacteriales > Coriobacteriaceae > Collinsella. The sequence goes on along the minus strand of WGSL01000040.1, from coordinate 6,382 downwards.
CAGGTAGCTGTTGAGCACCTGACGCAGCTCGTCGGCGGTCTGGAAGCGGTTTGCCGGGTCCTTCTCCATGCACTTGAGGATGATGCGCTCAAGGTCGGCGTCGACACCGGAGTTGATCTGGCTCGGCGGAATAGGCAGCTCGTTGACCTGCTTGAGTGCGACCGAGATAGCGTCGTCACCGTCAAAGGGAACGCGGCCAGTGGCGCACTCGTACATCACGACGCCCAGCGAGTAGATATCCGAGGTGGGGCCGAGGTCCTGACCACGGGTCTGCTCGGGGCTGACGTAGTGGGCGGTTCCCAGCACGTTGTTGTCTTGCGTGAGGTGGCTGTTCTTGGCGCGCGCGATGCCAAAGTCCATCACCTTGATGTTGCCGTCGGGCAGCACCATGATGTTCTGCGGCTTAATGTCGCGGTGGATGATCTCGTGCTTGTGGGCGACCGAAAGCGCGGAGCTGATCTGCGAGCCGATCTGCGCGACCTTCTTGGGGTCGAGGGCGCCGTGGCTCTTGATGCCGCTCTTAAGGTCGGTACCGCGCAGGTACTCCATGACGATGTAATAGGTGTCGCCGTCCTTGCCCCAATCGTAGACGCCCACGATATAGGGGGAGGAGAGACCGGCTGCTGCCTGGGCCTCCTGCTTAAAGCGTGCGGCGAAGGTTGCGTCGCCAGCATACTGCGGCAGCATGATCTTGACGGCTACCGTGCGGTCGAGAACCTGGTCCTGTGCACGGTAGACGGTCGCCATGCCGCCTGTTCCTACCTTATCCTTGAGGAGGTATCTTCCCCCGAGGACCCTCTGTTCCATTCCTGCTCCTAACATAACTATTCGCTCAACGATGTGTGTAGTACCTATGATGTGGCCGCTGGGGCCGTGTGGCGCGTTGCCGCTAACTCTTCGGCCGCGGCGCGCCTCGGGTGTCCGATTCGATCATGGGCATCACGCTCCCTGTGCGGCAAGCGCCGCGGTCAGGACGATGCCGGCGATCTTGGCGGCCTCGACGTCATGCTTGTCGTAATCCTCCAAGGCCACCGAGATGGCGACCGTGGGTGAATCGTAAGGCGCAAAGCCAACGAACATCGAGTTGACGTTGGTGCCGCCGGTCTCGGCCGAGCCGGTCTTGCCGGCGACCTTGACGCCGGGGATCTGGGCATCGGTGCCGGTGCCGGATTGGACGACGGCAAGCATGGCCTGCTTGACCTGGTCGGCCGTGGCGGAGCTGACGGCCTGACCCAGCGAGCGGGACTGCGTGGTCTTGACCACGGTTCCGTCCGGGGCGAGTACCTGGGCTACAAAGTACGGGTCCATGACCACACCACTGTTAGCGATGGCGGCGGCAATCACGGCGTTTTGCATGACGGTGGTCTGCGGGCCGGGCGTGTGGTCCATGCCGACAGGCTGGCCGGCGCCGGCCCAGGCGGTCTCCCACTCGGTCATGAGCGACGGGTCGGCCATGATGGAGGCCGCGGAGGTCAGGTCCTGGCCGAGCTTTTGGCCGTAGCCAAAGGCGTTGGCAAACTGTACGAGCGTGTTTGCGCCAACTTCGTTTGCCACCTGGCCAAAGACGACGTTGGAGGACACGGCAAAGGCCTGCTGCAGGCTGATGGTGCCGTAGCTCTCGTTGGCATAGTTGGTGACCGGTGCGTTGCCGATATCCATGGAGCCGGGCGCCTGGTAGGTGCTGGTAAGGCTGGCGGTACCGGTCTCGAGTGCCGCGGAAAGCGTAACGACCTTAAACGTGGAGCCCGGCGTGTACAGCGCGTCCATGGCGCGATTGTACATGGAGCCGTCCTCGCCGCCGCCCGTCTGCAGCAGGGCATCGATGTTGGTGTTGTCGTAGGTGGGCGAGCTGGCACATGCGAGCACCGCGCCGGTACGCGGGTCGATGACCACTACAGCGCCCTTAAAGCCCTTGAGTGCCTGCTCGGCCGCCGTCTGGATGCGCGAGTCGATGGTGAGCTTGGCGGTGTTGCCCGGCTGGGTCTGGCCCGCGAGCGACGCGATGGCGTTGTTCCAGCTAGAGTAGTCCTTAGAACCGGTGAGCGTGTCGTTCATGACGCTCTCGATGGCGGTGGTGCCATACTGCTGGCTCACGTAGCCAACCACGTGCGCTGCCAGGTTACCGTTGGGGTAGGAGCGTACGTAGGTGCCGTCCTCCTGCTGCAGCGACTCGGCCAGCGTCACGCCGTCGGACGTGATGATGGAGCCGCGCTGGATGTACTTGGAGCGGGCGATGGTGTGGTTGTTGGTCGGCATGTCCTGATAGTCCTTGGCCTTAATGACCTGGACATAGGTGAGGTTCCCGATAAGGATGGCGAACAGCGCCGTAAAGGCGAGCACCGCGCGGGTTAGACGGTTGGCGAGCGCAACGCGGCCGAGCACACCGGATTCAGGCGTGTCGAGCAGGCGACGGCGCATGCGCGAGCCGACGGAATGGCTGCCTCTGCCGTAGGAAGACGAGGTGGCAAAGCGCGTGCCCGTCGGGGCGGCGGCAGATGCGACCTGATCATCGGTGATGGCGGCCATGGTGCCGGTGCCGGTAAGCTCGGCCTCGCGTCCGGTCGCCTCGTCACCGGCGCGCAGCAGGAGCGCGACGATGATGAAGCTCGCCAGCAGCGAGGAGCCGCCCTGGCTCATAAAGGGCAGGGTGACGCCGGTCAGCGGAATCAGGCGGGTTACGCCGCCAACGATCAAGAAGGCCTGGAAGCTGATGGCGGCCGTAAGGCCCGTGGCGCTAAAGGCGGCGAGGTCGGATTTAGCGCGGGCAGCTGTGGTGAGGCCACGCACGGCAAAGAGCATAAACAGGATGAGCACGGCGCCGCCGCCCAAAAGACCCATCTCCTCGCCGATGGCCGAGAAGATAAAGTCGGACTCGACGACGGGGATGTTGTTGGCCATCCCGTTGCCGATGCCAACGCCGACCAGACCGCCGTCGGCAAGCGAGAAGAGCGACTGGACAATCTGGTAGCCCTGGCCCTGGGCGTCCTTAAACGGATCGACCCAAACCTGGAAACGCACCTGAACGTGCGACAGGAACTTGTAGGCGCCCACGGCTCCAACGGCTAAGAGCGCAAGGCCGATAACGACATACGAAAAGCGCCCCGTGGCAACGTAGAGCATCAGCAAGAAGATGGTGTAGAACAGCACGGCCGAACCCAGGTCGCGTTCGAAGACGACGACGAGCAGGCACACACCCCACACGGCAAACAGCGGCAGCAGCAGTCGCAGGCGAGGGATCTTAAAGCCCAGGATCTTGCGGTTGGAGATGGAGAGCAGCTCGCGGTTCTCGGCCAGGTACCCGGCCAGGAACAGCACGATAAAGACCTTGGCGAACTCGCCGGGCTGGATGGTAAAGCCCGCGATGCGAATCCACAGCTTGGAGCCCGAGATCGTGGTGCCGATAAAGATGGGCAGCATCAGCAGAATGATGCCGATGATGCCAAAGGTGTACTTGTAGCGCATGACCACGTCGAGGTTTTTGACTAGTGCAAGCGTTCCCACCATGAGCGCCACCGAGACAAACAGGATGATGAGCTGTGAGATGGCGAGAGCGGGGGCGAGACGCGTCACGAACGTGATGCCGATGCCCGAAAGTATAAATACGATGGGTAGGATGGCGGGGTCGGCACCGGGCGCCAAGATGCGCACGGCAATGTGGGCCGCGGCAAAGGCGGCAAAGAGGCCGATCGGTACGGCGAGCGTCTCAAAGGAGATGGCAGCGCCCGCGGTGAGCACGTACATCGCATACAGCAGGATGACGGGGAACGCCGAGGCGATGAGCAAGAGCAGCTCGGTGTTGCGGCGACTCATAAGCGGCACTCCCTTTCTAATTCTTATCGGAGGCTTCGGCCTCGGCGGACTGTTCGGCGGTTTTCTCGGAATCTGATTCGGAGGTCGATCCCTGATTGGTGTTGTCGCGAATCGTTTGCGCGTCGATCACCTGGCGGGTCTGCTCCTCGTCGATCTGGTGGCGGTACTTGGATATCGTGTCCTGCGCATCGTCGACACTTGTTTGCGGAATGCCCGCCTTGAGGCGGTTTTGCGTGTCTTCGGGCAGGTCGGACAGCTTGATGCTGGTTTCGCTTTCGAGCCAGTGGAGCTTGAGTCCGAGCGGCTTGCCGGGCAGGCCGCGCCAGACGGCGACATTGCCCTGGTAGGTACCCAGGTAGTACGAGCCGGTGACACCCGTGTAGGCCCAGATGCCAGCTGCCAGCACAAAGACGAGGGCCAGAATGGCGGCGATAGTAATGTTGCGGCGACGCACGCGCTGCGCCTCGCGCATAACGCCATCGTCAACCAGGTCAACGACTACTACGGTCACGTTGTCGTGGCCGCCGGCGGCAAGCGCCGCGTCCACTAGGTTGTCGACGCAGATTTGCGCGGTTGAGGACTGCGTGGCGATGTTCTCGATATCGCTATCGGGAATCATGCTCGAAAGTCCGTCGGAGCACAGGATCAGGCGGTCGCCTTCCTCGATATGCAGGGTGAAGTGGTCGGCATACATGGCGGGGTCCGAGCCCAGCGCACGGGTGATGACCGAACGGTTGGGGTGGACGCGAGCCTCGTCTGCCGTAATCTCGCCGGCGTCCACGAGTTCTTCCACATAGGAGTGGTCGCGGGTCACGCGGATGAGCGTGCCCTCGTGGAGCAGGTAGGCGCGAGAATCACCCACGTGGGCGATGGCGAGCGTGTCGTTTTCGATATAGGCGCAGGTGGCTGTGCAGCCCATGCCGGGCTTACCCAGGCCGTTCATGGCCGCCTCGATTACGGCGGCGTTGGCTGCCTCGACGGCTGCGGCCAGGCGTGCTGCGTCGGCGGACTGCGGGGCCGTCTTGGCAATAGTCTCGACGGCGATGGAAGAGGCTACCTCGCCGGCGGCGTGACCGCCCATGCCGTCGCATACGCAAAAGAGCGGCGACTGCACCAGGTAGGAATCCTCATTGTGCGGGCGCACGCAGCCAACGTCGGAGCGGGCGCCCCACATGAGTTGTGTGGTGGTGCCGGCATCATAGGTCGAGTCAGTCTCGATGCGCTCCTCGGTCAGGGGCTCAAAGCTCATGGTCGAGCCGGGGTCTTTGAGCTTGGCCTCAACGGCGGCAACGTCGATTTCGGCGGTGTCACCGGGAGAGACGGTGTCGGTCTCGGCGTTTGATTCGGAATCGCCGGTGTCCGGGGAGTCGGGCTCCTCGGAAACGCGGGCGGTCGGCTCGTCGTCTTGCGGGCTGACGTCTATAGGCTCGGGCGTCGAAAAGTGCGACGGCGCGGGCGTGCTTTTCGACTGGGCGGCGGGCTCGGCCACGGCATCGGACTCGCTTGCGGGCGCAGGGCCGTCCTCGGGGGATGGCCCTGCCTCGGGCGCCGGCGTAGACGCGGGCGCAACCTCGGATGCCGGGGCTATGGGAAACGCCGGCGCGGCGGGCTCGGGTGCCGCAAACACCGCAGCGCTCTCGTTGATTGCCGCGGCGACGGGCTCTGCAAAGTGAGCCGGCGCCGGGGTTGCTTCGGGCGCTGTGGGCTGTTCCGCAGCATGTGCGCCGATGGGCGCCGCTACGGCATCCTCTCCGTCCTCGTTATCGGCGAGATCCGAAATATCATGCGTTACATGCGAAAGAGGCAGGGAGAACACGGTGTCCTCGGGCTCCACGGGTGTGGAGTCCGCCGGAGCGGCGTGGGCCGGTGCAGCTACGGCGGCAGCCGGTGCCTCGGTCATAGTTGCGGACTTGTTCTCCTCGTCGATCATCGACGGTTCACCTTCATGACCACGTCGCCAATCTGGACTTCGTCGCCCTCACGCAGCGTCGCGGGCTCCACGAGCTGGCGGCCGTTGACGAGCGTGCCGTTAAGCGAGTTGAGGTCCTCGATGATGAGCGCCGGGCCCTGCAGCGAAAAGCGCGCATGCGAGGCCGAGACAAACGGCTCGTTGATGCAGATGTCCGAAGATGGCGAGCGGCCGACGATGACGGGGCCGAGCATGTCTACGTGGATGCCGCGGATGCCGCGCGGACCCTTGTCCACATCAATCGTCCAGATAGCCGAGTCGCGGCGCTGCCCGCGCACAAGTCCCACGCCGGTCTTCATGACGGCGAACAGGAAGATATAGAGCAGGGCGACCAAGACGATGCGGCCTGCAAAAAGGACGATATCGATGTTCATAAGCGACTATCCCCTAAATTCAAAGGTACTCAGGCCAAACGTCAGCAGATCGCCGTTGCGCAGCGGGCAGCGCGTAATGCGGCGGTTGTTGACGAGCGTGCCGTTGGTGGAATTGAGGTCCTCGATCGACCAATCCGAGCCCGTAAAGGTGAGCTGGGCGTGGCGGCGCGACACGTTGGGGTCGCGCAGGGCAATGTCGGAAACTGAGCGCTCGCGACCGATGGTCACC